>JAFGFI010000388.1 GCA_016931185.1 Anaerolineae bacterium
CCTGTAGTCATCAGCCGGTGCGGAAACTTCTACGGCGGCGGGGACTTGAATTGGAACCGCATCGTACCCGGTACGATTCGCTCCATCTTGCGTGGAAAACGGCCCGTCATTCGTTCGAATGGGCACTATGTGCGGGATTACTTTTATGTCGAGGATGGAGCTGCCGCCTATATGCTCCTGGTTGAGAAGCTGGCTGAGATGCCTGACCTGCGCGGGGAGGCCTTTAACTTTTCCAATGAACTCCAGATCACCGTTTTGGAGCTGGTCCATCAGCTCCTGTCGCTCATGGAATCGGATCTCGAACCTGATGTCCGCAATGAAGCCGTGAACGAGATCCAGAACCAGTATCTGAATGCAGCTAAGGCGCGGCGTGTGTTGGGTTGGGAGCCTCTTTTCACGCTTGATGCGGGGCTGCAGCGGACCATCGCGTGGTACAGAAATTTTTTGGCAGCAGGGAAAACTTTTGATTGACGGCTCTGTTGCTTGCTGGTCCTTTGACACTAGCTGGCTGGGGCCAGATTCTCGTCATTTTCTTGAAGTGAGGATGGCATGATTTTTACGCGGACTTCTTTTCCTGACATTTGGATCATAGAACCGGAGAAGCTGCAGGATGAGCGGGGATTCTTTGCCAGAGCCTGGTGTGAAGATGAGATGCGGTCCTATGGATTGAACACAGCTTTGGTTCAGTGTAACATTTCCTTCAGCCATCGAAAGGGTACATTGCGAGGACTGCATTACCAGGCTTTCCCTCATGCCGAGGTGAAGTTGATTCGATGCACTCGCGGTGCGATTTACGACGTCGTGGTTGACTTGCGGCCTGAGTCCCCTACTTTCAAAAAGTGGATGTCAGTCGAGTTGACAGCAGATAATTACAAGATGTTCTATATCCCTGTTGGCTGTGCTCACGGCTTTCAGACGTTGTCGGACGACACCGAGGTTTTTTATCAGATGTCGGAATTTCATCATCCTGAGTGTGCTGGAGGAGTGCGCTGGGATGATCCGGCTTTTAGCGTAAAGTGGCCATTGGACGTTACCGTCATCTCTGAGAAAGATTTGTGTTGGCCGGATTGTACAGTATGAAGCGTGTTTTGATCACAGGTGCAGCAGGGTTCATAGGACGACAGTGCCTTCCTTTGCTTCTCGAACATGGATATGAGGTCCACGCCACGACGATAGATACCCCTTTGCTGGATCAAACCAATGTTCAATGGCATCAAGTGAACCTTTTGGACGCATTGCAGATACGCCAGTTGATCGAGTCTGTTGCGCCTTCCCATTTGCTGCATTTTGCTTGGTACGTTGCACCGGGCAAATATTGGTCTGCTCCGGAGAATTTACGTTGGGTGCAGGCCAGCCTTGAACTGCTTCAAGCCTTCGTACGCGCTGGCGGTCAGCGTATTGTGATGGCAGGAAGCTGCATGGAATATGACTGGGATTATGGGTACTGCTCTGAGCTTGTTACACCTCTTCGCCCCAGGACTTTGTATGGAGTGAGCAAACAGGCCCTTTATCAGCTTTTAGAGGCTTTTGTTCGCGAGATGGGGTTGAGTGCGGCGTGGGGGCGCATTTTCTTTCTCTATGGCCCTTACGAACAGCTGGGCAGACTAGTCTCGTCAGTGATCAGTGCATTGTTGAAGGGAGAACCGGCTCTGTGTTCACATGGCAATCAAATCCGTGACTTTCTCTACGTCAAGGATGTGGCCGATGCTTTCGTTGCGCTGCTGGATAAAAATGTTTCCGGCCCTGTCAATGTCGCCTCTGGGTGCCCCCTCAGTATCAGAGATTTTGTGTATAAGATTGCTATACAGCTCGGTCGTGAGGACTTGATCCGCCTGGGCGCTCTTCCAACGGCGCCTAATGATCCACCTTTCCTGGTCGCCGATGTGCGTCGTTTGAAGGAGGAGGTGGGGTGGCACCCACATTACGAGATTGAGGCGGGGATTGAGGAGTCCATCACTTGGTGGAAAACCTGCATCCCGGCGCTTTAGCACGAGGTGTGGTCTTGACCGCGATGTTTCATGCGCAGCTGAAAGACCCTTAGCGATAACATTCATATAGAACGGTGGGATACAAATGAAACTTATTATTGACACAGAATGCAAGACGCTGGTGAAAGAAGAAAATGGCGAGAGCGTGGCGCTGGACCTCTACTCCAAAGAGTCCTTTGAGCTTATCTCGCATCAATGGCTCAAAGTAGGGTGGAATGCCAAATATCCCTATGTCTTTAGCTGGATGGGCCGACCTATCATTCAGATTCCGGAAGATATTATTCGGATTCAGGAGGTCATTTATCGCGTCAAGCCCGACGTGATTATTGAGTGTGGTGTTGCTCATGGGGGGGCCTTGATCCTCTACGCGAGCCTGTGTAAGGCAATGGGCAAGGGGCGTGTGATCGGAGTGGATATCGAAATCCGTCCCCATAATCGGAAAGCCCTCGAAGCGCATGAGTTGTTCCCCTTGATCACGCTTATCGAAGGAGATTCATCCGCACCAGAAATTGTGAATCAGGTCAAATCACTTGTCCGGCCTGGAGAAACGGTCATGGTTCTCCTGGATTCCAAGCACACCAAGGAGCATGTCCTTGGAGAACTTAATGCCTATCACGACTTGATTACTCCTGGATCTTACATTGTGGCGATGGATGGCAGTATGAGAGATCTCTATGACGTGCCCCGTGGCAAGGCCGAATGGATATGGGATAACCCTGCTGAAGCGGCAATTGAGTTCGCTAGTGTTCATCCTGAATTTGTCATTGAGCAGCCCGCGTGGCCTTTCAATGAGAGCGATCTTACCGAGGCTATCACCCATTGGCCCGATGCCTGGCTGCGTAGGGTGCGTTGAGCCTGACCTGCGTCACATCAAGGATTTGAGCGACCACCATGCAACGATTGCGGCATAACATTCTGGCCAACTACGCCGGTAATACCCTTGGTGCACTGTTGGCCATTGTCTTGGTGCCTCTCTATATCAGGTTTATGGGCATCGAGGCCTATGGGCTGGTAGGAGTTTTCAGTACCCTCGGTGCAACTTTCGTGCTGCTGGATATGGGATTAAGTCAGACGTTGAACCGCGAACTCGCCAGACTTTCTGCTGTGCCCGATACTGCTAAGGAAATGCGTGATTTGGCGCGCACGCTCGAGGTGGTTTATTGGGTTGTGGCTTTGCTGATCGGGATCATCGTTTTTGCATTGGCCCCTTTGATTGCGGAAGACTGGGTGCAGGCAGAATCCCTCCCTACCTCAACCGTCCGGCAAGCTGTGACTTTGATGGGACTGATCATGACGGTCCAATGGCCCATCAGCCTCTATTCCGGCGGATTGCGGGGGATGCAGCAGCAGGTCACATTGAACATGATCAATGTCGGAACGGCTGCGGTACGGGGGATCGGTGCTATCTTGATTCTCCGGTTCATCTCTCCCACTATTCAGGCATTCTTTATCTGGCAGGCGTTCACCAGCACCGTTCAGACACTGGCCCTCGCTGTCGCTTTGTGGCGGGGACTGCCGTCCGCTCTCTCCTCTGCCCGTTTCGATCTCGATTTGCTTAAAAGCATCTGGCGCTTTGCCGCGGGGATGAGCGGTATTTCTGTGCTTTCTCTTATTTTGACGCAGCTCGACAAGGTCATTTTGAGTAAGGTTTTGCCTTTGGAGATGTTCGGTTATTACACGCTTGCGAGCACCGTGGCTTCTAATCTATTGATCGTTGCCTACCCTGTGAATTACGCCGTTTTTCCTCGCTTCTCGCAACTGGTCAGCCAGGGAGATGAGGAAAGCCTCAAAAAGCTTTATCATCTCAGTTGCCAGCTTTCATCGGTGTTAGTCCTGCCGGCTGCCATTGTTCTTTCATTATTCGCACCTGAGATCCTCTTACTCTGGACCGGCGACCCCGCAACAGCGGCCAATACAGCACCTCTGGTCGGGTTGCTGACGATCGGCACGGCTTTGAATGGCCTGATGGGATTGCCGTACCTTCTGCAATTGGCTTATGGTTGGACCAAACTGACGTTGTACACCAATGGAATTGCCATTCTATTTATGGTCCCTTTGATGCTGGGGCTTACCTCCCGCTATGGTGCATGGGGGGGGGCTGCTGTCTGGGTTATTTTGAACAGCGGCTACGTTTTGATTGAGCTTCCGCTGATGCATCGTCGCCTTCTCCGGGGCGAGCAATGGAGATGGTACTTTGAGGATGTAGGGCTCCCAATGGTTGGATCGCTTTGTGTGGTGGCATTGGGGAAGTGGATTTTGCAAACTGACATGCTGCCGCTGGGCACGTTCCTCGTTCTAGCGCTGATTGCATTGCTCTCACTCGGTGCAGCGGCCATGTTGGCTCCTAAGCTTCGCCTTCAGATATTTGAGCAGTTGGCTCTGCGGAGAATACTGTGAACTCAGAGTTATCTGTAAAGAGAAATATCTTAGGCCTTGCAGATGTAGGTCTTCATAAAACCGACTTGTGTCAAAGAAGTTTTTGATTAATAAGGGTAACCACAACTTGAAAAAACAAGCGAATGGCTGAGGAGGGTGAGCTATAATGTTAGTATCTCAATGCTGCCCAATCTGTGAGAATCCACAGATGGTCATGACTGTAAAAAGAGAGAAACTTCCCGCTATGCAAAACTATGTTTTCAATAAGAAAAAACAAGCAAAGAACATTCCGTGCGGAAAGTTTACTTTGGCAGTATGCCCGGCATGTGGATTTGCTTGTAATATTGATTTTGACCCGAGCCTTTTGCGGTATGATGAGGGATACGACAATAGTGTTTCTTCAAATGTTATGGTTCACTATTACGAAGAGATTGCCGCCTATCTTCATCAAAAGTATGCCTCAAATGGGGGGCTGGTAATCGATATAGGTTGTGGCAAGGGGACATTTCTAAAGATGGTAACTGAAATGTTTCCGGATCTCCAGGGACTTGGAATTGATCCCAGCTATGAGCCTGATAATATGTCAGAGAAGAATAAAAGGGTTAGGTTTATCAAAGATTTCTTTCAAGAACAGTATATTCCTGAGAAACCGGCTCTCGTAATCTGTAGGCATGTTTTGGAGCACATCCAGTTCCCGTTATTCTTTCTGAAATCCATAGAGCGTGCTTTGAAAAAGTTTCCAGGGGTACCTTTTTTCCTTGAGGTCCCTGATCTGTGGTGGATCATAGAAAATGGTATTTTTTTGGATTTTTGCTATGAACATTGTAATTATTTTACCCATGATAGTATAGCTTGTACTCTGGAAATAGCCGGCTTCAGCACTGAAATGGTGCAGAACGCATTTGAAGGGCAGTATCTTTGGTGTGAAGCTAAGACTGCTCTTTCTCTTGAGGATACGGTAGGTTGTAAAACGACTCCATCGCAATTGATTGATGCGTTGACTTGTTACTCAAAGAGTGAAAATTTACAGATATTAGAAACGCGGGAAAAAATACAGAGCCTGAAAAATGATGGATATACGGTCGCTGTTTGGGGAATGGCGACAAAGGGTGTAGTTTTTTCTTATTTGATTGATCCTGACGATGACTTGGTGGATTTCTGTGTTGATGTCAATAAAACTAAGCAAGGATGTTATGTACCTGTAACTGGACACCGGATTGAATCTCCAGATGCCTTGTGTAAAGCCTCCCCTAAGTCATTGGTAGTCATTGTTATGAACCCAGCTTACCTATTCGAAATTAAAGAACTTTGTTCGAATTTGAATTTAAAGGCCACCTTTATGGATGTCAAAGGTGAGATTCTGTAGTGCACCCCAAAAGTTGGACAGGTTAGATAGTTAATAATACAATCCAACTGAGAGCCAAAGGA
>JAFGFI010000389.1 GCA_016931185.1 Anaerolineae bacterium
GATCGTCTAACATGCTTGCAATTCTAAAGCCAATTCACATAATGACAAGCGAACCAGGGGCCTGCCCCTACTTATTGAGATGATACAAATGTCCAGTTTGTAGCCTCTATTACAAGAGGTGTTTCAGAAATACATAAAATTCAAACGTTGTGGAAAGAAAGCGGCGATCAACGCAATCCTCTCTTTCGCATATTAGTGACGCCGCTTTTTACCCCTCCCTCAACCTTGCGTTTGATCCGTGAGATGAAAGAAACCGGTGCAATCAGTGAAGTATGGTTTGACAGCGGTGGTTACTTTGTTCAAATGGGACGCATTGCTTACGATGAAATGTATTATCGGCTATTGGATTTTTATCGTGTTAATACTTGGGCTGATTGGTATGTACTACCAGACTATGTTCCAACCTCTTCTGATTCGTCTAACGATGTTTGGCATAAAGTACGTAGGACAGCAGACGGTGGACGCTTATTCTTCTTAGAAATGCCTGATTCTTTGAAATCCAAGGCATTACTTGTGATGCAAGGTCATACTATTGAACAAATAGAGTATTGTTTGACTCAATACTTGGCTATCGGTGCTAAACGTTTAGGCTTTGGTTCTTTTGGTACTAATGGGAAAGCCAGTAGCGTAAACTCGGTAACACCTGCTGCCCTTGATTTGCTGGTACACTTAAGTAAAATTTTAAAGCAATCAGAAATTCATCTGCATGCTTTCGGTGTTGGCACTCCTCCCGTTATCTATCTGTTAAATATGGTGGGTGTTAACAGTTTTGATTCTGTAGGCTGGATGAAAACCGCAGGCTATGGCAAGATATATATGCCATTTGTGCGCGCTTACAATATCACTTATAGAGATCTAACCGCTCGTGGGCTTAAACGTGATGAGTTCCTTGAACTTAAAAAATCAACGGGGCATAGTTGTCATTATTGTCAATCTTTTGAAGTTTTGCAACAGGACCGTTTTGCACGCATTATGCATAATCTGACAGTAGTTCTTGATACAGTAGAAACCGCTGGGAAAAATCACAGTCTTGTGAAAGACTTACTAAAGCAATACTCACCACTGTATGCGCATTTGCTGGAAGGGCTAAAACAATGACGCTGAGCTTTCATATTCGACATGAAGTTACTCCAGAAAGATCAAAAGAAGTATTTGACGCGATTGGGGCAGACTTACCTTATGATCACGTTACCCAGCCAGAACGACAGGAAACCAGGTTGCGGCAGCTGGGACTCGTGAACAACAATGTTCTCACTGAAAATGGCAAATTAATACAGTTGCTTTGCTATAAAACTCCCTCCTTGTGGGGAAACTTGTTGCATTATTTTCAGTACAGCCTTTGGAATGTAGATCTTCCATTGGAGAATGGTTTTTCTTGGACATATCGATACTTTACAAATTATCTTTGGAAGGCAAATGTTGTTAGTCTCAATGATTCTTTGTGGGACCCTTTGGTAGCATCCCTCATTGGTGAAATTGAGGCAAGTCTCTGTTTTGCAAGTGAAATCCCGGACGCAACACGTGAAGGAACAGTGTCACTTAGCAAATTTAGTTTAGTAGGCGCGACACATTGGCTTAAGGCACTTACTCCTCCCGTTATCGAAAATGATATCTTTACCCGACGACACTTCTGCCCACCAGAACTGGCGCTGTTGGCATTAGGTTGGGTCGGGCAGGCAACAAACGGAGATCTATGTATCGATTTTTTGCTCACGCCGGAGCGACGCGAAAGCCTTTGCCGTATTTGCCTCCTGGACCCTTCTGCACTGGACCGTGTGCTGGATTGGACTCTGCCGCTCTACCCTACCGTGGTTCAGCCTGGTACAGGTGCAGGTGTCTATGGGCGCTTTGTGCGTTTTCTAAGGTGGCCGGAATTACGAGATCTGTTACACTGAAGAAATGGAAACGAGTCGTTTATTGATGCTGCTAAATCGTCTCAAGACTGAGGTTTGCCGTGACTGGCTGACCGACAGTCAAAGCGTGACGTTGGCCGAGATTGAACGTTTGTGGTGCTTCCCGGAGCGCGTCAATCTCTATGGACCTCCGGGTTCGGGCAAGACACTGCTTGGCTGGACTGTGGCGCGTGTACTGCACTCAGTGGTTTATGCTTCCGCGCATAGTTATTACATGCAGGCCGCATCAGGACAGACGCATGTAGTGATTGACAATGCGCCCGACGATGCTCTGGCCTTGCGACGGCTCATAGCTGAACTCCAGCTCAACGACACGCGTACCGTGTTGGTGATCACCACACAGCCCAATCATCTTGGACTGCCAACTATCGCTTTACCGATCCCCACACACCGTGATGTGGATATTGTGTATCGCAACCTGAGCCTGTTGGATTATTACGCATCCAACCCGCTATACGATGAAAACTTATGGGCAGTTATTGGCCAAGTGCTGTAGTATAAACCAAACACCTGTGTTAATATTTTTCTGTGTATGAGGAGCATCCGATGAGTTTAGAGGGTTTGCAAGCTATTCTGAGTAAAGAGGAAATTGTCGCCACGCAGCGGGCTATCGACTTGTTGGAGCGTCCAGAAGCTGTAGACGAAGCCTATAAACGCCACGTGCGAACCTATGTGCCATTGGGCAGGCAAGCTGAGAATGGCCAAAGTGGTCAAAGTGTGGCTGCCTTTGAACGCCAAATCATCCAAGAAGTACAGCAAGGCGGTGCAGTGCGCGGCTATCTCACCGCCGAGTATGGTTATGGAAAGACCAGCACGGCGTTGTATCTCTGGGAACGCGCTCGGGCCGCCAACATACTGGTTACACCACCGTTCCAACTCAATCGCCTTACCGATTTACTTGTGGGTTGCTTCGGCTGGGCACACTATGAGATTGGCCGCACGCGTCCCAACTTGGTCGGCGAAGCAAAGGCTATCTATCAAGCGGTGATGGAACGCAACGCCCAGACGTTGGCAAGCCAATACAACATTGACGTGGCGGCAGCGCAGCGGATGGCGCAGGACAAACCGGAAATTTTGGACCTCGGCCCTAATGATTATATCAATTTCTTTGAAGAAATGACTCACTTAGCACAACGAGCTGGTTTTGAAGGGCTACTGCTATTGGCCGATGAAGTACAGCAGTACATTGAGCCAGAAATCAAATCCGGCGTCAAAGATCCTATCAGTCCATTATTTGATGTGATTGGCGCCATCCTCACCCGGCGTGGTCACTTGAACTTTGGCCTAATTATGGTCATTCCGCCCAAGGAAATTGGGCTGATGCGCGATATACGTGGGGATCTGATTCACCGCGTTTTGCAAGTGAGCTTGGACTTGAGCACGGTGTACGACCGCGAGTTCCCAGGCCGCCTGTGGCAGCGCTTGGCCAAAACTTTCGACTTTGAAGAGCATCAGGCGCGTATCCTCAGCCCGGAATGTTTGGATGCGCTGGGGCAGATTTCGTCACGACAAGATTTGGCCGATGGTCCACGTACCGTCGTCAATGTTTTTCGCCGTGCCACCCGTCGTTACATCGAAATGGGTTATCCTCCTGACGCAGCCTATACGCCTGGACATCTAATAGAAGATTTTATGGGTGGGCAGATTCAATACGATAGCCCCAAGAAAATTCCGCAGATTGTCTCGCAGGCATTGACGCATAGCTTGGTGCGTGGACAGCCGGAGCGTGAGCGTGCTATCAAATGGGCAGCAGCATTCCCCAACGAAGGTCTCAAACGCACAATGCAAGAGCAAGTCAACTTACGACAAGCATTTGATGATCTTTCCCAGAGTGCACAGGGCGACCTCATTATTTCAGTGGGTGATGTACGTGACCCGGGCTTTACACTGCGTGGGCTGGACCAAGTGCAGGTCAATACAGAATGGCTACCAACAACTATCCGCGAATTCTGGCGCTCTTACTATGAAACTGCAGATCCCACTAAACAGCGTGCGCTGAAAGCGTTTCAGAACTTGCTTACCCAGCATATCTTTCCTTCTAGTCAATGGACGATGATGGAAACCATTCCCGACGGTCTGACTCGCAATCTAGGACTGGTACTGGAAGGACATTTCAATGGATTTGCCCGGAAGTTCCCCAAACGTCGCGTCCATGTGCGGATTTTGTGGGAAGATGATATCGTGCGGGACGCCAATCCGCTGGGTGATGTTGTTGTCCAGATACGACTGCGGCGGTACCTGGATGTGCCTGAAGAAGAACGCCGCCGCCATGCCGAACCACTTCAAATAGACTATGCCACACGACAAATTACTTTGACGTTGAACCTGATGTATCGCGAGGAAGGCGTCATCTCACCGACATTGGAACGTATCGTTGCCCCAATTGTTTCGCCCTACAAACTGACGCCGCTGCTGTTGTTGACGATGCACGAGACAATGGAAGCTAAGCGTGCCGACAACCTCATTCCTAAACCGGATGACCCACAGGTACAGTATTTTCAGTCAGATTTATTGGACAATGTTTTCCGTGGTTTGTTCAACGCTGCTGTTGGCGTGCCGGTAGAAGCAGCTCAGGAGCGGTTGATAGAAACGGCCTTGCTGCGGTTGCTTGATGCGATTTACCCCGAGTATGATACCTTGATGCGTGTCAGCAATTGGGAAAGTTCTTTGACCAAATATGTCAATGCCATCAAGCATCTAGAAACAGCACACGAACGCCAGGGGCAAATTATCTACGAAGGCATGAAAGAAGATGTGGCAACCCTTTTTACATTTTCCAATACCGGCCTGGATGCATTTATCAGTAACTTCCCAGCTTTGATCGAGATTGTGCAGGATTTCCCCACGCGGCGCGAAGCTGGGAGTGGTAGCAAGGGCGCAGTGCGCTTCAAATTGCATCCATTAGAGCAAAAAATCCGTAGTTGGATAGAGGTGGCATCTGCAACCGAGCGCATTCAGGTCGCGGGACGAAGTTACGAAGTCCACTTACTATCATCCAACGATGTTTATCGCCGTGCCGAACAGTTGGGTTACCGAGAAAAAGAGATCGATGCCACGTTGGATTTGATGATGGAGCGCGGTCTACTTGAAAACGATTCCCGGCGTGGCATCTGGCGTGAAACTGTTTCGCAAGCGCCCTCAATAGATGAACTGACGGCAGAAATCCAGGCATGGCAGGCAGACCTTGATACTCTGTTGAGCGGTTTCCCGGAATCAGCACAGCTCAAGCAATGGCGTGAGGCAATAGAGAAAGCACGGGAAATTGTAAACGAACGGCTCAAAAACAAGCCTGACGATGAACAACTTATCCGGTTGCGACGATCCACGCAAGCTTACCATCGTCAACTACAGATCTTTGCAGGAGAACGGCAAATAGCACTCCGTCAACAGGCATCTCGGATGTTAGGCCGTATCCCCATGCTTGAACATCGTCAGGGAGAACGGTTGAATGCACAAGTGCAAGGTGGGGTGGATTATGTTCTTCAAATCAACGACCTGCGCACACGAATTCTGCGCCAGTACACAGCCCTGGAAAACGAGACGCAGAAAATCCGACACGAAATTGAAGCGCAGCAAGCTGAACTCAAGACAGAGGATCTAGGATTATTATCATTGGCACGTCTATCACAAGACTTGAAAGCTCGCGAACAACAGTTGGATGCTTTAAAAACCCGCTGTGAGGCATTCAGTGCGCGGTATGATGAGTTTGCTGCCTGGGTTGATTTGGTGGAACGCGGCTCTGCGCTACAAGAACAAATCCAACAATTGGGTGACCTAGTACGCGAGCCGCGCGAGCAGTTCCAACGCCTCTCACAAGATATCAACGGTCACATCAGCGCTGATAAAGAGCAAGCGCTACCACACTCACCCACCTACAAATTACGACTGGATGAGATTGCTATTGCCGTGCGCGAGGTGCGTGAAGCCTCCGTGCAGCGGTTTGCACAATGCCAGGAACGATATCAACAAGCGTTAATCCATGGTCTCAAGTTCCCTGCCGATAGATTGTGGCGTCCGTTGCAATATAACCCACTGGCCCCTGAAGACAGCTACGAACGGCTCTATGATGCCGTACGTGATGCGCTTTTGGAAATGCGAGAGCGGTTGGTGCAAGCTATTGCTCAAGACTTGGAGTCAATAGGCGCGACGCTTGTATCACCCTATATCCAAGCATTAGCGGTAGAAGAGCGTGAAGGTATCACTCAAGAGGGGCACGGAGTACAAGAGAAACTTACCGGTTTGAATGAATGTTTGCATATTGCCCGAAAACAACTTGGCGACCGGGGCGTGCTGACCGACTTTCCAACCGAGGAGGAAGGTAAATTCCATAAATTATTACAACTCTTGGAGCAGGTCAACGAACAGTTTCTCCAAACACGCCACCAGGTAGAGATCTTAAGTCGCAAGTTGCGTGAGGTACAATTGACTGGGCCCGAAGAAGCCGTGATGCAAACCTTCAGCGTTGAAAGCAATGCTCTTGAAGTTAGCGCACTGTGGCAGCAGCAGCGCCGTCTGGCCGAAGATGAGTTTTGGGTGGCCCTGCGTGGTCTGCATGCCAAGCGCCGTGTGCGTATCACTGTGGAGCCAATACGGTATGACTGAAGCCGGATTTACGCGGTTGCTTAAAATGTTGCAGCGCGGACCCGTCATGGCTGAGATTGACTCGCTTGGATTTTTGTGTCTGCCGCCGGAAGTAACGATTATGCCCGACGCTGATACATTGGTGGAACGTTTGGACGCCTTAGAGCGTCATTCTGAACAACCGATGCTTATCCCCCATATAGACACGCGCTATCGGCATCGGTTTCAAGTTATGAATGAAGCGCTTACCTATACACCCGCTGATGTGAACCAGATGCTCCCGTTGCGCTTGGCGGATGCGCGTCGTTTACTACTCACCCATCGGCATGTCAGCGAGCACATCATACGTGACACAGTGCAACGTGGTTATCGTGTTGTGGCATTATTGCTGATTGACGGCTTGAGTTATGAGGATGTAAAGTTCTGGCCCGAAGTCCCAGCGCCATGCCTGATTGATGGGCCGTCTATCACATATAACTTCAACAATGACCACATTGTACCTGATGTAGGGTTTCCAGGTATCATCGGCACACCGCCATTGGCTCGTCGTCTGGTAGACGTAGGCATCCCTCACTCTATGGGATTTTCCTACTGGCAACGCGAGCGCAACGAAGTATCGGCGTGCCTTTTTGAAGGTATCCCTCTGACTCGAGTAGCAGGAATCACCAAAGCTTTAGAAACTTTGGCGCAGCAACCCTTAGAAGGCACTTATGCGCAACTGATGCGCGAAGGGTTGGATGGTCTGGCTCATAGTCGTCGCGAAGTTACAGTGCGCGAGGTTGAAGCAACGGTTAACGCCATCTACGACGACTATCGTCAGTTGATCCAAGTCATCGCGACCACAGGACTTCCAGGGGCAGTTTATCTCACTGCTGACCACGGCATTCTGTGGAAAGCTCAACATCCAGCTTTGCAGCGGGCTGATCCATTGCGTTCTGACCATCCGCGCTATCAATACGGCGGTGGCCTGTCTCTAGACTATGGTTTGGAATTCTTTATGTCCGGCCAAACATATACCCTATATCGGTATCCCTATCTCGGTGCGGCCATTCGCGCTAATGATAGCGGCGTTCACGGAGGGCTTTCATACTGGGAAAGCCTAGTTCCCTTTGTACGAGTTGAGGTGAACTTATGAAAATGCTTTTAGGCAAAGATACTCAATCTGATGAACTGGCGTATTTGAATGCTGAAGGCTCACGTGCGGTCCTGGTTTGCGGCAAGCGTGGCAGTGGAAAATCCTACACATTGGGCGTGATAGTAGAAGAACTGCTGTCCGTCGGTGGTAGTGAGGTAATTCCCATCATTGTAGACCCGATGGGCGTCTATCACACAATGACGCAAGCCAACGTATCTCAACAAGACGCTTTGTTTAGTTGGGGTCTCGCACCCAAGGGATACGAAGTACGCTTACTCATCCCTGGTAACCCCACTACGCTCTATGATGCCGATGTGCTTCAGATACTCAAACAGCGAGGAGTCAATGTCATTCCGCTACGTTTGAATCCTTCTGATTTGTCACCTGATGGCTGGTGTGATTTATTTAACGCCGACATCAATAAACCATTAGGGATTGTTCTATTCCGTGCTGTACAGCGGTTACAAAATAAAAGCGAGCCTTTCATCATCCCGGATATTACTAAAATGATAGAACGAGATGGCAAAGCTCCAGATGCTACCAAAGAGGCTTTGCTCAACCGTGTAGAAGCAGCGCAAAGCTGGGAGCTGTTTGCAACTAGTGGCTACCAACCGCTCCAGGAACTCTTTATGCCGGGAATGGTCAATGTACTGGATTTGAGCCGCTTAGAGCCTGGTAATAGGGGGCTTCGCAATTTGGTAATCTCAATTATTGCACGCAACCTATTTCGTGCTCGCTCGGATGCTCGCCTCAGAGAAGAATTCGGTCTAGCAACCCCCTTACCGCGCGTTTGGATGCTGTTAGATGAAGCACATCAATTTGTGCCTAATGGCAGCACCACGTTATCTAAGGACCAACTCATTCGCTGGGCTAAAGAGGGCCGCCAGCCAGGATTATCGTTGGTCGTTGCCAGCCAACAACCTTCTGCGATTGACCCAGATGTGTTGTCGCAGTGTGACATCATTCTCAGTCACAAATTAACTACCCGCGCGGATATGTCTGCGTTGAATAGTCTTAGTCAGGATTATATGGGTGGTGAACTACGTACCTTTATCAAAGCCCTTAAACGCACCGGCGAGGCTGTCTTAGTGGATGACGAACGCGAAACTGTAAATATGCTGCGTATCCGTCCGCGTCGTAGCCAACACGGAGGCAGTACTTTGCCTCCACAAGAGGAGGATGTCTTTGATCTCTGGAAACGATGAGATTACAACTCGCAAGGCTACCGAAGCGGATATTGACATGATTAAGATTTTAGCAGATAGCCATCGTCAGGAATTAGGCTTCGTGCGCCGGCCAGCTTTGTTAGAAGCAATCAAGAGGAATGAAGTATTAGTGGCACAAAATTCTCATCAAATTATTGGGTTTGTGGAATATCATTGTCGACGAGATGAACAAGCTACTTTATATCACATAGCTGTTGAAACAGATTATCAATCTCAAGGCATAGGCAAAATTTTAATAAATGCCTTGTGTGCCGAAGCAGCCAGAGTCGGGAAAACATTTGTATGTATCAAGTGTCCTGCCGATTTACCAGCGAACGAATTTTATAAGAATATTGGTGGTCAGCTCATGACTGTGGAGCCAGGCAAGCGACGATCGTTATCGGTTTGGCGACTTATGCTGTGATGTGAATGCAATACATACTAACACATAGCTTGCCGAAGGCAGGATCCGACATACGGGGGCCAAAAGGCACGTAGGGACCTTCCCTGCTTCATTTAGAGCGTAGTCCTATTTCTCTGGAAACGTCTCTCACGAGACTTACAGGAAAATTCTGAAGTGCGAGCCCTTTTTCGATTGTCAACTGGGTCCCTTTTTTGTTGACAAAAATAATTGTGTCCGCCACGGTGAGCTAGTCCTACGGAATGATATATTCCGGCTGTAAATGGATGGTACATCATCGGGCGTAAATTGACAATGTTTTCGTGACATGAAGTGTACTCTAATTGTAATCGGCATAGGAGCTTAGGGTATACGGTATTGCTCTTTGGAAAGATACGGCGTTAGACCAACGTATCCAACTTTTCCAGCGGTGAGCGATACCCCGCGGCAATCATTTCGGTCAGCAGCGTATTGGCTTGTCGCAGGGTCAGCAGTTCGCGGCGCACGGCCAGGACCAGAATGCCTATCGTCCCCGTGACAGGGACTCCCAACCGCTTGGCCGCAGCGCGCGCGTCAGCATCGTCCGTGGCCAGGAGCCCGCCGCGCGTATGCGCAACTGCCAAGCAGCTACGTTCACCGGCCCCTAAGCGTGTGGAGAAACTCTCGGCAATGGCAATTTCCCGCGGCGTCATGTCCGCCACAGGCAAATCACTCCAGGCCTGGGCTGGAAGGTGTCCAGCCTGCGCGGCGGCCTGGTATTCAGAAAGCACCTCGCCCGTTGTGCTAACCTGATCCGGCCACAAGTGGAACACCAGATCCATTTGCCCCACCAGAGCCAAATTGGAGAGGACCGTATTATCCAGCAGCTCCGGCTTGGACATACGTCCGATTCACCATGCGGCAGCCGTCGCCACGTCGGCGGCTGCGCTCTCCGCATCGCCCGGCACGGATCGCAGCGGCACGTCGAGCCGCTGGCAGCGCGCCCGCAGTTCCAGCCACGGCATGTCTAGCAGTTCCGCCGCCCTTGCCAGGCTGATGCTCCCGGCGAGGTAGTGCGCGAAGATCAGCGCGTAGCGTGCTTCGGGGTCATCCACTGCCTTGACCGTGGCCTGCGTCAGGCCGACCTCCCGGTCGATATCCGGCAATTCCGCATAGTAACGCACGACCGCCCGCAGGATGCGATAATCCACGATGTCCAACAGTGCGGCCTCGGGCTCCCCGTGCGTTTCGATCAGCGTCGTGCGTCCCCGCTGGACATCGCTCAGCACACGGCGCGTGTTGCGGGCCAGCTCGGTTCGACTGACTTTCTGCAAGACAGACATCCTGCCCTCCGTTGTAAAATACGTATTTTACATATTTTACACCACTTCGGCATAACTTTCAACCGCAAGACGGGCGCGTCCGTTGGCTGAGCCTGTCGAAGCCACC
>JAFGFI010000390.1 GCA_016931185.1 Anaerolineae bacterium
CGTAGCGGCCTTTAGCCGCCCTATCCAGTTAGAAGACAATGGTTGCGTGGTCACCACCCGTCATTTATAACTTGAAAAAGTACTAGTACTTTTTCAAGGCAGGATATTTTTTAATCCAATTGGGTGGGATTGCGCGACTAAAATCGCTTTTAGGAGGGTATTTTTTGATTTCGAGCTACGCTCGAAATCAAAAAATACCCTCTTTTCCAGCGGCTTTGGCCGCTGTAAAAGTGTAAAGATAAAAGGCAAGGTTCGGAAACCCTGCCTTTAAAATTTAGGAAACTTGCGTCCCTTTTATGCCCATACTCATCGTTAGCCGGCCGGTTGTCGAAAATAAGCAGGCCGGAACTTATATCCATACGCAATCGTGCCATCTTCCCCCTGGACACGCAAACGGCGGGTGACCATTTCCACGGGCATCCCGATAGTCACGTCCTCTGGCTGCACGTCGGTCAATTGTGCGGTGACCATCGGGCCTTCTTCTAACTTAATCAGGGCAACCGTGTAGGGCACATACGGCTCGAAACCCTCGGGCGCGCTGTGGATGGTACTGTAACTGTAGACCTCCCCCTTGCCGCTGAGTGTGTAGGGTTTCTTTGCCGGTTGTTTGCACTCCGGGCAAATATCACGCGGCGGGAAAATTTTCGCCCCACAATGTTCGCACACCTCTCCCTCCAACCGGTATCGTTGTCCTCGTAGACGCCAATCATGAACGACTTTGACTTCCATAATGTCTCCTTTGTTATTTCCTTGATCTGTAAACGAAACGTAAAACGCGCTGCGTGCTGCGTAATTCGTGACTTGTGGTTGCGCTCATAATTTTTCACACTTCACGTTTCACACCTCATCCCATAGCTTCCAATATATGCGTCACAATGGTCGCGCCACTGCCACCGATGTTCTGTGTCATTCCCAAGCGCGCGTTTTTGACCTGGTTCGGTCCTGCCAAACCGCGCAATTGAATCACGGCTTCGACAATCTGATAAATGCCCGTTGCACCCACAGGATGCCCACGTGCTTTCAAGCCCCCCATCGTGCTGATAGGGAGCCGCCCATTGATGGTAATATCGCCTTCCAGTGCCATCCGCACACCCTGGCCCTTTTGTGCAAAACCGGAGGCTTCCAGACTCAGAGCCGCCATGATGGTAAATGCATCGTGCACCTCGAAGAAACTGATGTCCGCCGGCGTAATGCCCACCTGTTTATAGGCGCGTTGCGCCGAAATCCGCGCGGCCTCTAATTCCAATGGCATCTTGCGGTCGTGAATCGCGAGCGGCGCAGTTGCCAATGCAGAACCGCAAATCTTAACCGGGGTTGGGCTGAGGGTACGGGCGTATTGCGCCGGGGCCAGAACGACTGCCGCCGCCCCATCACATACCGGAGAGGCATCAAACAAACTGACCGGCGACGCGATCATTGAGGAACGCGCGTAAGATTCCGGTGAGATTTTCAGATGGAACATCGCGTTCGGATTGTGCATTCCATTGGCATGCGCGTTGATTGCAAAATTGGCGAAATCCTCGCGCTGCCAGCCGAATTCGTGCATATAGCGGCGCATCAATAACGCATTGAGACCTACGAAAGAAAGTCCCTGACTGACTTCATACTCACTATCAGCGGCCATCGCCAGCGCCGAGGTCGTCTCACGCCCCGAGGTGTCCGTCATTTTTTCTACGCCGACCACCAACACCAAATCCAGCAATCCGCTGGCAACGGCCATGTACCCTACCCGCACTGCCGCCGATCCAGAGGCGCAAGCGGCTTCAACCTTCAGCGCTTCCACACCCGTCATCCCCATAAAGTCCGCGACCAATGCGCCCAGGTGGGATTGTCCTGTGATCTCACCGGAAAGCATGTTGCCAACATAAATAGCGTCCACCTGGTCAATATTAGCATCCCGCAGCGCGCTTAATGAGGCCTCCAGCGTCAAATGCCGGATGCTCGTCGTCCAATGTTCTCCCACAGGGGTCTGCCCCACCCCAATAATTGCTACATCACGCATGTTTTCCTCAATTTCCTATTTCTTATCTCTAATTACATAACCTAAGTTGCTACCTATCACGTGAATTTCTCTTTTTCGCCCCTACGGGGCGAAAAAGAGAAGGCGAAAAAACACCTTTTTTCTCTTCCGCTACCACAAGGTAGCAACTCGCGTTACATATCTAACTTGCCCCGGTAACGGGCGTAAAGCGCGTAATCAATCTCAAGCCGCCGGGCGATATAATCCTGTACCTTACGCGCCTTGTCGCGCCGTGTTTCTATCGCATCCGTCACTTCCCATACAAAGGCGTCAGAACCGGCGCCAGAACCAAAGCTGACCAATAGCACCCGATCCCCAGGCCTGGCAATATCCAGCACGGCGGAAAACCCCGTGATCGCCGCCCCCGCGTAAGTATTGCCAATAACGTTACTCAACAAACCGGGCTGAATCTGCTGGGATGTAAATCCTAATCGCTTGGCGACGCGCTGTGGAAACTTAACGTTAGGTTGGTGGAAGACGGCATAGGTAAAATCCGGCGCGCCTAGATCAAGCGCATCTAATAACGCGTTGGCTGCCGATTCAATGTGATGAAAGTAAGCGGGTTCCCCCGTAAAACGTCCACCATGGCGGGGGTAGTGTTGGTGCGCCCGCCGCCAAAAATCGGGCGTATCGGAAGCATACGAAAGTGACCCCTTACACACAGCGAGTGCCTCCTCTGCAGGGCCAACGATCAGCGCGGTGCCGCCACTTGCGGCGGTGAATTCCAGCGCGTCGCCAGGACGCCCCTGCGCAGTATCTGCACCAATTGCCATTGCGTAATTGCCCATCTCAGAACCGACCAATCCCATTGCAGCCTGGAGGGCCTCGGTTCCAGCCTTACACGCAAATTCAAAATCGGCTGCCAGGAGAAACGGCGTCGCCCCTAGAGCTTCAGCCACTATCGTGGACGAAGGTTTGACAGCATAGGGAGGTGACTCGCTGCCTACCCAGATGGCACGCAAACATTCTGCCTCAATGCCCGCGCGTGCCAGGGCGTTACGGGCGGCTTCGATAGCAATCGTGATCGTATCTTCATCTAATCCCGCAACAGCTTTCTCTTTAATCGGGCCTCCCTCATCACTGCTCCAAACACGCGCGATCTCCGTATTGGATAGACGATACATCGGGATATAGGACCCATAGCCAATAATACCAACAGGTCGTTGCGGAGTCATAACTTGACAGTGATTCACAAAACCTCCCTTGAAAATAGCGAATAGCGAATTACGAATTACGGATTCAATTTTCATCCTACTGCTGGTGAAC
>JAFGFI010000391.1 GCA_016931185.1 Anaerolineae bacterium
CCACCAGCGTCACCCCTGCAGCCCCGCACGACCGGCGGATCGTGGCGACGTCATCATCGCTGCCGGGAAACGTTCCCCGTACCAGCGCGGCCCGCGTGCCCAGTTCCGCCGTCACATCTCCGACCTGGGGCAACACGCCATTGCCAAATAGATATGTATTTCCCTTAAACGTTTTCAACAAAGCGCGCGCGTGTGTAAAGTCAGACATTTTTCCTCCTTTTTAAGCAGGATTAACAGGATTTTCAGGATTGGGGTTGTAAGACGTGACCCGTCAAACATGACACGTGATGCGCCATTCACCATTCGCCGTTCACTAACACCCCATCTGTGCTAAACATTGTTACCGGCTCCCCAAGGACCTCAATATCCACCCGGCCCACAATCTCATCCAGCACTGCCCGCGAGACGTAGAGTTCACTGAGGTGCAGGGTGTCGCGGATGCGGGCGACGCACGCCTCGACGGGCACAACGCTCCCGGCCGGGCTGCTGCAACTGCGCAGTGCCCAGGTGTAGGCTTGTGCATCGGTGGGCGCAATGACGGGGATGTTGCCCCGCTCTAAAAAGCTGCTGGTGACGATGTTCTCATTGGTGATTGTCAGGTCGGTCTTATCGAAGAGGCGGCGCGTGACCACATCGGCCAGGCCTGTGCCGCAGGCGTTGCCGTGGGTGGCATCGGTGAGATCGTGGACGGTAACGGCCTTGATGTGTGGATGATCTGGTTCCGGCTCCCCACGGATTCTGTTGCGCCCGATAATGTTGGGGTCAATGCCCGCCCCGCTGATGTCCTTTCCCATCCGGTCGATGATGAGGATGTCCAGGTTATCCACGGGCAGGCGCGGCATATTGGCCCTGGCAACATCTAACAACGAGGGTTCCTCGCGCATAATGTCGCCGGCCCGCAAGGCCTTCACGACCATCGTCTCATCGTAAGCGTTTTCAACGAGGGCGACGCCAAATAATACTTTGCCCGTTTCAAAAATGCGCTGCGCTGTCGGGGGGATACGCTCGCGCAGGCCGTAGACGCCGAAACTATGAATCTCCAATGCCTGCCGGTGCTTGCCCAGACCGATGACGCTCATCTTGACCAAACCACTTTCATAGGGGCCGTGAAAGTCGGTGTGAACCTTGACGCGATTGATAAGGATGACGCCGTCGGATTCGTAAGCATAGCGGTCCATAAAAACACGGTTGGGAAAACCCGGCGCGGGGATTTCGACCACATCTAGCGAGGAGCGTACCGGCGCGCCCATTGTTGCCCCGGTGATGCCATAACTGGCAAGTACGCCCGCTTGCCCTTCCGCCGTTCCTCCCCCGTGGCTGCCCATTGCCGGGATGATAAAGGGCGCGGCGGATTGTGCCTTAACGAAGTCCACGACGGTTTTCACGATCGTGGCGATGTTCGCAATGCCCCGGCTCCCTACCGCGATAGCAATGCTGTCGCCGGGCTGAATGAGCGGGCGCATCGTGTCCAATTCCTGGGTCATAGCCGCCCGCGCATCATTCAGACGTGGGCGCGGAAAGCGTTGGCGGATTTTGGTAAGATATAGAGATGTCATCATTGCGTATCTCCTTCCTTAGATTAATGTAAAGTATACCTTAAGCATAGACAATCTCAAACGTGAAATGTATCAACCGGTGGACGTCATTGTAGCCGCGCTATCCATAGTGCGTCTTTTGTCGTCTGGCTCACACATGGTAGCCGAGGTTTCCATACCTCGTTTCGGGAGCCGGTTATAGACCACGCGCTATGGAAAGCGCGGCTACAGAGACAACGGAGAACGCGCTATGGAAAGCGCGGCTACGGAGACAACGGAGAACGCACTATGGAAAGCGCATCCGTATTGCCCGTAGCCGCGCTTTCTATAGCGCGTCCGTATTGCCTAAGTTCGCATTATCGTTTAAAATTGGTACGGAAGTGATAGAAGGATGAATGGATATATTTTTTGAAGGGATTTGTACAACGCGGCTAACTAAGGAACAGAAATCCCTAGCTGAAGTGATGTATTGGGGGCGTTACTAATCGTTACAGCGTATGACATATAACGAAAACAAGATAACAGATCTGGATTATCTCCGCGCGGAAAATATCGCACTCCACCAGGAGAACACTATTCTGCGTACCCTTAATCAACTGATAAGTGATTTCACCTACGCTTTTTATGTTACCCCGGATGGTAGCCTGAGTTTGGAGTGGATCGAGGGAAATTTCACAGAGATTACCGGCTATACCGTGGCCGAGGTGCAAAAGTTGGGATGGTGGGTAAGTCTGATCCATCCAGAAGAGCAAGATCTGATCCGGCGCAGGATAGATCGTTTGTTAAACAATCAGACGAGCGTGTGCGAATTTCGTATCCAGACCCGCGCGGGTGAGGTGCGTTGGCTTCGCGACCACGCCCGTCCTGTGCAGGATGAACTGGAGACGCGGGTCACGCACATTATTGGCGCGGCACAGGATATTACTGCCCAACATCTGGCCGATGAAACCCTGCAACGAGAACGGGATTTTGCACGGCGTTTGATGGAGGCTACGCAGGCTATCGAGGATGAGTTACATCTCCAGGCGATGTTGATGGACCAAATTGAGGACTATATTATCATCACCGACCTTGAGGGCCGCATCAAATACGTCAACCAGGCCGCGGCCCAGGCGAGTCATGCCGACCGGGAACAGTTGATCGGCGAGTTGGGATGTAATCTGGAAACAATGTTACGAGCGGGCATCACACGGCCTGAGGTTTTACAGGAGACGTTGGACAACGGTACATGGCGCGGTACCCTGGCCAGTTATAATGAAAACCAGGAGCAGATATTTTTAGAATCCAGAACCTGGGTAGTCTACGATCAACATCGCGCGCCCCAGGGGATCGTGGGTATTTCCCGGGACATCACCGAACAACGGCGGGTAGAGGCGGAGCGCGAGCGATTGCTGATTGCAGAGCGGGAACACCGCTTGCTGGCCGAGATTCTGGCCGAAATTACGCTTGCGTTAACCTCCCAGATCAGTCACGAGGCTGTCCTGGACGAGATTTTGTCGCAAACTCAACGGATTGTGCATTTCACTACCGCCCATATTATGTTGCTCAAAAACAACACGTTGCGTGTGGGCCGCTGGCAGGGATATACTGCCTACAATGCCGATGCATTACTGGCCAATTTGGAACAGCCCCTGGAAAAATTCCCTATAGATACCGAGGTCGTGCGTACCCGGACGCCGGCGGTGATTTATGACACACGTCAAGATTCGCGCTGGGTGGTAATGGAGGAAACTGCCTGGGTGCGTTCCTGTCTGATGGTTCCTATCTGCTTGCGAGATCGCGCCCTGGGTTTGTTGCGCCTGGATAGTGATATGCCGAATCAATTTACCGAAGTGGATGCCCAACGGCTGAAACCTCTGAGTAATGCCGCTGCCATCGCAATTGAAAATGCCCGTCTCTATGCCCAGGAACAGGCGCGCGCTGCGACGCTGGCGCGCACACTGGAGCAGCAACGTCAATTTGATCGTATCCAAAACGAATTTATCCAAAACGTCTCTCATGAACTGCGTACCCCCCTGGCTATTGCGTGGGGATATGTACAATTGTTGGCCGACGGGGACCTGGGAGAACTCCAACCGGAGCAGCAGAAAACGGTCGCCATCATTGTGCGCCGTTTGGGGGAACTCACGAAACTGGTTGAGGACATCAATACGATATTGGACCTGGAGACACAAGAGGAAACGCAACAGTTGGTCGATATGGCCGTTTTAGTCCGTAGTGCGTTGACTACTTTCCGCGCGACAGCGCGGGAAGCGGGGCTGACCTTGATCGACTATCTTGTCCCTGGACTTCCGCGTGTGATGGGAGATATGATCAACCTGCGCCGGATGGTGGATAACTTGCTCAGTAACGCCTGCAAATTTACGCCGGCCGGGGGGCAGGTACGTGTGAGCCTGACCCGCGAATATCAGTTCATCCGGCTGGAAATCAACGATACAGGTATTGGCATTCCAGAGGAAGAATTAGAGCGCATTTTTGACCGCTTTTATCAAGTTGACGGCAGTCCTACGCGCAGCTATGGCGGCACGGGGTTGGGGCTTGCGCTGGCAAAAGAAATTGTCATTGCCCACGGCGGGATGGTGGATGTACAAAGCACCGTGGGCAAGGGAAGCGCCTTTATTGTCCGGTTACCGATTTATAGGCAACCCTAACCGGATTGTCCGGCTACCGGTTGATAAACAACCATAAACTGGCTCTTTGCAGGGGCAATTGCGATGGGGATTCCAGTATAAAACTGAGGCTGGTCTTGTCAGATAAAGCGGCCGGAATAAAGACCAGTTCTGCCGGCACATCCCCTGTCAATCCCTCCATATTGACCGGAACACGGAACTGGGATTGGGATTTGGGAGGTACCACAATGGCTAACGACCCCCGCGCTTCTTCTGCAACGCGCAGTTCCAGGGTAGCATAGCGCGGTTGCAAAAGAGGGTTATCTACCACAACGCGGATATTGGCCTGGGCTTCTGTTTTGGTATATACCTGGTTAAAGGTAGTGTAAGGATGCCACCCGCCAAGTTGCTGGAGTATTTCGTTGTCCTCAAGGCGCAGATATTGGGGGGCCGAAGTAAGTTTCAATACCATGCCCGTTCTACCGGCAGCCAATACCTCGGTATTGCCTTTCACATCGACCACGTCCGCCGTCACCCCCGGCAACGGTAACGTGATGGTGTGCGTGTTAGTTATCGTCCACGCGGCCAGCGCGAGGGAACTCTCGCGTTGAAAAAGCAGCACGTAATCCTGCTCACTTCCTCCGGGGATCTGCGTGAGCGATACCCGGCGTAGATAGCGATATTTATCTAACGTCTCTAAGAGGGTGCGCGCTGCATAATAGGCGGGTTTCGGCTCAAAATCGTAGGTTACGATGCCGAAGTTCTGTTCTACTTCCGCCGGATCGATGCCATCATTCCGCCAGTCGTACCAGATGGTCAGGGGGACGTCGTGCGCCAGGTTGAGAAGCCACGTCCGCGCCAGGTAGTGCGCCTGCACTTCTGCGCCGATCCCGCCTTTCACGGAAGAAAACCCCGATTCGCTGATGATCATGGGCAACGTCCAATCGGGACTGTAACGGTCGATCACCCGCCGCAGTTGGCGGTAGCGCAGCAATACATCCTCTGGCCGGTCCACCCCATACGGGTGGACGCTGACCGCATCCAGTTTTTTGAAAACGCCGAGTTGGCCGACGGTATGCCAGAACGGCCATTCGAAACCTACCATAGCGGGCCCGGTGATGATCGCGGTGGGATCCGCGCTCCGGATAGCGTTGGCTGCCGCCAGGGCCAGGCGCGCGTAGTGCGTTGCGTTCGGGGTGGGATACCAGAATTGGGCGAGATTGGGTTCATTCCACAGTTCCCAAATCATACCCCTGCCCCGGTAACGCCGCACTGCCGCTGCCGCAAATCGCGCGAACGCGGCGCGCCCTTCATCGGTGTAAGGGGAGTGTCCCCCGTCATAGAGGGCGTTCCCGTAGTCCAGGATAAAAATGATGCGTATATTGCGCTCGCTCATCGCTGCAACCAGGGCGTCATATTGCGCGAAATCATATTGCCCTTGCTCGCGCTCCACTTCACCCCAAAACAGGTCCATCCGTACAAAGCGGATGCCCGATTGTGTGAGCAATTCCATTTCTTCCGTCCGTGGCCAGGTGAAGTGAATCTCCATCCCGAAAGGTTCGGGCACAACCGGCTCCGGCAATTCCCAGACTTCCGGTGTGGGGGTTGCGGTTGGGGGAGGCATCCTGGTCGGGGTGGGCGTGTGGCTCGGTGTTGGGGAGGGCGTACATAGTTCCCAATTCATTGTGGGCGGAACCGTGGGCCAGGGGGAGGGCGTGACCGTCGCAGTGGGAGTTGGTGTGATTGCCGGCGTGGCTGTGGGTGTTGTAGTCGCAGTGCGGGTCGCAGTCGCAGTCGCAGTCGCGGTCGCAGTTGCGATTGCAGTTGCGGTCGCAGTTGCGGTCGCAGTTGCGGTCGCAGTCGTAGCCACATTTGTGGTAGGGAATGTTGACGGTGTCGCCGGGTCGGCCTGGGCCATTGGCGCTACACATCCCACCAACAATATAAGTATACTTACGCCATAAAGTCGCCGCCGGTCTAGCATCTACCTGGGTCCTACTTGAATTTCGGCGATGACCATGCCCATCAGAATCAACGCGCCCCCCATCCATTCCTTAAATACCAGGAGTTCACGCGCCAAAACCAGCGCGAATAACGCCGCAAACACCGGTTCCAGCGCGAAGATCAGGGCTGTGTGCGTGGGTGTCGTGTGTTGCTGCGCCCACGTTTGCAGGCCAAAGACCACGGCGGTCGCTGCCACGCCCAGGTAAATAATAGCCGGAAGCGCGTTGGAAGTCAAAGCCAGGCCTCCTTCTATGATAAGTGCTATTAGTGAAGTTGTTACGGCAACGGTGAACAATTGTACCAGCGTGAACGGCAACACGGCGTGTTGGGCCGTGAAATGCGCGGTGACGATAATGTGCAGGGCGAAGCCCACGGCGCACAGCAATACCCATAGGTCACCGGTGGCGAGGCGCAGTGTGCGATCCAGCGTCAGCAATCCCAGGCCCAATGTGGCCAACACGACACCCGCAACGGCGATGCGGGTGGGGGGCTTGCGCAGCAGCAGTGCGGACAATACGGGAACTATCACCACGTTCAGCCCGGTGATAAAAGCCGCTTTGCCGGCCTCCGTCGTCTGCAGGCCCAGCGTCTGGGTGATAAAGCCCCCCGTCAGCACCAGGCCGGTGAGGATGCCATCGCGCACTACCGGATGGAGGGCGAACGATGGATGATGGATGGTGTCCAACCTGTTCCTGTCGCTGCGACGCGGCCGCAAGTGTTCCTTTTTCTGCCACAGCCAGAGTCCCCCCAGGACCGCCCCCGCCGTCCAAAAGCGGGCCGCGATCAGGGTAAACGGGCCGAGACTGTCCAGCGTGTGCTTCACAATCACAAATGTCGACCCCCAAATCAGCGTCACCACCCCCAAAGCCAAATCCGCGCGCCATCGTTGCATTTTCTCTCCCCTTGAAAATCGAAAATTGGCAAATTTAAAATTTAAAAATCACCCTCTCGGTGATGGGGCATTGCACTTTCTGAAGTGCAATGCCCCTGTTTTCATCTCACCGCCGGTGAACGCACAGCGTTAATGCGTAATTCTTCTAGTGTTTCTTCAGGGTATGAATGACGGGTAACTCGCTGACGGCGCTGGTGGCCTAAAGGCCGCAAAAAGTTGTTGAAGGTATTTTTTCCGTTTTCGGGCTATGCCCGAAAACGGAAAAAATACCTAGCTACCGGACACTTTTTATTAGGGTAACGTATCTACTTCAAAAGTTACACTTTGCGCCGGATTGTGCGGCTAAAGCCGCCGTAAAAGAGGGTATTTTTTGATTGCGAGCTACGCTCGCAATCAAAAAATACCTACTTAAAAGCGATTTTAATCGCAAAATCCAATCTAATTACGGCTAAATATCCTGCTGTGAAAAAGTGTCCGGTAGCTAGAAAAAATACCACTTTTCCCGGCGGCCTGGTAGCGTAGCGGCCTTTAGCCGCCCTATCCGGTTAGAAGACAAGCGTTGCATGGTCGCCACCCGTCATTTATACCTTGAAAGAGTCCTAAGTGCATTTTATAATCGTTGTAGTATAACATATATGGAAGGAAGAAGGGGTAGGAATATTAATGTCACGTTTATCCGGTAGACTCACGCTGATTGCGGTCGGGAAGCTGCGCCAGAAGGCATGGCTGGCGGCGCAGGCAGAGTATATGAAACGGCTGCAACGCTACTACGCCGGTTTTGACCTGGTCGAGGTCAAGGATTTTGTGGGGCGCGGGGCGCCGGATGCGGTCGCGATGCAGCGGGAGGGAGATCTGCTGCTCAAAGCCGCTGCCCCGGCGGGGCGCAGGATTGCACTGGACGTCACCGGCACACAATTGGACAGCCCGGCCCTGGCAGCCTTCGTGCAGAAGCGCGTCGAAACCTACGGCAGCCTGGCCTTCCTCATCGGCGGCCCCGTGGGCCTGGCCCCGGATGTCCTTACCCGGTGCGAAGATAGTCTCTCCCTCTCCCCCCTCACCTTCCCCCACGAACTCGCCCGCATCCTCCTCCTGGAGCAACTCTACCGCGCCGCCACCCTCCTGAGTGGAGAGAAATATCATAAATAGCGAGTGGCGAATAGCGAATAGCGAATAGCGAATAGCGAATAGCGAATAGCGAATAGCGAGTGGCGAGTGGCGAGTGGCGAATGGCGAATAGCGAATGACGTTTGACGTTTGACGTTTGACGCATCACGCATCACAATTTACGGAGGTTTCCATGAGAATCGCGGGACGTCTCTACAGTCTTATCGTTACCGGTTTTATCGCCCTGGTCTTTATGGGGTGTGGCTTATTTCTGATCTTGGGGTTTGGCCGCCAGGAATCCCAGGAGGCCAGGCGGCTTGCCAATATCGCGCGCCCAACGGCGGCTGAGTTCGGGCGGATGGCGACGGGGGCCGAAGTTGCCGTCACCGGGGCGTTGGACGGCAAGGCCATCAACGATCAGAAAGACCTGATCCTGTTTGAGCATCAGAAGTGGGATGTTGAATATGACAGCGATGACGGCTACGAGGGTGATTGGGAAACCGTCATCCAACAAATCCCGGCCTTTGAGGTTGTGCTTGCCGATGGGCGCGTGGGCACCGAAGCCGTGGAACAGGTCAAATTGGGCGGGATGTGGCACGAAGTTGCCATCGAATACAGCGACAGTACCCTCAAGGCCGACGGCATCCCCGATGGCTCCGAGCGCATCATCGGCTACTTGCGCGGTGACCTCGTGACCGTAGTCGGCCAAAAAGGCAACGAGGGCCGCGTGGTGCCGGAGCGCATCTTCGGTGGCGACCACGAGGCCCTGGTCAAAAACGTCCGCATGGGCGCGTGGTTGCTCTCCGGCATCGGAACCTTATTTGTCATTATTGCGCCCTTGATCTTCTTAGGCACACTCTTCGGGCGCGGGGGGGCACGGGTGCGATTTGGGTAAAAAAACGATTTTGTAGCGATCAAAGGGGGATACATCCCCCTTTGAAATCCCCCGATCATGCTTAGAGTTCAGAGGAC
>JAFGFI010000392.1 GCA_016931185.1 Anaerolineae bacterium
AGACGTGCGCGAGGGCGAGTGCACGCTAGTACGTGGTATGCATATCCGTCCGCAAGAGATTGGGATGCTGGCGGCCCTGGGATACAGCGAGGTGAGTGTGATACGGCGACCGCGCGTTGCCATCCTGGCAACAGGGGATGAGCTGGTGGATATTGACGCGCCCCTGCTACCCGGCAAGATCCGCAACGCCAACGGGTATTCCAACGCGGCGCAAGTGCTTAAATACGGCGGCGTCCCGCTGATGTTGGGCATTGCGCGAGACACAGTGGCCGATCTGACGGCCAGAATCCGCGCAGGCCTGGCGCAAGGCGCGGACTTGTTAATGACGTCGGGCGGTGTCTCAGTAGGCGATTTCGACGTGGTCAAAAAAGTGTTGGCGGCAGAGGGCGAGATTTCCTTCTGGCGCGTGCGGATGAAACCTGGCAAACCCCTGGCCTTCGGGCATATCACAGCAGAGATAGAGGGTATGCCGCGCACCGTCCCAGTACTGGGGATGCCGGGGAACCCGGTCTCGGCGATGGTGTCGTTCGAGTTGTTCGCCCGCCCAGCAATTTTGAAGATGCTGGGCCGGACCAACCTGCATAAACCCACATTTGAGGCAATTCTCGACCAAGAAATCCAGGTCAAAGACGCGCGGCGGCATTATGTGCGCGTGCGTCTCGAACAACGCGCGGATGGCCTCCATGTCCTGCTCACCGGCGACCAGGGATCAGGCATCCTCAACTCAATGATACAGTCCAATGGGCTGGCGATCATCCCCGAGAATTGGGACCACGCGCCTGCCGGTGTTCGGGTCCAGGTAATACCATTTGACGCTGAGAGAATTTTTTTAGTTTGACATAGTATCTCAGATATGTTATAATGTATCTAATTGATATATATCACAATACAGTATATCTTATTGATACATATTAATCTGTTCATAAGGATAAAACGAACGTGGAAATCCGCTATGTGGTTTTAGGATTGCTATCTCAGCAGTCAATGACAGGCTATGCAATTAAAGCGATGTTTGATCATCTGAGCTGGTTGGTAGATAGCCCCAGTTATGGCAGTCTATATCCCGTGCTTCACACGCTGCTGGAATTGGAATGGGTGAGTGTTGAAATCGTACTCAATGAAGGCAAGCCACCACGAAAAATCTACTCCATTACAGAAAAAGGCCACCAGGCGTTGTTAGAATGGTCGAACGAAACTGTAATGCCGAGATTTTCTACTAAGTCTTTCATAATGGGGTTGATGTTAGCAAACAATCTCCCACAGGACGTTATGCAGACCTACCTGACCCTGCGGCAGCAGCAGCTTACGGAATATCTTTCAGAAGATAAGCAGTTTCGTCAATCCAACGGAACAGTACAGAATTTGGGTCAATATTTGGTGACGGATTATGGTGTGACACTCGCCAGGGCTGAATTAGCCTGGCTCGAATGTAAGTTAGCACAACTTGAACAGGACACCATAACGTATGGAGGAGTAGATCGCAGCAGTGCGTCTGGCTAACATAAAGGGCGTGTTGTAAAAATCTGTTAGAGGTGTTGATACATTTCTAAATCCCGTAGGGCCTAATATGGACCTGGAGTGTACTGTTGATTGTCTTGAAAGCGACAACGTACATACAGGTCCATTTTTTGTTTTAGATACACAGAATTCATGATTTGACACCAAGGAGGTTGCATGTTTCAAATAGGTGATGCAGTCGTACATCCGGTCAATGGCGCCGGTATTGTGACTCAACTCCAAACAATTGGGAAACAGAATGATGGTTTACAGTATTACAAAATCGAGATCATTGGTGGACAAAACAGAACCTTTGTGATGATGCCGGTTAAACAGGCCGAATCGCTCGGGTTACGATATGCTATTCCTGAAATACTTTTAGAACGTGTATGGCAAGTGCTCCGGGATGATCCTAACATATTACCCGCCGATCATAAGCAACGTTATAGGACACTAGAACAAAAACTGGATACACAAGATATCTTACAATACGCAGAAGTCGTAAGGGATCTGGAGTGGCGCAGAATAAAAAAAGAACATCTCAATATTCCCGGTAGGCGGATTTATGATAAAGCACTTCGTTTTCTCGTGGGAGAATTAGCCCTAAGTCAGGGAATTAAAATGCAGGAAGCAGAGACGCAAGTAAAAAACATAGTAGCAAGAAATCTGTCCACCCGGCAACTCGGAATAGCAGTTGTGTAATGTAGGACAGACATTCTTATCTGTCTAACAGGTTGTCCAACCTGTTAGACATTATTTTAACCTAAGTTGCTACCTATCACGTGAATTTCTCTTTTTCGCCCCTACGGGGTGAAAAAGAGAAGGGAAAAGATGTTTTTTCGCGCGCGGCAAGAGCCCCGCGCGAAAAAAACACCCTTTTCTCTTCCGCTACCACAAGGTAGCAACTCGCGTTATTTTAAGGAGATATAATGGTAAAAGAAGAAAAAATAGAAATGATGGGAATTATATTAGAAGCGCTGAAGGGAACAAAGTTTCGCGTAAAACTTGAGACCGGGCATGAAATCATAGGCTACTTGAGTGGTAAGATGCGCCGGTATTACATTCGCATTTTATTAGAAGATCGCGTTAAAGTGGAACTTTCTCCTTATGATCTGGATCGGGGCCGGATCGTTTATCGTTATAAACGGAAAGTAGCTGTATAGATATACTTAAGCACGAATTTTCAGCAAAAAGATAGGGGAAAAAGTTAATTTAGAGTTATATAGAAGGGAAAAGATAACAGTGACATTTGTACAACAAAGAGAAAATGAATCTTTCGAAAGTTTGCTCAGACGTTTTCGCAAAAAAGTAAATCAAGATCATATTAAAACCGAGTTGAGGAAGCGACGCTATTTTATAACTAAAGGCGAGAAAGCACGTATTGCCAGGCAAAAGGGAATTCGTAGAGCACGAAAACGGCGACGGCGCGGGTCATATTAAAATCGAACTTTCATTTTTCTAAAGGATAAGTTCATGTATATCAAGCGGGTTCTCGATGACTTTCAAGTAGAAGAACACATTCACTTTCCGGGTGAGCAGGGCGCATATAATTATTACCGGGTCGAAAAACGTAATGCCAGTATGCGACGTGTGCGCGAAGCAATGGCCGCGCAACTCGGGGTGACGCCCAGTGCTGTAACTTTCCCGGCTCCCAGGGATATGGCCGCCGTAGCGGTGCAATATGCCAGTGTCCGCAAACACGGACCATTACAATTTCAGGGACAGGGGTTTGTGGCGCACTGTGTCCAGCAAGGGCCTCGCGCATTACGCACCAAAGATTTACGCGGCAATCACTTTAATGTGATGGTCCGTCACTTAACTAAGTCGGAGGCAGAAACATTAGGAAATGCGCTGGAGGAATTAGCATCTTGTGGTCTTCCTAATTACTTCGACGATCAACGCTTTACCTCTCTAACCCAAAAGGGATTTATAGGCAAAACAATTTTATTGTGTGATACAGAAGAAATATTGCACATATACCTAAGTGAGCCGATGCGTGGAGATCCTAAACCCATCCAGGAATTCAAAAAACTGGTCAAGAATCATTGGGGGCAATGGGGATACTTATTACATCTAGCTCCACGTCCATCAAACTTACATAGCGTGATTACCTACCTTAAGGACCATCCCCATAATTACGATAGAGCAGCTAACCTTATTCAGGATCGATTACTTAATTCTTATTTGCTAGCTTATCAATCCTGGTTGTGGAATCACATTCTAGCACGCTACCTACAACGATATGATACCCAATCGGCGCATATAGACATTGCCGGAACTCAATTTCCTCTGCCGGATTTGAATAATGAAGTATCCAAATTACGCAAACTAGAAATTGAATTGCCACGATTGACCGCATATTATCCAACGGAATTATTCCAGGTAGTAAAAGGGGTATTGGAAAGCGAAGGGTTAACCCAACAAGATTTCAACGTGCGTCTCTTGCGGCGGGTATATTTGACAAAAAGAGAGCGTCCCATCTGGTTTGCCCCCACCGATGTGGAAATAGGCAAACCCATTGTTGATGAGTACGCTCCTAATTTTTGGGCTACACCTGTCAACTTTACATTGCCATTAGGACACTATGCGATACTGGTGCTGAAAGCAGCGGCCGCGCGCTTAGGGGCCCCCTTTAAGGCTTGAGCAAGGGCCACAAGTACCTAGATAGGACGGTTATTGATTTGTAATATCAAGCGCGTAATTCACATAAGTTCTCGGCTTTTTTGACTCAACGCTGAGCAAAATATAAAGACCACTGACCTCCTCCGGGACAGCAACTTCGGTGGCCCACTCTACACTCCCCTCCGCGGGGGTCAGGGGCACCTCGGGCATATCCAGCGTTTCGTATACACCGTAGATGATACCATCATCACCAATTACCGGCGGAATGCCGATGTGCGTTTTCAATGCAAATTTGTAGGGGTTAAAATTCTGCCACGTGAATTGTAAACCAGAACCAGAGCGTTGAACATCCAGGAGGCTGATAACATTCTCACTGAGCGCGATTATCTCAATTCCCGAATCCTGGATTAGGCTCTCCACAGGCGAAGCGATGGGATAGGTTAAATCCGTGACAACTTCGTCAAGATTGAGTTCCAATGTCCCTTCCACCTTGTTTGTCTCCTCAACCTCGACATAGTAATCCAATTCGCCATCAAAACTTACATAGTCAAGCGAGAGCGTAGCGCCAGCCGCTGCGACGCCACCTGCACATTCCACATAAAGAAGCTGCGTTTCCGGCTCTCCCTCATCATGGGTATAGCCGCGCATTTGAAAACCCGGCGCCAGGCGATGTCCCCCGGTGCTAATAAAAACCGTATCACACAATGTAGTCTTTCCATCAGAGGTGGTGAGTATGGTCGCTTTGCCATCCGCAGCCCGCATCGTACTCCAATCCCCCGTGTCGTTGCGTATCGTAATATCAATGCGTAAGTCCCCGGCATCGGACTCACCCACATTTGTCACAATGCCGGTCCAGCCAGCATTTTCTGCGTGTGTTCCATCTGACAAGTTCTCCACCCCTTCAGGCAAGACAATATAAGCGCAGGATAAACTGATCATCGTACAAACCAGAAGAATCGGAACCAAGAATATCTTTTTAAGAACCATGTTCTCTCCCCAAAATCACAAAACCTGCAAATGATAAAATCTCTGTCCCACTACGGGGTATTGTTGTCCGCCGGCAATAAGGCCCTGATAACGGCCAGTGTAAAGCTATAATTGGGCGGCATATCCACACCGCCGTCAACCGCAGTAGCGCCCTTTTCCTGACCCTCATCAGCGATAATGACATAGTGAGCAAAACACTGCCGGCATGGCGTATGGTAAGTGTCACGGATTTCATTGGTATACCAGCCGTAATCTTCAGTGATGGTTGTGAGCAAATTTTCCACCTCGGCAGAGGATACTGTTATTTCTACTGTGTTCTCACCGTCATCCTTCCATATCCGGCCTTCAGGATAGATTGCATACATCTCATCAACACAATTAGGGCCGGCAAGACGGTGATAGGCAACCACTGCACCATCTTCTATCAGACTTGCAGCTTCATCAGTTCGGAATGATTGAATCTCACATTCGGTAGCTTCGGCCAAGTCACCGTTCGTTGAAGTTGGCCCTAATTTCGGTATCAAAACGGTCGCTAACACAACCAGGACCACAACTGTGCCAAGTCCAAAAGCGAGTTGTTGCCGTCTGTGGCGAATAGCCCGTGTATCCAGGGTTTTTTCGTCAACTTTTCGGTTTGCCAATACGGCCTGCACACCAATAAAGATCAGCATCAGCACACCAATGACAATTTTGGTCCACCACGAGCTTAACGAGCCGATGAATTGGATCAGGGCTTGTGTAATGGCATAAACCATGACACCAAACAATGTACCAACCACATATCCCGATCCACCGGTCAACAATGTACCGCCGATCACAACCGAAGCAATGACATCCATCTCAAAGCCTGATGCATACAGACCATGGCCGGAAGATACAAAAAGGCAGAACGCGAGACCCGCCAACGCCGAGCAAAATCCGTTGAACGTGTATACCAGTAATAAGGTTCTATCTACCGGCAAGCCCATCAAACGCGCCGACTGTTTGTTACCACCAATAGCATACACAGTACGTCCAAAACGTGTATAGTGGGCGAGATAGATTGCGACCAACAGCAGAATAAACCCGACAACGACGGGAATGGAAATATAAGGCGCCGGCGTGCCCTGCATATCCGCTAATTCCTTCAATCCTGGAATTAAGAGCTTTGTCTGCCCCAGAATTTTAAACGTACGATCGTCAATAGTAATGGCATTATCGCTAATAAAGAAACACATACCGCGCGAAAACCACATGCCTGCCAACGTAGCTATAAACGGCTGCACTTTCAAATAAACGATAAAACTCCCCATAATGAATCCCAGGGTCATCCCTATAGCAAGCACCAGGAGAATCACCAACCATGGATTCCAACCCTCGCGAAGTAAGGCAGCGGAAACCACCGTTGTCAGAGCCACAACCCCACTCACCGAAAGGTCGATACCCTCAGTTAGAATGACAAATGTCATTCCTATTGCACTAATCAAGACAAATGAACTATTTCTGAACAAATTCAGAAACACCTGCGGACTCCGCATACCATCAAAATAAATCGCTCCCATCCCATAGGCGACAAAAACCAAGAACGCCGTTGCAATCAGAGGGATAAACCTACGATTGCTCGATATGAAATCACTTGCTCGTTTCAACATGACTATCCCTCTTTCTTCTCCGCACCGATGTTCCGGATAAACCCTCTGACTTGTTCTGAGAACAGCAGAATGACAATGATAACCACAATAGACTTAATAGCCTGAAGGGCAAAAGCCGGAACACCGATGGCGTACATAGATTGGGTTACAGCTTGCATCACCAAAGCGCCAACCACACTCGCAAGTAAAGAGAATCGCCCCCCAGACATAGAAGTTCCACCGATGACAACGGCAAGGATCGCATCCAATTCAGCGGAGAGTCCAATACTGTTGGCATCTGAAGTCTTGACGTTCGAGCAGGCAACCAAACCTGCGATTCCAGCGCACAAACCGCAAAAGGTATAGGCCATCAATTTGATGTTTCTTTCCTTGATGCCACTGAAATAACTGGATCGGAAATTGATTCCCACGGACTCTATGAACATTCCAATGGCCGTTTTGCGTGTGAGTAACCATGTAGCTACCAATACAAAAGCCACAATATACAAGGAAACAGGTAAAATAACCCACCCTTGCCCAATATATGCAAACGGACGGTAGGTAATTTGAACCCGCAACCCGTTGGTAATCAATTGCGCAATCCCACGACCGGCAGTCATCAAGATTAGAGTAGCCACCATCGGCTGCATCTTTACGTAGGCGACCAACATCCCGTTCCACAAACCACAGAGGATAGCGGCGAGCAACGCTCCCCCAATGACCACCCACAGGGGTTGAAAAGTGTACATAGGATCCGTGACAAAAAACACTTCGTTCCTGAGGGCAGATGGATTCATCAAAATTCCAGCGACCGAGGCCGAAATAGCCATCACCGCTCCCACAGAAAGGTCGACCCCATAGGTGGCGATCACAAGTGTCATCCCTATAGCCAATAAAGAAATTGTCGAACCGTTGCGCAAAATATCAATTAGGCTTCCATATAAGTTGCCATCTCTATTCTCAATGGTGAAAAACCCCGGTACAAAGATAAAATCAAAGAGCAAAATGAGAAATAGGGCGATAATGGGAAAAAACAATCTACTCTCTGTAATATTTCTCCACCTAAACATAGACTTTGAAAACTGTCTCATAGTTCACTCCCCGCGATTGTATGCATGATCGTATGCTCATCCACCTCGCCGCTAAATTCCGCGACCTTCTCCCGTTCACGCAAAACGGCGATACGATGGCTGGTTCGCAATACCTCTTCCAATTCAGATGATATAAACAGACAGGCCATGCCTTCATCTGCCAATTCAAGCACTAACTTTTGGATCTCGGCTTTCGTACCCACATCAATCCCGCGCGTGGGTTCATCAAGGATCAATACCTGTGGATGCGTAGCCAACCAGCGCGCAAGAATGACCTTTTGTTGATTACCGCCACTCAAGTTTTTAACGGGTTGATCGGCTGTAGGGGTAGCAATATTCAACATCTTAATGTACTTATCTGCAATTTCGTATTGTTCTTGAGTACTTATATGATTAAACCAGCCTTTATTAGCCTGCATAGCCAGGATGATATTTTCTCTAATGGTCAGATCATCTATAATCCCCTCGGCCTTACGATCTTCAGGACAGAGGGCGATCCCCCGTTTAATAGATCCAAGTGGACTGTGATCTGTAATGGGTTGGCCGTTAAATTCAATGAAGCCTGTATCCGGCTTATCAACGCCAAATAAAATACTGGCCGTTTCCGTTCGCCCTGAACCTAGAAGGCCGGCCAAACCGACAACTTCTCCAGCATGTAATTCCAGATCAAATGGCTTAATTGTACCTGCATGCCCCACCCCTCTAGCATTAAGTACAGCTTCCGGGTTAATGTGTTTTCTGCTTTCCAATTTTATACTCGACATATCATCGAGGTCGTCTAAACTACGCCCTATCATTTTAGCGATCAACTCAACGCGCGGAAGTGAAGCCGTCTCAAAGGTTCCAACCAGCTTTCCATTTCGCAAGACAGTAATCCTGTCCGAAATCTCATAAATCTGGCCGATAAAATGCGTGATAAAGATAATGCCTACCCCATCTTCTTTAAGTTTTCTCATAACCTTGAAAAGCTGCTGGGTTTCGACTGCGTCTAAACTGGACGTAGGTTCATCCAGGATCAAAATCTTGGCAGACGTAATATCCAGTGCGCGCGCGATGGCCACCATCTGCTGAATCGCCACGGTATACGTATCCAGCGGTTTTGTCACATCAATGTTGATGTCAAGCAAGCGTTTGAGAATATTGGATGCTTCGATGTTCACTTTTGCCCAGTCAATTCTTCCGAATTTATGAGGTTCTCTACCGATCAGAATGTTTTCCGCGATGGTCAGATTCGGACACAAGTTGATTTCTTGATATACAGTACTGATCCCCATCATTTGCGCGTGTTGAGGGGATCGGGTGTGGATTTCTTTGCCATCCAGCATAATCTTACCGGCGTCGGGGCGATCAACCCCTGTTAAAACTTTGATCAAGGTAGACTTTCCAGCACCATTTTCCCCTACCAGGCAGTGAATCTCACCGCTTTTTAGGGTAAAGTCTACATCCTCAAGCGCTTGTACGCCGGGGAAAGCCTTGTGGATACCTGTCATTGTCAGTATATAATCATTCATTTCGGACACACTACCTTACCTCACTGAATAGCTAAAGCCACTTTATAAATAGTGTTTTTTCGACTCCGGACTGTGCCCAGAGTCGAAAAAACACCTCTTTATCCGATGCCTTCAAGCGCAATTTCTATATGAAAACGAACTTTCGGATAGTTATTTCATAGGGATTGGGAAGCAGTAGGTGAGCACCGCTTCCCAATTTTTATTTGAACCCTGGTGCATGAACTATTATAGACTTATACACTCGGGGCTGTCAAGTTTTTAGTACTTGCGACCATCAGCAATGGACTGCAGGTTCGGGTCATCCATAAAGAAAATACTTTCCTCTGAGGGAATCCACTTGGGCAGGGTTTCGCCGTTCATCGCTGCGAGCGCAGCTTCATAAACCTGCGGGGCCAATAACGGGTTACATTCCACAGTCACGTTCAACGTGCCATCAAGCATCGCCTGGAAAGCACCAGCGGTAGCATCCACGGAAATGAGCTTAACATCAACAGCGGGGGTCAGTCCAGCTTCCTTAAGAGCCTCGATAGCACCAAACGCCATTTCATCATTCTGCCCGAAGATACCCTGAACGTCTTTGGTCTCCTTCAACCATGCTTCTGTCACCTGCTTGCCATCCACCACACTCCAGTTAGCGGTCTGGCTCTTGGTCACCTCAATGCCACATTCTTTAGCCGTCTCGCGGAAACCAACTCCCCGGTCAATTGCAGCCGAAGCGCCCACGTTGCCAACCAGCTCCCAGACCTTCTTCGATTCACTGCCGTCGAGCAATGCGCACATTTCACGACCAGCCTTGCGCCCTTCTTCAACAAAGTCAGCGCCGATGAAGGTCACATAATAGTCTTCTAAACCATCAATACGGCGATCCGAGAGGACGACCGTCTTGCCAGCTTCCTGGGCATCCTTCATCACTTGTTCCCAACCGGTCACCTCTAGCGGCTGCAGGACGATCACGTTCACTTCAGGATCTTCAACGAATTGCTGGAAACCGGCCACTTGTTTTGCCAGGTCATTTTGTGAATCGTAAAACTTAAGGGTCAAACCTAACTGTTCTGCCGTCTCCTTAAAAGAAGCGGTGTTGGCGGCGCGCCAGCCACCTTCGGAGCCGGTCTGAAGAAGACCTACAACCAGGTCAGAATATTGGCAATTGGGAGCGCAACTTTTTTCCTTGGATCCTGCCTTACAAGATACCAGGACCGTCAGCACAATAACTAAAAAGACGATTTTTTTCAGGTGGGACATGATTTTCTCTCCTATTAACTTAATCTAATTTGTTCTCCCTGCGGAGATATAAAAAATACTTGAATTGCACATTTGGACATGCCTGCTAAGAGATTACGCCTTTTCCTACAAACAGGAAAAGATCAACAGTTCGCAGAAGAACTGCCCCCACAAACTTAATCCCGGTTATTTTTGCGGATTCACCTCCTTATCAATTTCCAATTCGGTAAGGTCCGAAAACCTTATTCTGTGGGAATATCACTAAACTTAGCATAGCAGAAACGTACCTTTATTTAAATAGATAAGTTTAGGTACTCTGTTAAAAATGGTTTGGAATTTTGATATAACAAACAAACCCTCTATGGTAGAGGGTTTGTTTTTATACGATAGGAGTTAAATATTTTCCGAAGGCAGCGTTTTCAGACGGGTAAGCTTCAATACTTGCGAGTCGGCAAGATTTCCGCAGCATTTTCAGGAAAGAAAATGCTTTCCTGGGAAGGAATCCACTTGGGTACATATTCACCATTGACTACTTTCAAAGCCGTCTCAAAGAATAGCGGTCCCAGCAACGGATTACACTCTACCGTGGCGTTCAATTTTCCATCAATCATCGCCTGAAAAGCATCTCGAATCGCATCAACTGAGACAATGATAATATCCTGGCCCGGTTGCAGACCATAATCCTCGATCGCCCGGATAGCGCCAAGCGCACTATCATCGTTGTGTGCGTACAGAGCATCAATTTGATCGCCGTACTGCTCTAAAAATCCCCGCATAACCTCTTCCCCTTTAGCCCGCGTGAAATCGGCGGACTCCGAAGCAATGATCTTCATTTCTGGGTAATCCTGCAATATTTCTCTAAAACCTATATAGCGATCGTTAGCGGGCGCGGAATTAATGGTGCCTACCAATTCTACAATATTGCCCTTACCTCCGAGCAGCTCTGCCATAACCCGGGCAGCCTTTCTACCTTCTTCAGTAAAATCCGAACCAATGTAAGTAGCATACAGTTCTTCGGGGACATCCGCCCGCCGGTCAACCAGAATAATGGGTATACCCGCATCTTTTGCCTCCTGAAAGACCGATTCCCACCCTGTCTCTACAATAGGGGAAACGCCAATAACATCCACCTGTTGCGCGATAAACGTGCGGATAGCCTTAATTTGGTTTTCTTGCTTTTGTTGGGCATCTGAGAAAATTAACTCCAAGCCTAAACTTTCGGCGGTTTTTTTAATTGAGGCTGTATTGCCATCACGCCATTTGCTTTCAGCCCCAAGCTGAGAAAATCCCACCACCAGATTCTGATAGACCCTCTTATTTTCTGACTGTCCGGTAGTTTGTAACTCAGAGTCAATACCACGTTTACATCCCCCTAAAATAACACAGGACATTAATATGAACAAGATATACGCCTTGACCCTCATTTCAGATTCTCTCCTCGACTCTCTCTAATTCCAAATCTTCTTGAAGTGGAATGGTAACCGTTACTCTTGTACCCTCCTGATATTGGCTCTCCACGGATACCCCGTATTGTTGCCCATAATATAATTGGATACGTTTGTGAACATTTTCTAATCCAAAACCACTTTCACTTTGAAGGATTTCATCCGAATTCTTCGCAATTGCATCCTGAATTTGGGAGAGTTTATAAGGGGTAAACCCAACGCCATCATCCTGCACATCTAATAACACCGAGTTATGATCTGCCCTTCTAGCCCGCACCCAAATTGTACCGCCATTTCTTTTATTTTTTATCCCGTGATACAGGGCATTCTCAACTAAAGGTTGTAGGGTCAACTTAAGAATTGTGCCGTCCAGTATATCCTCATCCACTTCAATTTCATAATCTAAAATATCGCGATAGCGGATTTTCTGGATAAAAAGGTAGTTCCGGACATGTTCAATTTCCTGGCGGATCGAGATCCAATCCTTTCCTCTGCTCAAAGCAATTCTGAAAAAACTTGACAATGCTTTGACAATTTCAATAACCTGTCCAGGTTGATTAGCCTCGGCCATCCACACGATGGTATCAAGCGTATTGTAGAGAAAATGCGGATTGATCTGCGCCTGCAAAGCCTTTAATTCAGCCTTCTTTAAATTTTCCTGCTCTCTTACTTTGGAATCCAGCAATTCTCGAATCTTGCCTATCATAATATTGAAGCTCAGGCCTAATTCTGTGATTTCATCCACATTTTCCCGTGATAGCAATGCTTGCAGGTCTTGCTTCGTGATCGTAGTGGTAAGATCATGGAGTTTTTTGATCGGAATATAAATACTGGCAGAAATAATCCATGCCGCAGCAATGGAGAAACCAATAACACAGGGCAAAAAGATTGAGTACAAAATGATCCAACGATTAAAGCGTGCTTGATTTTCAAGGTGCTGTTGTTCCGCCTGTTGCACCTCAAAAAACATATAATCCTGAACCGTCTCTTCAACAACATCAGAGACTCCTCGGATATTGTCTAAAACCAGCTCGTTCTCAGCTACGAGACTACCCTGCTCAATCTGCTTCCCCATCCTGTCAACATAGTTCGTCAATGTCGCCAGTGTCCTGCGAATAACTTCCAATTTAATTCTGGATTTTTCTGACTGGGTATTTGCCATCATTGACTCAATTTGGGTGTTGACTTGCTCAATAATCTGATATTGGGTACCATCATCAAAGGCCGTTTTGCCCGCGACAATATTCCACATTTCCGTATCAATGGCAGGTTTGATATATCCGTTGATACTATTTGCCGTAGTGATATTGGTAATGATTGCATCATATTGACGGTTAAAATGCAGCACTTCCAAAACCAACATGGCATTAACAGCTACTAACAAAAAGATCACCGTGAAAAAGGAAATCAAAATTTTTACTCGAAGAGATATATTGATACGACTAAAAATATCAATAAATTTACTGATATATCTAGGTGTTACTCCATTAGGACTCAGTTCTATATCCATATTGCCTACTCGATTTCATAGTTTTCCTGAGATTGTGCCCGAAACTGTTGAGGGGTCAGACCCGTCTTCCTTTTAAAAGTAAAACTGAAATAATGAGAGTCGTTATAACCGCACTGATACGCTACTTCTAAACATCTAAGATTGGTCGTGCGAAGCAGTTCCTTAGCCCGGTCAATTCTGATCTGGCTCAAATAATCTCGGAAAGTCTCTCCAATTTCGTCCCGAAAAACCGTGCTGAAATAACCAGGGCTGAGATTAAACCTATTGGCTACCTTGCTCATTTGCAATTCCGGATCAGTGAAATGGGTGTCAATATAGGCTTTAGCCTGATTAAGAATGATACTGCGCTCATAATTTGCTTGACTGTTTCGAAAGGTGAACGCAGCGACAAAAATATTTCTTATCTCTTCCCTGGCCTGTCCAATACTTCCTGATCTCGCCAGGATACTTTCAATCTTGTGAACACCCAAAGTGCCTTGTGCTTCATTACCCCCTAGATCGCTCACAAATTGTGTCACGGTCAACACAATGTCTAAAAACATATAGTGCTTCACCAAAGCCGATCTCAACGCCACTTCACATATAGGCTGAATATGAGTAGCAAAGAAAACATCATAATCGGCAATCAGGCCAAACTTCAAATAGTTCTCAATCGCTACATGGTTCACTTTGATCAAATCACTCAGATCATTCTCCGCGCCCAATGGGGTCAAGGAAGATTCACCAAGTTGCCCCCTGACTTTAACCAGTGCTTCCGTAAAAGAACGGTGAATATCTCCAATTCGATTTTGAGGCTGACCCGATCCAATCGTCAACCTACAGGTGGTTTTCTCCTCCACAATTTGCTTGAGTAAACTGGCGAAACGATCCTCTGTATATCGCAGTTGCTCAGGAGTGTTCCCCTTGATGAGCAACACGAATTCCTCTATTCCCTTTTTGGTGAAGAACACATCCAGGTGATTATCTACCAGGTTGGCGACAATATCTTCTACTTTTTTATATTCGTAATAATCAAAGGATTGAACTTCTTCACATAATTCGATATGTATAACTATAACCACATAATACCTGGCAACAATATCCAACCCCAACTTCTGGCTCTGTTCAACCGCCTCTGCTGAGGAAACTCCACCCATCACTAACCGCAATAAAAACTTTTCGCGATCCAGGGTCAACGTATCGGCAACCCTATTCTGCAAACGCATCAGACTTTCACGTTGCTGTTTCTCGCGGTCGAGGGTAATGGTCAAATTTTCCAGAACTGTCCTTAAATCTTGGGCACTGACAGGTTTCAATAGATATTCTGTCACTCCCAACTTGACTGCAGTTTGCGCATACTCAAACTCATCATGGCCACTGAGAATGATAATTTTTACCCAGGGCATTTGCTCCCGAACGATTCTACTTAACTGCAATCCATCCATAAAGGGCATTTTAATATCCGTTATCAACACGTCAGGCTTGGATTCTTCAATTAATGGAAGTGCTATCTCGCCATCCGGTGCTTCCCCACAAAACTCAAAGTCCGCTGCCCGCCAATTCACGTTATCGCGTATGCCCTCGCGCGTCACAATCTCATCTTCAACGAGAAAAACCTTATACGACATCTATGCTCCTCCCTTGAAAATCAAAATTGGCAAATTGTGAAAACCCTTGAAAACTTGGTTTCGTCTTAAATTTTCATCCAACTGCTGGTGAACGCACCGCGTTAATGGGTAATTTCTCTTCTCTGAAAATAGATCGCTAAAATAGCAGAACAAAAATGCCTTATTGTCGTCAATCACTCAAAAACCAAAATGATTTTCTTTAATTCATCTTCACTGATTATCTTTTCCTCTCGGTGTTTGACCAAAAATACAAGATACAACTTCTGTCCCGCAAATTCTTCAATAGGTATATCTTGAGCTATATATGTTGTTACTCCCTGTGTGTTAGGACCTATCAACAATAGACGAGACACATTTCTTTCAAAAATTGTTTCTTTGTCAATAATCTTGACTTTGTTCCATCGGTGTTCGTTTTCGCCGCTATACGATAAAATATGGTGACCTTCTCCCCGTTCCATATCAATCTGTAGGCGTTCTTCTTGGTTCAAAGGAGATTCTGCGATGAATCCCATACCAACATAACTGCAAAATGTGTGTACCCCATGTTCACAATCGTCATCCGCGTATAAACCAGGATATATTTTCTTAAAATTATCATCCCTATCTAGCACATTCAACAAAACTGTCATGGGTTTTGGGAGTTTCACCCTGATAACAAAAGATTCTTTTCGTAATTTAAATTCACCGTTTTGTCCAGTGATAATTTTACCATTTTGAATTATCTCCACATCCCACACAAACTTGGTTGTAGATCTACTTTGCAAAGATATAGCACCGCAACTCATCAACAGCAAACAAACACACAGAAACAGCACACGTTGAAATCCTTTTACCATTTTTCTTAACTTCTGTGAACTCCACTCATGATTAGAAAGGAGTCGTTTAGGGGGCATCAATTACCCTGGACATTCTCACGCATCTTGCGGACTACTGCCCAACAATTTTGAAACCCAATAAACTACCCCACAGTCGCAACAATAGCACGCACTTGTTTGCGATAATGACGAATAATATCTAACTTTAAATGTCCTCCGGCACGCCATTCTAACTCCAGGTGCTTATCACTCTTGCCATACAATGTCGCATTAGTTATCTCTGAAAACGGAATCCGGATAACGTGGGTCGGGATCATTAACACATCCAACTCGATGAGTATGAGTTGTTTTTGCGTCATTCCGATACAATAAAAAGGGGAACCAAAAGCACCAATGATACCCGCCCAAATTGGCGCAGAAACCTTGCACAAGGCGGATTTAATCACGCGTTCACCAGGCGCAAGTTCGGTCCGGAGTAACTCACGCGTCATATAAAATGCTCGTTCGCTGCGCGGGAGCGACTTCGGTAGCGAATGTGACGCAGCCTTCTTACGCGGGGCTACTAGTGGCCCCGCCCCCAAGCGATCATTGGTTAGTGCGATTTGCACAGCAAGCGCTAGTTGGACCAACCATAGAACACGCGCCATAAATAATACAGTAGCAGCAAGTTGAGGCATAGAGGCAATAACAGCGACAAAGCCTCCAATCCACAGACCCACCACACCCACCCCAAAAGCAAGTGCGCGCTTATATTGTTTGAGTAATAAGAATCCTGCCCCGGGGATTATCGAACACATAGCAATCATAACTGGTGATTTCACTAACTCTCCTTTGGCAAAAGCTATCCGTTGTCTTACCCAAGAGAATTTTAAGGTATTTTGTCGTTTTCGGGCGCGCCCGAAAACGACAAAATACCCACTTTTAACATAGCTTTAAGCACAACAGAAAACACGCCAAAAGTATACACTGGGCCATAAGAAAATGCAAGCGAAACAGAGAACCGACTGTTGTGTACACAACACTTGGATATTACAGGTCTATGAAAGGTTCGATAAGTTGGCCCCAACTGATTTTTGACTACAATAAGCAAAGTAATGTGCTATTGTGCTGAGTGCGTGGTGACATCTTTGTTGAAGGCTGAACCTGCGATCAAAGTATTAGGAAGTTGCTCCCCCCACCCTACATCACCCTATAGTGTGGTGGCACTGCAACAATCTCCTGCTAGAATTCGTATAATCAACGATCGATCTACATCAAACTATACAAGTCTCATAGATTGCCAGGGCATGCAAACTCTGGCAGTTTACAATATGGAATATCACTGAGAAAGGACAATAAGATCTATGACGAATAAAGTTGGATTGGCTCTTTCTGGCGGCGGCGCGCGAGGATTAGCCCACATTGGCGTATTAAACATATTAGAACAAGAAGGTATTGAGATCGACTATTTAGCCGGTACAAGTATGGGGGGGTTCATCGCAGCACTTTATGCAGCCGGACTTAGTCCCAGTTTTATGTGGGAAGAAGCACTGCGTATGAGTAGGCCCCGCAACCTCTTATCTTTGATCGATCTGTCCCCTCCACGTCGCGGGCTTTTTGAGGGTAACAAAATATACGAGTATATGGCAAGTCATCTCGGAGACCGCACGTTTGATGATTTGCAGATCCCGCTGACCCTGGTCGCCACAAACTTGAGCACGGGTCAGCAAGTACACTTCAACCAGGGGCGGGTCGTAGATGCTGCGCGCGCCACCATTGCTATCCCTGGCATCCTGACACCGGTGAAACAAGGAGAACAGTTGCTTGTGGACGGGGGGCTGCTCAACAACCTGCCCGCTGACGTGGTACGTGGTATGGGAGCTGATGTCATCATAGCCGTAGATGTCACTTCAAAATGGCAATTAAAATCAACGCAAGATCGGTCTCAGCACAACCGCCACTATATGTTTAGTGGATTTACCGAGACTGTCGACGTGTTATGGCGATCGCTGGAAATTATGAGGACAGATTTAGACCGTCGACAATTGGAGGAGGCACAACCTGAGATCGTCCTCCAGCCCACTATCCCGCACCCAATCAACACACTTACCGGCTTTACCCATGCCTCGGAAATTATTACAGCAGGAGAACAAGTCACGATAAAGGCACTGCCACGTATTCACGCATTGTGTGCCTCAACTACACTGTTACCCACATATAAAGAAATATCCTTACTTAATAATTAGGAGGATAGTATGAAAATTGTAGTCATTTCTATATTTAAGGAAGGCTTTGGTGGTGGAAGCGGGAGAGTAGGCCACGATATGGCCCGGCATTTTGCAGTAGAACACGATGTCGTGTTAATCTGTCCCGCGGATGAAACCGGTCTGTTTGAGATCGCACCTAACTTGCGTATCCTGGGTATTCACAGCATAGGTGAGAAAAATGCCTGCGTGCCACTCCTTTCTCGCAAGAACGTCAATACAATGTTTGACTTCTTGGACAAGTTTACACCGGATATCATCCACGCGCACGAACCCGTCTCATTGAGCTTAATGGGACAGGTCTGGGCAGTGATGAATAATGTGCCATTTGTGTACACAGCACACGTCCTCCCAACCAAAACGCTTGACTTTGGGGCAACGGATATACTCAAGTTCCTGGTCACTCCCTGGACAGAATCTATCACCCAGCGTATGATGAGCGATTTCTTACAACACTGCGACGCCGTGATTGCCTTAAATAACGCGGCGGCAGCCGACATCGCGCAATTCGGCTATCAGGGACAGGTATTTGTGATCCCAAACGCCAGGGATATAGATACGTTAGGAAACCGCCAGATTGCGGATATTACATCCCCCACTAAAATCCTGACATTTGTAGGTTATCTTAACCAGCGTAAGAATCAGCGTTATCTGCTCGATATGCTCCAATACTTACCACGCAACTATATCTTACAGATCATTGGCGATGCGCTCGATCCCGACTATGGCGATCAGCTCAAACAATGGGCAAAAGCCAAGAGTATGGACAACGTCGTCTTCACCGGTTCTGTGCCCTACTCAGAAATACCAGACTATCTTGAAAAGACACACGTGTTCGTATCAGCATCCAAAATGGAAGTGCAAAGCCTGGCCGTCATTGAAGCACTAGCCTCGGGCACCCCCGTGGTTGCACTCTCTAACGAGACAGTTGACGAACTGGTAAACGAGAATGTAGGTGGCCGGCTTGGCCCAAACGCAAGCCCGGAGACATTTGCGCAGCGTGTACGCGACATCTGCAATCTATCAGCCCCCGACTATGAACAGCTTTGCACAAACGCGCGCCACCGGGTAGCTTATCTAGGTTGGGATCGTATCCGGACGGAAACCCTCCATGCCTATACAACATTGCTTGATGATCACACCCACAGCAGCGTAGCAGATGATGAAATCAGCAAGATCATTGCGCGGATTCCTTCAGAGGAGGCCCGCAAATTCTTGGGAGAAAAGATAACACAACTCAACGAAACCATCCAAAACAAAATACATCCGCACTCAAGATTAGGATTATTCTCTATCGCCACCCACACAAGACAGGTTTCGGGGACAACATGGTGCTGCGTCGGCGCAACACGATTCATTTCCACCATTCTTGGTGGGGTTCTCCAACTGGCAACCGCGCGGCCCTTTAGATAACCCCAATTACAGAGGGCGACAACAGGCAACGCGCTAGGGATAGCACGGCTACATCCAGCCCTCCCTATCTCAGAAGACCTTGCAATATCCTGAAAGAACACTAGACTATTGGGATAAGTAGAAGTTTCCAGAGAGCCTTCGCGGGCCTTTATCCCTTAGTGTGGAGTGTGTTGCCGGATATTTGGCGAACAGGCCGCCAAAAGGACAACAGGTAACACCCTATCCTGATCTCGTGGGAGGTTGCTAATGGTTCATGGAATTAACTTGTTTTTCGCTTTATTCAACAATTTAGCAATTTTTATCGCCCTTGTCGCTGTCTATAGTTACCTGCTCACGCAACTTAAGCAATCCACCGGATATCAACGTCAAATCATATTGGGGTTATCCTTCGGCGTCTTCGCGATCGGCTGCATGTATGCCAAAATTCCAGTATTTGAAGGCGTGATCGTTGATCAAAGGAATGCGGTTGTTGCCCTAAGTGGGGCCTTTGGAGGTCCCCTGTCGGCCATTCTTAGCGCCATTTTAGCAGGAGCCTTTCGCGCATATCTTGGAGGAGATGGGGTTCTCGCCGGCGTTATTGGCGTCAGCCTGGCAGCCACAGCCGGCATAGGGTTGAACATATTCTCCGGACGTTTTAATTCGGTGCGCAGGGCAGCCATCAGTGCATTGTTAGCTACACTCGTTATTCTACCCGGCTTTCTCTTTGTCGGTGATATTCAAACCGGTTGGGAATTAACGAAAGCTATGACGCTGCCGTATGGGTCAGCTATTTTCCTGGCGATTTTCCTGGGCGGCCTTTTGCTTCGTCGAGAAGAGGAGCGTTACCAGGTCGAGTCGCTATTCCGGGAAAGTGAAGAAAAATATCGCGAGCTAGTTGAAGGCACAAGTGATCTTATTGTACACACGGACAAGTATGGAAATTTTACTTTTGTGAATCATATGGCTGAAACAATGCTAGGGTTTCCACCTGAAGCCTGTATCGGAATGTCTGCCTTCGAGTTTGTGCATCCGGACGACCGCGAAATGACCATAACCTGGTTCAATAACTGTGTGGCACAAAAAATAAAACAGGCGAAAATTGAAAACAGACAAGTCAACGCAAAAACGGGCAAATCGTATACGGTACTATGGTCATCGGCGTTCCATTTTGATAATTCAGGGCATCTTGTAGGAGTGGGAAACATCGCCCGCGATATTACTGAGAGCAAAAGGCTGGAAGCACAATTGCAGCAAGCACAGAAGATGGAATCTATTGGCCGGCTAGCCGGAGGCATTGCTCACGATTTCAATAATATCCTGGTACCCATCAACCTCTATACTGAAATGGCGATGAGAAGATTGGCGCCGGACAGCAAACTTTATGCCAATATGCAAGTGATACGAGAAGCGGCAGGCCGGGCCGCCGACCTCACCCGACAAATTTTGGCCTTCAGCCGTAAGCAAGTGTTGGAAATGCAGGTACTTAACCTCAACACAATCGTGGTAGAATTTCAAAAAATGCTTCAGCATCTGATCAGGGAAGATATCGAGTTTCAAACCATTCTGGACCCTAATCTCTACTGGATCAACGCTGATAAGGGACAAATTGAACAGGTGTTAATGAATCTCGTCGTCAATGCCCGCGACGCAATGCCAACGAGTGGAAAACTCATCATTGAAACAACCAATGTCTATCTGGATAAAGCTTATGTCGAAAAATACGCCGGCGTGGAAACGGTAGGCCATTATGTCATGTTATCCGTCAGTGATACGGGACAGGGTATGGATGCGGAAACCCAACAACGACTTTTTGAACCCTTCTTTACCACGAAAGAATGGGGAAAGGGCACCGGACTTGGACTATCCACCGTTTTCGGTATCATCAAACAACACGGGGGTCACATTTGGGTTTACAGTGAATTAGGTAAGGGCACAACCTTTAAAATTTACCTGCCTCGCGCGGAGGAATCTGCTCCATCACTCGAGGCCCCTGCCACAACGCCTGATTCAGTTTATGGGACGGAAACTATCCTGGTGGTTGAAGATGAAGCTATAGTGCGCCAATTAGTATGCGAAACTCTGACCGCACACGGATATAAGGCTCTCGAAGCCCAAAACATAGCTCATGCGCTGCAACTTGCTTCCGAGTGTGAAGGGACCCTCCATCTTTTATTGTCCGATGTCATTATGCCTGAAATGAACGGCAAAGAGTTGTATCTTAAAGTAGCGGCTATTCACCCCGATATCGCTGTATTGTATATGTCGGGTTATACCGATAATGTTATTGCATATCATGGTATATTGGACAAAGGGGTCAATTTTTTACAGAAGCCCTTTACTGTTCAAAGCCTTACTCAAAAGATCAGGCAAGTTTTGGGCTAGAATGGAAAGGAGACACGCTTATACCTATCAATAGTCCAATTCAAAGCTTACAACGCTGGCGTAACGTACAAGCCATACTCTTGCGTTATGGTTTTGATATCCTGCTCGACAGAGACGAAATTAAGAGCGCCCGGCGGTGGCTGAGTGAAAAACTCCGCTTGCCAGTACTCAATTCGACGATCTGAGTGTGCCAGAGCGGGTACGGCTGATGCTCCAGGAGCTAGGGCCGGTCTACGTGAAACTAGGGCAAATCATGAGTAGTCGCTCCGATCTGTTACCTCCTGAGTGGATAACAGAACTGACTAAACTCCAGGATAAAGTAGCTCCTTTCCCCTACGAACAGGTGCGCCAGGTCATCATTGATGAATTGGGCGCGCCACCAGAGGAGCTTTACAATCATTTTGATCCAACACCAGTGGCATCCGCTTCCATCGGTCAGGTACACCGAGCTTGTCTGCCAGACGGCCAAGCGGTGGTTGTAAAAGTTCAGCGTCCCGACATCAAACCACAAATACAGGCCGATGTGGAGATCATACGTAAGATCGCTGGTCTGATCCAAACGCATACCACCTGGGGACGCGAATTCGGCGTGGTAGACATTACCGAGGAATTCACGAGTACCCTGGTCGATGAGATTAATTATGTCAACGAAGGGCACAACGCTGATATCTTGCGGCACAATCTGGCGTCGCAGTCATGCGTACACATCCCCGCCATTTACTGGGAATGGGTTACGTCGCGCGTGCTGACGATGGAGTATGTGCGCGGGGTCAAGATCAGTAATTTGGAAGCATTAGATCAAGCGGAGGTAGATCGCGCGGCATTGGCCGATGTTTTTATTCGCAGTATGTTCCAGCAGTCGCTCGCTGATGGTTTCTTCCACGCAGATCCCCACGCGGGGAATGTGTTGGTGAATCTTGAAAATGGTGTACTCAACTACATTGACCTGGGGATGATGGGAACACTCGTTGAAGAACATCGTGAGCAACTAGGCGACATCGTGATGGCAGCCCTACAGCGCGATAGCCGCGAAGTCGTCCGCATCGCCTTGATCCTCGGGGTGCCCTTCAAGGAAGTGAAGGAGATAGCACTCCGCCGTGACATTAACCTCATCCTAAACCGCTATCTTGCGGCCGGATTATCCGACATATCATTTACGGCAATCCTGGCCGAAGTGATCAACACCATTTACAAGCATGGCATCCGACTGCCCAGCGATCTTACGTTGGGGGCTAAGGCGCTAACACAGGCCGAAGCTATCGCCCATACATTGGATCCCGACATCAAGATCGTAGAAATTGCCCAGGCCGCCGCACAACAAGTCGTATGGCAACGCATGAACCCACGAACGGTCGTGGCACACCTGACGCAAAACGCCCGTGAAACAGTGCGTCTTGCGAGATCGCTCCCACGAACCCTTGAACGGCTGCTGGGCCAAATCGAAAGTGGAACACTGCAGGTAAAGTTGGACGCTCCTAGCTGGAAGGGGCAGGCGCGGCATTTATCCACTATCGCCAATCGTCTCACAGCAGGGCTGATTGTCACCGGACTTACCATCGGCTCGGCCATTGTGATGGGAATTTCTCCAGAACATTCGTGGGCCTTCATCCCTGTGCTGGGCGTGATTGGCTTCACCGTGTCAGCCACCTTGGGCATTATGTTGGTATGGAGTGTGTTGCTGGATATTTGGCGGACGGGCCGGCAGAAGGATGATAGATAAAAATTTGCACTGGATGACGGTGTATTTTTACAGAAACACATTTATGATTACAATATGAGATGTTGAATCAGCAACGTGAAACGTGAACACTGTTAATGGATAAAGACAGGTGCATCGCACTTCGGAAAGTGTAACGCACCAGCGTCGCTTGACCGGACGGCCACATCCAACGGATAAAGGAGACAGAAATCAACTTGAATCCCTTCAAACCGTTGAGCAACTCTGCCTCAGGCACTGTTCACCGGTCTGAAGTCCACCTGGCGCGCGCTATTTGACGAGGCGCGGCGCGTGGTTCCACTGCAACACCTGGGCGTCACGTTCCTTACACTACCGCACTACCCCGCCACCGCGTTGCACCGGACGTGACCTGGATCGCACAGACGCCGGTGCCCCGCGCCCACTACCAGGCATTTGTCCGTGCCACCGGGTATCCCACACCCATGCATTGAACACAACTACCGGGGGAGATGGACTTTCCCGTGGCCGGCGCGACGCAGCACGATGCCGCAGTCTTCTGCACATGGCTGGGCCAACAACCCGGGTTAAACGACCTATCGCTAACTGCGCGTCTGCCCACCGAGGCGAAGTGTGAACGGCCGCGCGCGGCGAGAATCCGGTGGGCCCGGCGACAGCAACATTCCGGGTACTGCGCAGCGGCGCATGGAACACCCCCGCCCACTGCGTGGGCGCCCCACAACGTAACCGGCTCTATCCCGACTTTGGCAGCCTACGGGTCAGGTTTCCGGTGTGTGGCGGTTGTTGGAACTATCCATCAGACTACTCGAACGCGATCAGAACTTTGAGCTTGCACGCACAATCTGTGAGATCGCTCTCACAATCACTTCTTTTTAGTATAAATAATTATTTCGAATACGTATACCTTCTATACTTCCCTTCTTTCGTGAAGAAGAAAAGTTCACTTGCAAAGTATAAGGTGTTCGATTAAAACATCCGCCAGTGTAAACACGAACATAATATCTATCTGATGGTCTATTTCCTGTATCAGTAATGAAACACTGATCCTCGTCAGATTTTATCTTACAAGAACCAATTTCAGAACCAAGATAGTCCTTATAATATAATAGTAACCACCCATCGCAACCAGTATAATTCGTCAGACTAATTACAATCGACTTTCCAGTAGTTGGTTTAAACCAGAAATAATCTTCTTTATCATCTTCTGGTCTACCACAATATATTTGTTCTGAGAGCAATGGTCCATTGGCATATCCACCACTATTATTAGGCTCATCTTCACACCAAGGCTCTATCTCTTTGTAGGATGAAAAATTGCTACACAAGTTACAGTACTGGCTATAATTACAAGCCTTTACTCTGTACTTATAATGCACTCTATCCATATCCTCAAAGGAATAGAACGTTTTTGTAATAGTAATTAGACGAGAAATTCCTTCATGTTCTTCCTCCAATACATAATGAGTAGCATAATCCACACTATCCCAACTCACTTTATAATTACCATCAATATCCTTATTGTCAATATTTTTTAGAGTTGGTGTAGATGGTAAAGGACACCCCAGGATAAAGGGAAGATACACCTTGCACTTTTTAACACGCACAACATCGGTAATAATGACCGGAGAGAACATCTGCCCTTCTAAGTCAGTTATCATGGTAGTAATGGTTATCATTGCATCATCTATTGAGGGATGAGAAACTATGGCGATACTTGTGGTATCTTTTTCAAATCCCAGAGCATTCACGGGATTGGGATTCCAAGTTATGTCCCATTCATCATTATCATTCCCACTGAACGAGGAAATCAACTCAAACGTCGCGGTAAAATTGCCCATGTTTTTCACACGCTTTGTGAAAGACAACTGCCCACCAGGTGTTACAGAATGTTGTAAATCACCCTCAACAGCAACGCTAATATAGCGTTGCACAGCAAGTGCTACTGTCGTGTCAGTCACATCGTTGGACGCTGTTACTGACAATGTCAAAGTATTGATCGTATCTCCCACCTCCCAAGTGGGGGCAGTGATGATTAAGGTCACGGCTAAATTTGCCTGCGATGCAATCGTGATGACAGTATGGGGAGAAACATCAAAAACGTCCTCTGGCCAATTCAGACTATTCGAAACCGTCAATCGCACGGACAGTGCATCCCGGCTACCAATATTGCTGACCCAACACTTATAAGACTGTCCCTTATATGGCCACACGGGCCACAGATTTTCCCGGCAATCGACATCCAACTTTGGAGCCTGCACCTGTATAATATCAACGCTGGTTGTCTCCACATTATCCGTGGAAGTTACTTGGGTAGTGAATGTCATCACTACCCCATCTTCTAAAGGATACAAAACCGTACCCGTACTTACGGCACTTGACCCTGGCGCCAGATCCCGCAAGGGGGTAATCCAACTTATGTGCCATAGATCACTGTCTTCCTCATCAGGAGTAGAAATCAACCCAAATGTTGCAGTGATATTACCCGTGTTCGTCACATATTTTGTAATCAGATCTGGGGGGACAGTATGCATACCACCTACTTGAAGTTGCGCGCTGACATATTCGCCCACCCTAATCGGAACAGTGTCCGGCACCACTACAGCAGACTTCTCCGTCACAACCGACACTGTGAGTGTACCGGCTGTACCTCCCATTACCGTTGACGACGCGGTCCCGGTTATAGTTATCATAACTGGGTCATCCGGCTCAAGCCGGGAGATCCTGGTGGGTGTGATACTCCACATACTCAACAATCCCAACGATCCAGCGAGCGTCACCTGGGCCTCCGTGAGTACCTGATTACCGGTATTGTATAGCGCGCAATTACGAATACTTCCTTGTTGTGGCCATACTTCCCATACTGTATCTGGACATTCGAGTTGCATACTGAAATAATCACCCACTATAACCGGCATAGTATCTGTCACTATGACTGCCGGATCCTCTATCTCGACTGACATTGTAAGATCTCCCATCCTGCCAACTGATGACGTTGGTGACACAGTTCCAGTCACAGTCACAATTACAGGTAATGCATCCGGGGCAAGCTGCAAGATCTCTGTAGGTATGACCGTGAGAGACACCGATCGCAATGAGTCCGTAATTGTCACCTGGAGATCCGTCACCATCTGATTACCTGTATTATGCACTGTGCAATTACAGACATTTTCCTGGTACGGCCACACACTCCATGGTTTGTCCGGACATTCGAGCTGCGCACTGATGTAACGCTGGACCTTGAGTGACGCGGTCGTTTCGGTCGCACAGTTAGGAGTCATTGCGGACAATGTCAGTACATTGATTATATCTCCCGGCGCAGAAACAGGGGCGGTAACGGTCACAGTTACAGTCACAACATCTTGTGGCGCAATCGTACCAACCGCCGGAGGAGAAATATCAAAGGCATCCTTCGACCAACTCAAGCTATCTGAAACGGCCAATTGTACAGACAACGCATCCCGGCTACCGATGTTAAGCATCGTGCAACTATAAGGATGTCCCACATACGGCCACACGGGCCACAGGTCTTCCTGACAATGGAGCGCCAATTTGGGCGACTGCACCCGCACAACATCAACACTGGTCGGCGACAGACCAGCAACGGGAGTCACCCAAGTGGTAAGTGTCAGCGCGGCGCCATCTTCTAAGAAATGTGAAAGCGATATCGTGGCCGTACTCGTGGCGCTTTTTTTCGGTCCCAGGTCGCACAAAGTGCCGGGATCCCAGCTTATATTCCATCCGTCTGTAATATCTTTGTACGTTTCGACACCATACGTCAGTATGAACGTCGCGGTGACATTGCCCTCGTTGGTCACACTCTTTGTGAATGTTAATAGTGTACCGGGGAAAACATTATAGGGTGCGCCAGGCGAGAGCGTCGCGCTAATATACTCCATAACTTCCACTTGATCAAAACCACTATCCAAATCTTTTTCCTCTGCACTCAGATCGGTTCTAAGCGTCGCTCCCTGTGTGACAAGTGGAAAAGAGATATATTCAAGTGCGGTTATAAAAGCGCAAGGCCCCAACGTCACCGAATCCGGTGTCCAATCAACAGACCACCCTGAAGGTAGATCTTGAGGCTCGATTTCAAAGCTGGTTGTAAAATTCCCAATATTTTTTATATTCTTTATATACGTGAATGACCTTGAACCCAATGGGTGAATAACCGTATATGTTCTTCCAGGAAATATACCACCGGCCAGAAAACGTCCTACTTCCAGCGTTGCCGTAGCCACAACTGTGACGTCAGGATTCCCGGCGGCGGTAAGCATCAATGTATTAGTCGTGCCGCTGACAACGCAAGGCGGCGCTATGCCGGTCACAGTCACAGCGTGTATCGTACCCGGATCAAGTTGCTGCACAAGCGTGGGGGTAACAACAAAAGTGTAAGCATCCGACCACCGCAAAGCATCATCAACCGTCAAATGAATGTTAGTGACTGCGCGGTTACCAGTATTTTGCAGTTCAAAGTAATAAACTCCCCCATCTGGAGACGCAGGTGGATAAACGGTCCATAGTACATCTTCCTTACGACGAAGCGTGATTGTATATACATCGCCCCCATCGTCATTTACCACATGAGTTGAGACGCTATCCTCATCCTGTTTCTCCCCCAAAACTCGCACTGTAACCTTGTTGTTGAGAAAAGTACTAATCGGACATGAAGCAGAGACCCAACCATCAAGCGTGAAGGAGTAAGTCTCACCTGGATCCAAATCTGGAATCTCCGTCTCTGGGTCAGAATAATGACAAAGACAGTTAGGGTTATCTGGGTACGTATCAAAGACAACAATATTTGAAGCACAGGCGTTTCCCTCATTGGTAAGAACGACGGTATAGGTCAAGCGATTTCCGGCCGTCACCGTAGGTGGCGCCAACTTCTCTACATTCACGTTTGGCCTGCTGTGTGCCACGGTAGTTACACCGGCAACAACAGGCGTAGCCCCCTCCCCTCCAACCCACACCTCACTCAACAGCATAGATCCATCCGGCAAACCTGGCGTCACACCGGTAGCGATCGTTAACCTAACAGAAGCACTGATTTCAAGTTGTTCATCAAAAGGATCCCAAACCAACACATTGCCTGCCTGACTAGTTGTCAGGGGATACACGGCTTCAACAGAGAGATGCTCATCGAGCGTAAACACAACAGTCGGCTGCAATTCCGCATTGCCAACATTGGAAAACCAGACGGTGTAAGTCAGGGGCGCGCCTGCATCAACTGGCGCTGGTGTAGCATCGAGTGCAACCTCAAGAATTGGTGCTTTTGGAACATTGCTCAAATACACCTCGTCAAACCAAACCAAGCCGATCCCACTGAGGATACATTCCAGGTAAGCCCGTGCACCTGGAGGCGCAACACCCTCTCCCCGAAATTCCTGCCAATTCTCGTCCGTCAGAACCCGTTCCGTAGAAAAGAACGTTATAACATCCTCTTCGTCAGCATCCCAGAAAATGAGATTCATGTAGGCCCTACTATCATCAGTAAACTGCTCAGTCTTTATCCGAACAGAAAAATAGTAGCGCTCGCCGGCAATTAAATCCAACATAGGATTAAGCAGCCACCGGGATTTGCCCCCTTGATGCTTCTCAATAAAAACCGAGCGTTGCCCCCTGTATGCAAGACCGCGATACCAAATAAGATCGGCAGAAGCATCTTCCCAAGTATTTTCTTTCCACCCTTCAGGTATAAAAGGATTACTTGGGTCGAGGTTCTCAAAACTGCAATTGGGAACCAGGTTTTCATCAGTATTACAATCGCTCGTCATAGTACGCGCTAAAAAATTTGATTCCACTTCTGCAAGTACTATTGTTGGCAATTGTTTAACCTGAGGAAGTAATCCTAAATGGAAGACAAACAGCAACATAATAGCTAAACCGGTAGGTAATAAAAATCCTCGCCAATAGAACCGAATTATTTGTCTCTTATACGGATTCACAAAACTCCTCCTTTTTCGATTCAAAGCAATCTAAAAACACACCAATGTTCACTTGCCCATTACTAACACAAAATCAACTCAACAAATATTTCTCAAAGAAGAAAATTTAGTATCTGTTGGAGGAATAGGAGGAGAATCTGTTGGAGGAGTGGGAGGAGGATCTGTTGGAGGAGTGGGAGGAGAATCTGTTGGGGTCTCTTCCTTTTGATCATCAGTAGGATCGGGGACATCAGTAGGAATCGGTGATGTTGGTGGCAATAGGGTTGGAGTTAATGGTGTTGGAGTTGATGTTGGCCAATCTCTAATAATCACATCATGAGTAAACAAGTGTATGTCCGGCCCATCGACATACCAGGTAACTGGGAAAGTACCTATTATCGAACCGGTCAGGGTAACCGTTTTCGTAATCCATCCGTCTATGCCCACCGTTTCAATTGGATACGCCTCTCCCTGGATGGACTCATCCGATATAAACCTCAACATCGTATCTTCCGGCCAGGGACAAGTACCGTTATTCCTAAAAACCAAATCAAACGGATGAGGAGTTCCCTTGTACCAAGACATTTGCAAAGCCGGTGTTGCAACAAGGGTAGTGCTATAAACACAGGTAGGAGAAGGGGTAAGTGTTGGCGTATCAGTAGGAACTGGCGTAGGGGTAGATGTAGGAGTTAAAGTAGGAGAGGGAGATGGCGTCAACGTTAAAGTAGGGGTATTCGTCAAGGTAGGGGTAAGGCTAGGCCGTATATGCTCCGGTGGTATAGGTGTAGAGCAAGCCGAGAATAAGATCAGTGCAATAAACAACAAGCTTATACTTACCTGCCAACACACAACATTCAGTGCATTGCTTGCTAGTACAACACTATTCTGACACTGATGTAAAGCACAATTTGTTGTTTCTTCCATCATCCCCCCTGATTCCTAAGCGTGTTAAGGTACGTCCTTAACACGCACCGCTGTGACATAAGTCCAGGTATTATAAAAAGAATCGCCACTATTTACATTGCGAAAAGAAATCTCTATTTCTTTTCCCCGGTAAGGGCTTAAATCAATGGTTTCAGTCATCAGACCAGAGTTCCATACCTTTTCTATGTCAACACAACTGGCTCGCTCCCATTGCGTATTTCCATCTCTGTATTTTTCATCGCCATCCACAAACACAGCAAAGTAATCATACTTATCCTGACCTTCAACAAACAAATCCTGACTGCGAATCTGATAATTTAAGGAAAGTGTCGGGTTTATCATACTCTCCGGAATTGAGAGTGATTGTGTAATCCCGGCCATTCCCTCTGGCACCCCACCTCCGCATTGATAACTAGGATTACCGAGTACGGCGTAACATAAATCTTCACCCTTGTTACAATGGACAGAAGACTTGAGCGCCCCCCCCTGCTGCCAGCCTTCCAGCCGGTCCGTGAAATCCCCATTGGAAACAATTGTAGCTGGAGTTGGTGTTACTGTCGGTATCGGAGTTGGCCCACGCCTAGCAAGAAGAATATCGACAAGAATTGCCAAAAGAGCAAGAATAAGACCTATCCACATTTGACTTCTAATAACCCGACATTGCCACTCTGCCCTACCGATTTTTTTCCGTAGTAATTCCTCAAGAGACGGAGATACTGTTATAGCCTTATTCCACCATTGTATAGCTTTGCATGGTTCACTACCCACAGCCTGTTGTCCTAAATCTCGGTAAGTGAACGCAAGTGCTGACATAGCTTCTTGATACCTAGCTTGGGAATCAATTTTCTTTAATCGCTCTATTGCCTCCTCTAATTGTTCAACCGCTTCCTCTAATCTTCCTTTTTCATATAGGGTTTTTCCAAACTTATAATATGCCTCCGCCTCAGCATTCAAATTCACATGCCGAGAACGTTCGTAATGGCCGTTACGCAACAGGTCATAATAATCCTCAGTTAATGCCCCCTCTACGTCTGAGATCCCAGGGAAATCTGATGAAATTCGCTCCAACTGTTTTATAGCTTCTGGAATTTCACTGTGAGTAGATAATTCCCCCGCCCATTGGTAGCGTACTTTATTTAAATCTTGCCGGGTACGTCCTTTCCTGTGGCCAGGATCTAAATCGAGCGCGCGTTCATACCACTTAACCTGATGTGCCCAACTGACATCAGTGCCCATTTGCTGAGCATTTTGATATGCTGCCTCCGCGCACTCTTCACGAAGCCTGTCATCATCATAATTAGGATCTTCCTTATAAAGACGATAAAATAGATTGTAAGCTGACTCAAATTGGTGTCCCTTAAGAAGCCGCTTCCCTTGGGCATAAAGCGCCAGGGCAAGAATATCGCCGATAGATTCATCAGTGAGAGGGCTTTTATAACTCTTCGTCGACTCCGTGGCCCTGTCAATAATTTCTCCCCACTTTTCTTCTTTTTTGTACAACAGCAGGGTTTGATACTCTTGCTCTAGCCTATACCGTGATTCTACAAATCTAAACTGTTCTTCAATGTCCAAACCTGGCCAAGTGATCGGTTTTGAACGCAACTGTTCAAAAATGGCAACGGCCGCCTGCCACTCCTGCCGCTCTCGATGCACCATCCCCTGAGTACATAGCCGCTTCAAACGCAAATCTTCTGCCAATTTCTTAATACTGGCATAGTCTTCACTATGCTCTTCATACCACTGGCACAGGCTTAATCCCTGATCAAATTCGGAAAGCGCCGCTTCCCACTGGAAAGAACGCATCTGCTCTTCTCCCCTGCTCAGGTGTTCCTGAATCTCAAACGCTATCTGCTTTGGAATGGTTTCCAATAATCTACGAACCTCAGCAGCGGATTGATAACGTTGTTTTGGATCCGTTGTTAGATTTCTCTGCAAAACTTCAATCAGTCCATGGGGGATACCTTTACCCATAAAAAACGACTCTGGAAATGCATCCTGTTTAGGCGCTAACGTCAGTGGATCCTTAAGAGAAAGTGTCGGAGATTCCCCGGTCAGCATTTCAAAAAACACAATAGCCCAGGAAAACAGATCAGATCGTTGGTCACCTACTTCACCCTGAATCTGTTCCGGTGATGCATAAGCAGGCGTGCCAACAAACAACCCCATCTTAATTGTGGCACTGAGATCTTTGAGAGCAAACGCAATGCTGAAATCACCCAATTTAGCAATACAACTTTTACCTTCAGATTGCGCAAAGAGATAAATATTGGCGGGCTTGATATCACTATGGATAATGCCCATTTCATGTACAGCTTCAATCCCTTTACATACACATAACGCGATCTGAAGGGCTTCCATTGTTTCCAATTTATGATCGGGCCTGGTCTCCAGGTATTCTTTGAGAGAACCCTGATCAGCATACTCGGTAACTAAATAACGATTTATCCCCCTGGAACTACCCCCATAAAAAGACAAAATATTTTTATCATTAAGTCGGCGCAGAATAGTTAATTCCTGTATAAAACGTTTATATGCTTCTGGATCCCGCATCCTATCAGGTTTGAGTCGCTTAATAATCACTTGCGCTCCAGGAGGTTGCCGCTCTTTAGCATAGTAAATCTCGTTAAAGTCTGTTTCTACAATAAGTCTTTCAATTTCGTACGCATCATCTAAGATATAACCATTTGGCCAACGCTTCGCAGCTTCGCGCTGTTTTTGTTCTTGAGTATCTCGCAATTTGACCTCCAATCCCTTGCGAAGCTCTTCCCCCTCGGTCAGCTTCAATAAATCTTCGTAAGCTTTAATAGCATGATCCCAATCTCTAAGTTGAACCCAAATAGAGGCCTGTAATTCTAGGGCCTGCTGCTCACCAGGAGCAATGGTAAGTACCCGCCCACAGACTTTCAAAGCTTCCTCTTCCTGCCCATCCTCCCTGAGTTTTTTTGCCTGAACTACCAACGCGCGGACAAAAGAAGAACGCGCTTCAACATTATCAAGTTCAAAAGCGCGTTCAAATTCCCTAACAGCATCCCCGATCTCATTCAACTTAAGCAGTGCTTCCCCCAAATACAACTGTGCACGGAAATGACCCTCGTGGTGCTTCAATGCTCTCCGAAAATATTCCACTGCTTCCCGCCATTCTTCCTTATTAAAGCACGTGCGCCCCACCTCAAACAAGGAAACGGCTCTTGAGTCTACCTGATCAAGTTCCTCCTTGACGACCTCTAACGGCTTATTTTGACACATCCACCGGCGAATAAGCTCAATGGTGAAACTGTACCCACTTTCTGAACTACCTTCCAATATCCGGCGCTCAACCAGATCTCGCGGGGCTAATTCCACATTTAAAGAACGCAACCGCGCCGCCTGATCATCCAAGATTTGCATCACCTTAGCCTGGGGAATCAACACTTCTTTCTCTGCCACCCCGGCCAGGGCAGCCGCGTAAATTTTTTCAGCAGGCGACAACCCATCCCAAATCCATTCAAGCGCGTGGCCCCCCATCTCTAAGGCATCGGGAATCGCAGCATCCACGGCAGTTACATCAATAACTGGAATTCCATTTACATATCCTTTGTAAGCACGCTCCCAAATCCGTTGGCAAAGCAGTTGGGTCAAATAAGGATGGCCAGCGGTTAGACTTAAAACACGTTCCACGGCATCATCAACAAAGTGCAATGTGCCATTACCTTCTGCCTGGCGCACCAGTTGCTCGGCATTTTCCCGTTTTAAAACCCCCACCTCTCGCTCTAAGAAAATTTTGAAAGTTGCCTTGTAATTATAAGAAAGATCATGCACATGCCGGCCTACGGCAACGACGAAAGCCGGCCAAGGATTCTGGATCATTAGATTGCGCAGAAAGGGAAACAGGGCCTTAGCAGCTATCTGACCGCACCGCTGTTCCTCAGCAAATTGCTCCAAAACGTCAAATTCATCTAAAAGGAATACGGGACGACAAGCCTGACCGAGTTTCTGTTGTAATTGATCGAGAAAATTTGTGCCAAAGTAACGTCCTTCGTCATCGAAGTCATCCAAATCAGGGAACGGCAAACCCGCGCATTTTGCCGTAGTTTTGCCCAGATCCGCGAGAACTTGGCCTAACGACCGCTCGGCCTGATCCTGGAGATCAAAGTACACAGGAAGATAACAGTCCCTGGGTAAAGTATATTCAAGTCTGCGCAAAAGAGAGGTTTTACCAATGCGCCGCTGCCCAAAGAGCACTAAAGCATTCGTGGATAGATTACGTAATTCCTGATCCACTGCCTCCAATAAATCTTTCCGGCCAAAAAACCCCTGCCCTTCGCGCAAAGGTTTGCCGGCGATGTAAGGATTGATGGGCTGCGTCATTGCCTTCTCCTAAAAATTTATCATTCCAAGACACAGGCAAGGTTCAGAAACCTTGCTTGTCAGATTGACACTTCTAGGCTAAACACAGGGAAAGTGTCAATCTAACTCGAACCATGCCAAGACACACAGTTAAGAAGCTGATTTTACTGACGCTTCAAAAAGTATCCGGGCCAGTTTCGCCACACCATGTGTCATACTCTCCGGTATACTGGATACCGCTTTTTTTAACTCATCCCACTGCTGCTGCGTCAGTAACAGTTCATAGCGTTTTAGCCTTAACCACTCATCATACGCGGGGATAGGGCGCACTGGTGCAATCACAACATCACGCACCCACCAGACAAATGCCTGGCTACTCATCGTCCAGCGTTCTCCTTGCCACAAAAGCAAATGTTGCCTGTCAAATTGCCATTCCTCCCCCACCTGCTCAGCTAAACCCAACACCGCTAACCTACGCAACTCCGGTCCAAATTTCTTCACCTGCTCGATCTCACCACAAGCAAACTTCTGGCCTAAAGCCCATCCCCCCAATTCAAGCAGGCTGAGAACCACCGCAATCGTGCGGGTATTGTCATCTAGCCCCTCCCATAAATCATCGAAGTGAAAGGAAATTCTCTCATAAAACGATTCCGCGGCGCGGATTTGGCGCTGTTGGCGCTGCGTCTCAAACAAAGCTGCCGCCATTGCCTGAAGCAGATAAGGATGTCGCCCGGCAACCCGACGAATAAAACGGCGGTCCTGGATAGAAAAAACATCTCCACCTTGATCCAAAAGCGTTCCCACTGTTCTTTCTTCAAAGGGATCTAAGCGCAGTTCAATACACGTATTAAAAAAAGGAGAACCCACATTTAACAACTCTCGACCGAGCGTATTCATTTTCCCCAAAGAAAGACGGCTGGACACAATCAGGATCAGACCACCGGTAGAGCCAGCAAACTTTCGTAAACCGGCAAAGAAGCTCGGATCCTGGAATTTGGGGTGAATCAACAATCGCTCAAATTCATCAAGCAAAAGCAACAACACACGTTCCTGCCGCGCTAAGTGCTCGAAAAGGCTCTCCAAAGCAGAACGTGCGTAATCAGCCTCGGCCGCCGCTGCCAAACACTCAGACGTAGTCTTGTGGCCGGGGTGCAAACGCAACGGTTCTAAAGCTTCCTCCCAGAAATTTGCGGGTGTGTACTCTTTACCTACATCAAGCAGGTCCATCATCGAGGTCACCAATTCTTGTTGCGCCTTACCCAAATAGTCTTTTTGTGTCTGTTCATCCGCAAGCTTTTTAAGAAAGGAAGTTTTCCCTATATGCGGCTCCCCTACAATTGCCGAGGATTCCCCATTGCGTATCCGGTTAAAAACAGTTCGTAACTCATCATCACGATTCAAAAATTCGTCAGGATTCAACGCGCGGCCGTAAATAAAAGGATTTATTTTTTGATTTTAAAGTAGGCATACCCCACATCCTTAATATACATAAGCGACAGGACAAATTAAAATTTGGTTATATTTTGGTATAAAACCACAAATCTTTTATGATTTTATCAAATCTTCACATATAGTCAAGTCAAAAAGCCAAAACTATTGAGCAAGAGCATCTTCAAAAAAGAGAACAAAAACACAAAGCTGGCAGATTACAGCACACCTCAATATAGGTTCTGCACAGCGTGACCAGGTTCAGATACCAGCACTTGCTGCATGGCAAGTATTAAGCGAACGAGAGGACAAACTCAGCCGAGACGTGGGCGCATATTGAGCCAAACATTTTAGGTCAGACCTTCTAAATGTCAACAACAGTTTACGGATGACGGTGTATTTTTACAGAAACACATTTATGATTACAATATGAGGTGTTGAATCAGCAACGTGAAACGTGAGCACCGTTAATGGATAAAGACAGGTGCATCGCACTCCGGAAAGTGCAACGCACCGATTTGCGGAGGGGAATTATGAAACATAGCAGGTATATAGGGTTAGCCCTAATATTAGTTGTTTTATTGCCCGCGTGTGACATGTTGTCATCAATGTCGGGGGCGACGCCAGAAGCAACACCGGCCCCGGCAGTGCAGGTCGTACCCATGGTATCGGTAACGGGGGAGTTAGTGCCGGCCGATTGGATTACGATAGACGCGCAGGTGGGAGGTGAGGTACTCGAAGTGTTAGTTGAAGAAGGGACTGTGGTTGAGGCGGGTGATCTATTGGTGCAATTGGATGACGCGGATGCACGTCTCGCGGTAGAACAAGCAGAAGTTAACCTGAGAACAATACAAATACAAGTAGCACAGGCTAAAGTAGGTCCATACGCAGAGAATATCGCGGTGGCCGCGGCCCAAGTTGCGGCCGCGCAAGTTGCAGTGACCCAAACCCTAGCAGCGCGTAATCAACTTACCTATCCGGGGTTAGCGGCAGACATTGCTGCTGCAGAAGCCGCCGTTGCAAGCGCGACGTCCGAACAATGCGTGCTAAGCGACCGCTATGATGATATGATCAAATGTGATAAGGTAGAGGGAGAAGATGATGTTTGCCCCAACTTAGGGAGAAACGAAAAGGAAACACGCTTTGCTTTACACGCGGCAAACTTACGCCTGGCAGCGGCGGAAGCGCAACGCGCCGCAGTAGAGACGCAGTATTGGGCCCAAGTAAAAGCGGCTGAAGTCGCGGTGGACGTCGCGCAAGCCCAGTGGGAGGTATCCGTAGCGCAGTGGATGGCAGCACAGCTCGGTCCCCGGCAAGAGGATATTGCAGTAGCGGAAGCGGCAGTGGTGCAAGCTGAAGTAACATTAGAGATGGCCCAAGTTGCCCTGGAACGCACTGCGATCTACGCGCCTATCGGCGGCACAGTGGGGAAAGTGTTAATTAAGCGCGGCGAGTCTATCATGCCGGATCAGCCCCTGGTAACGTTAGGCGATCTGACCACGCTGCAAGTAGAGACCACGGATTTGGATGAGATCGATGTCGCCAAGATTCGCCTGGAGCAAGAGGTTGTCGTCACTTTTGACGCGCTCCCCAATCAGACTTTTGCCGGTCACGTACAAAAGATTGCGCCCATGGCCGATTCTAATAAAAGCAGCGTCAATTACGAGGTCATTATTATAGTAGATGAATTAGATCCTCTGTTACGTTGGGGGATGACGGCGTTTGTAGATGTTGAAGTGGAATAAGGAGAAGATTTAACCGCAGATACACGCAGATGCACGCAGATTTTTTGTTTGTTTTTTTCCGTAGTGTGTTCACCAGCAATTGGATAAAAATTTAAGACGAAACTAAGTTTTCAAGGGTTTTTACAATTTGCGATTCGCCAATTTGCCAATTTGCAATTTCCAAGGGGGGAGGATCATGAAATATTATACACATCTTAGCCTGGCTTTGTTAGTGCTTATTGCGTTTCCTGGTTGTGAGATGGCAGCAACACCGGCAGCAACGCCGGTGCCCGTAGTGAATGTCGTCCCTATAGTGTCGGTGACAGGCAAGTTAGTCCCCAAAGATTGGAGCATAGTGAATGTGAAAACTGGAGGGTTGGTCGTCGAAGTGCCGGTCGAAGGCGGCGATGTGATTGAGAAGGGGGATGTATTGGTACGCTTTGACGATACCGATGCGCGCCTTGCGCTGCGACAGGCAGAGGCTAATCTGGAAATGGCAAAAAGACAAGCAGCACAGGCCAAAGTAGAACCACGGCCCGAGACCGTCGCAGTGGCGGCAGCGCAGATCAACACGGCGCAGGCAGTCATTAGCCAAACCCAAGCACAGGTAGAGCAACTGACGTATTCAGGATTAAAGGCCGAGATCGCGGCAATGGAGGCCGACATTGCAGGCGCTGAGTCAGAACAATTGGGATTACAAATACAATCTCATGAGATGGATAAGAATAGATGCTATCAAATACACGATGAAGAGGAAGTCTGCATCGACCTGGGGGATGCTGAAGAGCAGATGCGCTACGCCCTACACGCGGCGGATACGCGCCTGACCGCGGCAGAAAAGCAACGCGCCGCAATAGAACCTGAGCATTGGACGCAGGTCGAAGCTGCACAAGTTGCGGTGGATGTGGCAACCGTGCAACGAGATGTCGCCATAGCGCAGTGGGCGGCTGCTCAAATCGGCCCCCGCCCGGAAGACATCGCCGTTGCGGAAGCACGCGTCGTGGAAGCTGAGGTAGCGGTCAAGATTGCCCAAGCCGATCTTGACCGGACCACAGTCTACGCGCCTATGGGGGGCATAGTGGGAGAATTATCAGTGAAACGCGGCGAGTTCATCGCCCCAGGTCAGTCCCTGGTAACGTTAGGTGATTTGACCACGCTGCGGGTAGAGACTACCGATTTGGATGAGATCGATGTAGCGAAGCTTAGTCTGGAACAAGATGTCATCGTCACATTTGACGCGCTCCCCGATCAAACCTTTGCGGGTCATATACACCATATCGCATCGATGGCCGATTCCGGTGGGGGTGGCGTAAACTACAAGGTCATCGTAGATGTAGACAACCTCGACCCGGTATTACGTTGGGGGATGACGGCGTTTGTGGATGTTGAGGTGGAATAAACAGGCCATAGAATAGGAGAGCTTTTGGGGATTCCGAGCAAAGCTCGGAATCCCCAAAAGCCTCCTACCTATGTAGTTGAAGCCACATTATTCGGCTCAGCCAGTTTATAATTTAAATTAAACTCACTGACTTCAAGGCTTCTTGCGCTCCAAAGTGATTCGGCTCCAGTGCCAACACCTGTTTCAATGCACTTTCAGCTTCCTCTATGTGCCCCAATCCGAGGTGTGCCAGCCCAATGATGTAGGTGAGGTGAATACGGTGTCGCGTCTCGCGGTTTACCTCGGTGAAGATGAATTCTGGCACGGAGGTGGCAAATCCCTGTTTGGCTTGCGCGTCAAGCTGCGCGGTGGCCTTATCCAGCATATCCTGGTAATGTACCCTAGCCTCTTCGGCGCGCCCTAACGCCTTGAGCGCGAGCCCTTGATAATAACCGGACTCCGACAGACCGCCGTCTACGGCTAGGATAACATCAAAACTGGCCTGTGCGCCATCGGCATCCCCAAGTGACTGCTTGGCAAGCCCAACGTAATAGTGCAGATTCATATCGGGCCAGTTGCGCTCGCCCAGGTTGGCAGGATAGGTATCCATTGCAGTCGTAAAGTGCGCGAGCGCAGTTTTTGCGTCTCCCCCCTCCAACGCCGCCTGCCCTAACAGCCGGTGGGCCAGCACATATTGCTTTGAGACACTCCCGGTACCGCCCTCCCACGGATGGAAGCGGCGCGAGAGGACGTAATCCAACGCCTTTTGTGGCTTCCCCGTCCGGTTGTACAGGGTAGCGAGTTCAACGGAGAGGTCATCCCGGTCGCGCACCAGGTCGAGGTGACGTTCGAGCAGCGCCAGGCGTTCCACCGCCGGCGCCCCCGTCCGCGCGCGCAGTTGGCTGAGTTCAGACAGGATGCGCCCATCCTGCGAATTAAGCTTAAACGCAGTTTCGTAACAGGCAATGGCTTCCTCAGCATCGTGATGGATGTTGTAGTGCGCGATACCCAAATTACGCCAGGCAATAGCGGCAAAGGATTGATCGCTTTGCGTCGCCAGACGCCAGTTATGGACAGCTTCGGGATAGCGTTTTTTATCATAGTAGAGATTGCCCAGATGATAGGCGATTTGAGCATCCTCGGGGCGCAGGGATTGCGCGTGCTGCAAAATCACCATCTCTTCCAGCAGCACCGGAAAGCAATAATCAAGCGGGGTCTCCGAGGCACGCCGGTACAGCAACTGCATCTCAGCTTCCTGGCCTTGCCGGTAAGCAAAGTAGCCCAGCGCGTATAAAACCATCGGCGATGTGGTGGCCGCGTTTTGCGTCAACCGGGTAAGCATGTCAGCAGCTTCTTTCCAAAAACCCGCGTTGGCATAGTCAAAGGCAATATCAAAATAGGATTGGATTTCGGAGAGTGGATCGGAGACATGCATCAACTGTGTCAACCCCTCCAACTCACCTCTGGCGGTAAGACTGCCCCTGGCCAGACTGATAAGCACCCCCTCATTGCGTGCCCACATATCCAGCGGGTCCATCTCCAGCGTACCTCGGACGAGGCTGGCGGCTTCGTCCAGGTGTCCCAGCTTTCGCAACACAGCCGCCTTGAAATTACGTGCTTTGGTATTGCGGGTGTTCACTTGCAAAGCACGGTCCAGGTGTTCCAACGCGGCAGCGAAATCACCGCGCAGAGCATCAATTTCTGCCAGTGCATAGTAGCTCGCGCCCTGCTGCGCGTAGTCCCAGATGGCCTTGTAGAAGGCAGCGTAAGCGGCATCCAGGTCGCCCGTGTATTTGAGCGCGCGCCCCAAGTTATAGTAAACTTCGTTGTCCTGGGGGTTCGGATTGCGGCGCGTCAGCCGGTCCACGGCGACCCGGAAATGGGCAATTGCCTCACCGAAATTGCCGCGCCGGAATTGCACCAGGCCCAGCGCGTTGTTACAGCGCGCGTCACCGGGGTCGCGCCGCAGGGCTTCTTCCCAGTACGGCTCCGGTTCGATAGTGGGATGGCGATACTGCTCCAAATGCAGGCCCGTGAGATACAGTTCCTCAATAGTCTCGAAGGTATCCGGCGGCAATGGCGGCGTCTTCACTTCGGGCAATGGCGGCACCTCAATCTCACGCGGCGCGTAGCGGATAAGTTCGCACCCGCTGCTGTCACAGACACGCAGCAGCAAATCCGTCTCCACCACCCCTTCAGGCAACGCCACTTCATTCACATAAGGCGTATCCGGCGCAAGATCCACCACCGCCTCAACCACGACATCCCCCTTCGCCAGCAGCGCCACCATCGCCCCTGCTAAAGTTTCCGTCACCGCCACCCCAATCTTTGCCATTTGGTATAACCTGCGGTTACCCTCGCAATTCGCAATTCGCAATTCGCAATTCGCAATTTCCAAATTCACCGCTGCCCGCCGGTTCGCCTGCTTCGCCGGGCCAATCTTCTGCACGGGATACCAGAACTGGCTGAACGTCTTGGTCTCGTAAGGCTGAAGCCAGGAGAAATCCGGCTGGTTGTCGGTGTACGCGCCCGCCATCAGCTCGATGTAGGGGCCATCCTCATCCGTGAGATTAGCCTCCCACCCCTTGGCAAACTCGCCCGCGCCCCAGGTGAACATCTTTTTGCCGGGAGCGATATGATGATTGGCGACGTGGATAATGCCGGCGCCGGCCTTATGATCGTAGCCGCCAAAGTAATCCTCATCCGACTCCCACACGAAATAGGAGGTAGGCACAGGAATGGCGCTATACCAACTGATATCCGTCCCCTGGCCCTCGTTGCTGAAGTCCATACCGTAGTACGTGCCTTTGGCGATGGGATAATGGGACATCGAGCGCTTGGAGTGATCGGTCACGACGGTGACATCAGGGGGGAAGACAACCTGGTATTTATCGTGGACGTGAACGCCAGCGTTGAGCCACCAGAGGAACGTCTGCACTTCAGGTGTGCGGTTGTAGAGCTGCACCTTCATCTCAAAAAAGGCTTTGCCGGGATAAAGGCAGATACCCACCATGCCCTTCATCCGCTGCAGCGGGTCGTTCTCGCTCATCCACACAGTGACGCTGCCATCGGCGTTTTCCTCGATGAGATGGTGCGTGGGCATATAGGTCGAGGGCCGGTGGTGCTGCGGCCAGTTGCACTCGATACCGCCTGACATCCACGCGCCAAACAACCCGATCAGCGCGGGCTTGACGACGTGCTGGCGGTAGATGAAATGATAGCCGTTGGTCTTATCCAGCGCTTCATGGATGCGGCCCCCAATTTGGGGCAGCATCATCAGCCGGATATAGTCGTTTTCAAGGTAGACGGCGGTGTAGTCTCGCGGCTCGCTCTCACTGGACAGTTTATCGGTGAAGGGGACGGGATACACGCGCCCGCTCGTCCCCTGATTCACCCGCTTATCCAAGAACATCGGGGCTTTGTCCGCCGG
>JAFGFI010000393.1 GCA_016931185.1 Anaerolineae bacterium
AACACGTAGTCATGCTGCAAATTTTCGGGTTGACTAGACCGCTAATAGCTTCCGGGAAGGTGAACACCATCCAAATGCGATAGCCCTGTGCACTTTCCCTCTTGACAACTCTCTTTATTTTATATATAATAACATTATCAAAAAGGGAATTATACATTTCCGAATCGGAAACTGATTATGCCCGAAACATCACTAACGTTCGATAAGCTGGATTACCAAATCATCCAGGAACTGCGCAAAGATGCACGCGCTCCGGCCAGCGAGATCGCGCGTGTCGTCGATGCTCATCCCCGTACCGTTCGCAACCGCATTGATCGCCTGGTCGAATTGGGGGCCGCGCGCCTGACGGCGGTGATTACCCCTCAAGTCTTTGGGTATATGACGGCGGCGGATATTTTCATTGAAGTGGATCCCGAACGCGAAAAGGAAATCGTTGCGCTCTTTATGGGAATGTCGGAGGTCTCTTATCTAGCCTACGGACAGGGCACCCGTGACATCTCACTTGAGGTGCGGTTCAAGGATAATGCTGAATTTTATGATTTCCTAAGGCATCAACTTCCCGAAATTCCCGGCGTCAAAGTCACCGGATACGCGCTGGTTCCCAAGATTATGCGCAACATTGACGAATGGATGCCTCGCGAGGAGGATTTCGGCAAGGGTCAGAAACCTGGCTCGTCAGATTAACATTTCTAGGCTAAAAGGGGTATATGTCAATCTCATTTGGGTGTGTTTCATCCGAGTTAGCGAGTACGTCAAACGTCAGGCGTCAAACGTCAAAATACGCTCACGTTTGATGTTTGACGCTTGACGCAGATGTATTTTTCAACTGAGGTGAAACACACCCCTCTCATCTAACCTATGCCAGGATTCCGGTATTGAGAATCCATAAGTAGAAAAAGATAGGGAGTAAGCGGCAACTTACCCCCTATTGTAAATTATGTCAAACCCAACATAGGAGGTCAGGATGACACTTAAGCATTTTATCACGGTTCAAGATTTTTCAAAAGAAGAGCTGCTAGATCTCATCAATCTAACGCTACTCATCAAAGAAGCCGACATCCAGGGCTGTACGCCCAAATTGTTGGAAGGCGCTTCACTTGCTATGATTTTCGAAGAACCTTCCACACGCACGCGGGTCTCTTTTGAGGTAGGCATGGCCGAACTCGGCGGGTATGCGCTGTACCTGAAACCCGGCGAGATTCACCTGGGAGTCCGCGAGACATTGGCAGATACAGCGCGGGTACTTTCCCGCATGTGTGACGCTATCTTCCTGCGCGCACTCAAACACGAGACGATGGTAGAGATGGCAAAATATGCTACTGTACCCGTCATCAACGGCCTCACCGACTACAATCACCCCACCCAAGTCGTCTGTGATGTGACGACGATGATCGAACACATGCCGGAAAACAAGGCACTCGAAGAACTGAACGTCGTCTTTGTCGGTGACGCCACGAATGTCCTCAGTTCCGTTATGTTCATTTGTACTAAACTGGGGATGAACTTTACACACGCCGCTCCCCAAGCCTACCAACCCTCGGCGGCCTGGCGCGGGATTGCCGAGGCCAACTGCGCCGAATCCGGCGGCACGTTGACGATTACCGAGGATGTAAGTGCAGCGGTGGCAAATGCGGACTTTCTCTACACCGATCTGTGGTGGTGGGTCGGGCAGGAAGATGAAATTCCAGAGCGACGCGCTGCATTTATGCCTACGTATCAAGTCAACATGGAGTTACTATCCAAAGCGCCCAAACATTGCAAAGTAATGCACTGTCTGCCGGCATCACGCGGCGTCGAGGCTACCGACGAAGTTCTAGATTCCCCACAATCCATTATTTTCGATCAGGCCGAAAATCGTCTCCACGCCGAGAAGGGTATCCTGGCCTGGCTGCTCTACCCGCGTATGCCCTCTCCATCTGAAGCGCTCAAGACATACTACAAAGGACAGATTGAAGCGTTTCTTAATCAGATGTAGCTATCAAACACAGGTGCATCGCACTTCGGAAAGTGCAACGCACCTCATACACTTAAGGAGGTTATGATGTCTGTTATCGCTCAAGCAAGCCCAAAGTCCGGCCTGAAAAAGGCCATGCGCGCCCTGGATATGACCTTATTTACGGTATGCGCCATTGTTGTCATCGACACGCTGGCGCCATCGGCTGCCATTGGCGCGCCCTCGATTTCCTGGTGGATCATCACCCTGGTATTGTTCTTTATCCCCTACGGCTTGATTACTGCCGAGTTGGGCACGACCTATCCTGAGGAGGGAGGGTTATATATCTGGGTCCGTAACGCCTTCGGCGAGAAATGGGCCGCCCGCACAACCTGGCTCTACTGGATCAATGTCGCGCTCTGGATGCCCTCGGTCTATGTACTCTTTGCCGGTATGTTCGCGCAGCTCTTCGCCCCCGACATGGGCCTGTGGGCGCAGATCATCTTGGGGATCGTGATGAGTTGGGTCACCGTCTGGATCGGCACGCGCTCGTTGCACATTTCCAAATGGGTGCCCAATGTCGGCGCGTTCCTCAAAGCGCTCATTATGGTCGTTATCGGCATCGGCGCGTTCATTTATGCCGGGAAAAATGGCGTGGCGAATGACCTTTCTTTTGACGCGCTATTGCCCACATTGGACGCGGGGTTGTGGTTTTTACCCGTGATCGTCTACAACTTTATGGGCTTCGAGTTAATGTCAGGGGTCGGCGATGAACTTCAGGAACCCGGCAAGTCAATTCCCCGCGCTATCGTTGTTTCAGGAGTTCTTATTGCGGTTTTCTACCTGCTAGGAACGTTGGGAATGCTTATGGCTGTGCCCCTGGACGATCTCGGCCTGGTCGAGGGTATCATTGACACGCTGCAGATTATCCTGGGCGATAGCGGCGTCGGAGGTTTCTTCGTCACCCTGCTGGGCATCGGTGCGCTCTACACCTTCCTGGCGAATATGATTACCTGGACCATTGGCGCCAACAGTACTGCTGCCGAGGCAGCCAAGGAGAATGAGTTGCCCCAGATTTTCGGCCGGGAGCATCCTAAATTTAAAACCCCGGTCAGTGCCTTTGTCATCACAGGTATTGTTTCCACCGTGGTTCTTATCATCTACGGCTTTATGGCCGGAACCGCAGAGGATCTCTTTTGGACACTCTTCGCGTTCAGTTCTATGGTGTTCCTGTTACCCTACCTGGCCATGTTCCCTGCTTTCCTCAAACTACGCCAGAGCGATCCCGATGTAACACGCCCCTATCGTGTGCCCGGCGGCAACACGGTGGCGTGGATCTTCGCCATACTCTGCGAGCTTTTCATCCTCCAAGCGGTGATTTTCTTTATCTGGATTCCCGGAGAACCGATAGATTGGGCGTTCGCCGCCCCTGTTCTCATCGGCGTGATACTGACCGTTATTGTTGGTGAAGTGTTATTGAAGGTTGCAGCAAAGGAAAAGTCCGCCTGATTGTGGAGGAAAGACAATGACAAAAACTTTGATCAGTACCCCCCAACAGGATGCCTTTCGCATGCCCGGTGAATTTGAACCCCAATCGCGGGTGTGGATGCTCTGGCCTGAGCGGACCGACAATTGGCGTTTGGGCGCAAAACCCGCGCAAAGGGCCTTTGTGGATGTGGCAACCGCCATTGCCCGGTTCACGCCCGTAACCATGGGGGTGTCACGGAGCCAGTTTCTCAACGCGCGCAATATGCTGCCATCCAAAGTCCGGGTCATTGAGATCTCTTACGATGACTCGTGGATGCGCGATTGCGGCCCGACGTTCGTTGTCAACGACACAGGTGAAGTGCGCCTCATTAGATTGGGATTTCAACGCTTGGGGAGGGCTGGATGGGGGGCTCTATTTCCCATGGGATCAAGATGATCTCGTGCCACAGAAGGTCGCCGAGATTGAGGGCGTGGATCGTTACAAAGCATCGTTAGTTTTGGAAGGGGGATCGATTCACGTTGACGGCGAGGGGACGTTGATGACAACCCAAGAGTGTTTGCTCAATCCTAATCGCAACCCGCACTTGCGCCAGGAGGAGATCGAAGCTTACCTCAAAACATATCTCAATGTAGAAACCATTATCTGGCTAGAACGGGGTGTCCATAACGATGAGACCAGCGGTCATGTAGACAATATCTGTTGTTTCATCCGGCCCGGTGTAGTTGCCCTGACCTGGACAGACGATGTCAACGATCCGCAATACGAAATTTCGATGGAGAACTACGCGATCTTGCAGAACGCCGTTGATGCAAGGGGACGCAAGCTGGAAATCCACAAAATTCACCAGCCCAATCCGGTGCTCATCACGGCTGAGGAAGCAGCCGGTGTGGATTCGGTCGACGGAACCCTGCCCCGTGAGGAGGGGGATCGGATGGCCGCATCGTACATTAATTTCCTGATCACTAACGGCGGCGTGATTATGCCTGCTTTCGACGATCCTCACGATAGTCTGGCTTTGGGACAATTACAATCGCTCTTTCCAGAGCGCGTTGTGGTTGGTGTTCCAGCTCGTGAAATTTTACTGGGGGGTGGTAATATTCACTGCATCACGCAGCAACAGCCACGCGGCTGAAGCAGGGCTTTATTTTTAGGGACGCACGAGCTTAGGCCCTCCCTTGAGTTATTGAAAAGGTATTTTTCGGTTCCGGGCTTTGTCCGGAACCGAAAAATACCCCAAAATAGTCTCCTCTTCACCCGCTTTGCCGGGGAAGGAGGCCAAGGGAAGGGGATTTTTGTACTACACCCAGACTGATGGGTAATAGTAAGCTCCCTGCAAGAAAGGGGGAACCACACGTGTCGTCTTGTTGGGAGGTTCACATGGATTTTGGTATATATGCCCACACATCTCTAGTAATTGTTGGCATTGTCATTTTCTTTATCATCCGTCTGTTTGTGGGATATGTTGCCTCCCGCAAGGTCAGCACCACCGCCGACTACATCGTGGCGGGACGACGATTGCCTATCTGGCTGACCGGAGCCTCCATTATGGCGACGTGGTTTGCGGCGGAGACGTTAATGGGGGCCAGCTCGTCAGCCTATCAATGGGGATTTCAGGGCGTGGTCTTCGATCCCTTTGGCTCTGTCCTCTGCCTGGCACTCTCTGGTTTTTTCTTCATCCGCGTGATGCGGCGCGCGCGCTATATGACCGCTATGGATTTCTTTGAGCAGCGGTACGGGCGAGTGATGACGCTGTTGGGATCGACCGCGCAACTGGTAGCCTATTTTGGGTGGACGGCAGCGCAAATCGTCGCTGGAGGCAACATCGTCCACGTCTTGTTGGGATGGCCTGTGGAAGTGGGGATGATCTTTGTCGCCACCGTTGTGACGCTTTATACCACGATGGGAGGATTATGGGCGGATACCCTGCTCGACTTTATGCAGATGTTTTTTAGCGCGGGGGGCATTGTATTGATCTTTGTAGCGGTACTGAACCAACTGGGAGGCTGGCAGGTTTTTGCCCAATCCGCCGGCGCGCTCTTTGTCTCGGAGCCTTTCAACATTATGCCCATCGCCGGTGAGGGCTATCTGGGCTACACGGGGCACATGGGGTGGGCTTATTGGCTGGCAGCGTGGATGGCGGTGGGCCTGGGCAGTTTGCCGGCGCAAGACTTGATGCAGCGCTCTATGTCAGGGCGCAATGAGGCCGTCGCTGTCCACGGGACCTATCTTGCCGGTATCCTGTACGGGGCTTTCGGTATCCTGTCCCCCTTGATCGGATTGGCGATATTTGCCCTAAACCCTACGGTTGCCCCAGAGCAGACCGAGTTTTTGCTGGTAAGCGCAGCAATAGATTACCTTCCGCCTTTGCTGACCGCGCTCTTCGTGGCTGCTCTCGCTTCTGCCCTGATGAGTACCTCCGACAGCTCCATCCTGGCCGGAGCTTCGCTGGTAACCGAGAATATTCTACCTTCGTTCTACCCTAATCTCGACGAGACACGCCGACTGTGGTGGACGCGGGTTATGGTGGTCGTTATCGGTACGATGAGTCTATTAATCGCGCTTTTTGCGGCGACGATCTACAAACTGGCCATTTTTGCCTGGTCTATTCTGTTAGTGGGATTGGTTGCGCCCTTCACTTTGGGCATGTACTGGCGCAAGGCAAACCGGAGTGGTGCAATCTCGGCCTTTATAGCGGGCTTCGTCTCCTGGCTCATCGCGATGATGGGCTACTATCCCACGACACTGGCGACCTGCGCCGGTGATGTAGAGACCGCGCTGTGGGACGCTGCGTACATCGGTTCGGTACCGGCGTTCCTCGTCTCCATCGTAGTGATGGTGATGGTTTCGCTCGTGACGCAACGTCGAGACCCGCCGCGCCCGCTGGTGGATGTCGATGGCACAATATTACCCTTGAAAGACCGTTTAGGGGTATTGCCACTTGAAGACGCCTTTAAGTCGTAACTGCTCAAATGTCCATCTGGGATTAAGGTTGAAGTTTGAGGAGGACTGCTCCCTTGCCCCTCTGCCCCCTTGCTCCCCTGCTCTCTAGCTCCTCTGCTCCACCTACCGCACGCCATAATCCTCGCGCGCCGGGTGTTTCAACAACTCCCGCTCAATCAAATCCGATCCCAGCCCCGGTCGCTCCGGCAAATGAAGATACCCGTCCTCAATCTCAAACGGATGCGTCATCAGATCGTCGCGCCAGGGGGCGTCGTCCTGGTCGAACTCCAGGGCGAAGAAGTTAGGCACGGTGGCACAGACGTTGGCGGAGATGAGAGTGGTGAGAGGGCTATGGCAGTTGTGGGGGGCGAAGAGGACATCATAAGCATGGGCGAAGTCGGCGATCTTCTTGCCCATCGTGATGCCGTTCCAGGCCAGATCGGGCATAATGATATCCTGCGCGTAGCGCTCCAGGTAGGGCTTAAATCCCTGCATACCAAAGAGGCTCTCCCCGTGGCAGATCGGCGTCGCAGTAGCGTGCCGGATCTGCATCAGGGCGTCAGGGTCAAAGGTCTCGGTCTCCAGCCACATCATCCCGTAAGGCTCCAGCGCGCGGGCTAATTTGATCGCGCCACCGAGCTTGAAATAGAAAGCCACATCCAGCGCGATACCCACATCCTGGCCGAGAACCTCGCGGAAAATTCTAACAACATGGAGAGCATTGCGCACCACCGCCGGGTGCGCATCACCGGGCGCGTTGCGAAACAGGCTGAAGGCCGCGCTCGACGGTGGCAGGTCTTTAAGCGGCATCATGTTCGTCTTAATCGCAGTGTATTTACGTGTCAACACTTCTTCTGCCACACGGCGCAAATCATCGGTAGTCTTAACCGGGGGGACCCCTAGCACAGCAGCATGTTGCACCCGCGTTGAGCCACAATGCGTCCAGTAGAGGCGTAGCTCATCGCGCAATTTGCCGCCGAGCAACTGCCACACGGGCGCGCCCAGGACTTTGCCGCGAATATCCCACAGCGCGGAGTCAATGCCACTCATCGCCTTCCACGCCAACCCGCCGGTATGCCGCACCGAAGAGGCTGCCAGATCCCACCAGATGGCCTCCACCTGCATCGGATCACGTCCGATAACCCACTCGGCGTAACGCTCCACCGTCGCCGCGACCGGGCCGGGCGATCCCCAGTCCGTGCAATCCCCCCACCCCACCAAGCCGGGATCGCCGGTCTCCACTTTTACAAACGTCCACGGCCGGAACCCGCCATCGACAATAAACGTCTTAATTGCCGTGATTTTCACGCCTACTCCCCTCCCTTGAAAATCGCAAATTGATAAATCGCAAATTGGCGAATTGTGAATTGTGAAAAGAGGGTATTTTTTGATTTCGAGCTACGCTCGAAATCAAAAAATACCTACTAAAAAGCGATTTTAATCGCACAATCCAACCCGATTGCGGCTAAATACCCTGCTGTGAAAAAGTGTCCGGTAGCCAGGTTTCGTCTTAAATTTTCATCCAACTGCTTGGGTAATTCCCCTGTTTCCTGTCACCCTATCACCTTGTCACCTTGTCACCTTGTCACATCTACGTTCCCGTACTCTGATAGCGCCGCAACCCTATTGTCCAAAATGCCAGGGAAATGACCACCATGCCTGTAGCTACGACGGGCGTGAGATAGGCGAAACCGCGCCATAAGAGTTCTCCTTCTAGTTGGAAAAAATGATGGGTAGGATAATAGGCGATAAAAGCGTAGGGAAACACGAAAGTCAGAATAAAGGATAGCACATCCCCGTAAATGTGGATAGGATAGAGGTCCGATTGGCCCAGGAAAATATCGGGCAGCCATAACAACGTGGCCTGTTCTAACCAGAAATCAAATGTCATAAAGAAAAGATTGACGGCCCACTCAATCACCGCACCGGAGAGGACAACGATGATAAGGTAAAGTAAATTCAAGGGTGTCCAGGCAACCCTGGCCTGAGGAGCCGTAATCAATAACAATACCAGGCCGGGGATAAACTCGCCTAATGCCGACAGGTTGAGGCTGCTCGCCATAATCTGAAAGACGGGGGGGACAGGGCGCACCAACAGCCGGTCAAACTCGCCACGATGCACCATCTCACGGTGACTGAAAAACGAGAAAAAGAGCGCGTGATGCACGCCATGGGCCATCCGGCCCAACGCGGCCATAAAACCAAGCCGCCAGAAATCCCATCCCCCCACGGTGGGGAATGTGTACGTCAGAATCAACAGCGCGGGAATGCGTAAAAAGCCGATCAGACTCACACTTATCACCTGCGTTAGAAAACTGACCGGATATTGTAATTGCGCCTTTAGTGACTTAAATTTGAGTAACAGAATGATTTTCAACATCAGTTTGAACACTCAGGAAAGAGTTTGTTTACTCATCCACCTTGAACGGCTAACTTTCTGGCCGCCGCTTGATACAGCCAACGACTGCCCCAGGCTAACAGGATCACCCAGGCGATCTGCACGCCAAAAGCTAAGGGCAGGTCAGATGGTTCAATCTGGCCCACAAAGATGGCGAGGGGGGTATAGCTGATACCACGAAAGGGAAGCCAGTCCAGCACTCGCGCCAAAGCCGGGGGATAAATCCACAGCGGCAAATAGGTTCCGCCCAGCACGGCGATGATACTGCCTTTAGCCCAGTAGAAACCGCCCACTTCCGTGAGCCAAAAAGCGGAAAGGGCGATCATATAGTCAATGAAAAATGAGGTAAGGAAACCCAGGATGAGCGAAACGCCGAAGATCAACCAAACCCAGCCTGAGGCGGGCAATGTAAAATGAAAGATCAAGTGCAACACCAGAGCCATCGGGAGCGACGCGGTGAGTAATATCCCCAGAGCTTCCCCGGCGGCGAGGTAAAGTTGCACATGACCAAAGTACATCGGTTTATTGAGCGCAAACACGATATCACCGCTGCGGATCTGATCGTTAATATCTATAATCATCCAAGAAGAAAACAACCGGGCGACAACAATGTTGATCACAGTGTAGGTCAGCGCCTGCGCCAGTGTGACGCCCGCGACCACCTCTCGACCTTGATAGAGAGCGATCCACAGACAGCGGGAAATCACAACCTGCACGATCATCTGTAACCATTGGTTCACGATCTCGTCCCGGTAGGCTAACTGCTGCTGCAAATTCACTTTAATTAGCTTAAACGCCGCCCCATTCACCATTCGCTATTCGCCATTCGCAACTCGCTATTCGCTATTCGTCATTCGCTATTCGCCATTCGCTATTCATCATTCGCTATTCGTCATTCGCTATTCGCTATCAATCCCCCGCTCATAAATCTGCGCCACAATCGTCTCAATGTCCGGTTCCTTAATCGCAATATCCTTGATACCCTTATCACTGCCCAACGCCGTTACCAACGCAAAAGCCGAGATCTCATCGCGGTCAAAAGCGATCCACAACTTATTCACCTCTTCTCGCAGGACACGACCGGCGGGCAACGCCACATCCCGCACCCCATCTTCAAATTCAATCAACAACTGCCGCTGTTGCCCGAAACGGGACAGGAGATCGTGCTGTGAGGTATCCAGGATAACTTTTCCGTGATCGATAATCATAATGCGCCGGCAAAGTTGTTCCACATCTGAGAGGTTGTGTGTGGTCAGGAGAATAGTAGTCTTACGTTCCGCGTTGAGATCCTGCAAAAATTGCAGCATTTTGTTCTTGGAGATCACGTCCAATCCGATGGTGGGTTCATCCAGATAAAGAATAGGTGGCTCGTGAAGTAAGGCGGCTACCAGATCGCCCCGCATCCGCTGCCCCAGGCTGAGCTTGCGCACCGGCTGGTCAAGGAAGTCACGCATCTCCAGCAACTCCGCCAGAAAATCTACGGTGCGCCGGTATTGTACTGCGGGGAGCTTGTACATCGCGGCTAAAATCTCAAACGAATCCACCAGCGGCAAATCCCACCATAGTTGGCTGCGCTGCCCGTAAACCACGCCTATGTTGTAAGCGTTAGCGGTACGATCGGCGTGTGGTTCCCGTCCATTGATCCTTACCGTACCGCCGGTGGGATAAAGCACCCCGGTTAACAATTTGATAGTGGTAGATTTCCCCGCGCCATTTGGTCCCAGGTAGCCCACAATATCCCCCTGCTGGATCTCAAAGCTGATATCATCTACCGCCTTAATAAGCTTATATTGTGGCGCGATCCACCTCCGCGCTTTGCCCCATACACCCGCGCCCGGTTGAACCACCTTGAAATGTTTGGAGAGATTTGAGATTTGAATCAAGGATGTATCCGCCCTTATCATTATGCCAAACGTCAAACGTCAAAATACATTTACATTTGACATCTGATATTTGACGATCAAGCTTCCTCATCCACAATATTTGAAATGACCCGGAAGGGAGGCTGCGCGCGCAGGGCAGTTATATCCGGGCAGGGTACAATATTCCCTTCTTTCACAGTATAAATGGCAAGTTCTGCCAGGTTATTCACGCCCAGCCCTGCCTCAGCCGCCAGGCGCAGGTAAATGAGGCGGCGTGGATCGAAGCCCATTAAATAACTTGCCACACTATCCACCGCCACCATATTGACGCCCGCCACTGCCAGGCCGAGTGTCCAATTGCGCCCGCGTTGGAATCCTGTGCCCTCACGGCCCACAATACCCTCCACCAGGTTAAGATGTGGCCGAATGATCTGTGCAGTATCAATCAAACGACGGGCCAATCCTGCCTGCCACCGCTCGTGAGACGCGCGGTCCAGCCATTCCTCCCGAGGCCGCTCATTTTTTAACATCTCTTCCGGCATCTCGTTCCACGCTTGGGCGCAAAAATGGCGATCAAATACCGTCACCAGCCCCATTAAATTCTTGAGGCATAGAGTTGTGATTGCCAAATTATGCGTTTTGAGCTTGGGAACATTAAACAATACCGCGTCCGGGGCAACGGCCAAACGACTCACACGCAGTGTCGTCAGGGCTTGGGGATTGGGCACGGTTCTTGTGACACAGGCATAAACATTAGGTGTGCGCAGTTTAACCCCGGTCTGCGTTGCAAGCGTGTCATACCCCGTCCCACGCCAGTGACGTGGCTCATTATCATCTGTATTGCGCGGGTCCTCAACGATGTAGGTCGCATGCTTCCGCCTGCCATGCACATTTAAATAATCCAACATCCCCTGCACAAAACCTGGGTGTGTGCCAATACCGGTATCCGGGTCGGCAAAACGCTCACCAACAGTGACATTAGGCTTGATTACAACTTTCTCGCCATCCAACTCAACCTGCATCGCCGCCATCATCTGCCGAGCAGCGCAACGATACGTCTCCCACCCTGGCGGGTCCGGCGATGGCGTCAATGAAACCAGAACCGCCTTCGGATCACTAAGTAAAGGATGCAATCGCATATATTCACCTCGGTTATGAAACGTAAAATGTTATTATATTATACTTGATGTCTCACGTTTCACGTACCACATTTGACTCCACCAGGCCATCCCGCAAGTGAATCGTGCGGTCGGTACGGTCGGCCACGCGTGGATCGTGGGTGACAACGATAAACGTTTGTCCGGCCTCGTTCAATGTCCGCATCAGGGCCATAATCTCATCACCTGAGTGTGTGTCAAGGTTACCGGTAGGTTCATCCGCCAACACCACTGCCGGTTGATTGATAAGCGCGCGCGCAATGGCGACGCGTTGCTGTTGCCCCCCGGATAATTCCGCAGGGCGATGGTGAAACCGGTCGCCTAAACCCACCTGTTCTAGCACAGCGATTGCACGTTTGCGCGCCGTCCGGCGGCCCACGTCGGCGTAGCGCAATGGCAGCATCACATTTTCCAACGCAGTCATGTGACTGAGTAATTGGTATTGCTGGAAAACGAACCCCACTTTTTCACGCCGGATTTTGGGCAGCCTCCGAGGCTTTATCGCGCCTAAATCCACACCGTCCAACAATACGCGTCCCCTGGTAGGGCGATCCATACACCCCAGAATATTGAGCAAAGTGGATTTTCCACTGCCCGAAGGGCCCATCACCGAGATAAACGCCCCAGATTCAATTTCCAGGTCAATACCACGCAGCGCGTGGACCTCTACCGCGCCCATCAAATACGTCTTAACCAGATCGTGAGCCTCGACAATCATGGTGCGTCCTCTAAAGGAATAGTGACACGAACCGTCATCCCCCAGCGCAGCTCTGGGTCGGGGGCATCCAATTCGATCAGTGTGCGATACACAACATCGCCCCCGGAAAGGGCCTCTCCCCGCGTCGCGATTTCGGTCACATGTCCACTCAGGGTTTTATCATCAAACGCTGTAAACGTGATGCGAGCCTCATCACCCACCTGAATCTGAGCGGCTCCCCACTCATCCAAATCGGTGGTCTCGATCCGCAGGGTCGTCAAATCTGCCAGGGTGACAGCTTCCGCGCCGGATTGTACCCAATCTCCCTCCTGATAGTGCAATTCCATCACTGTGCCGTCAAAAGGCGCGACCAACATGGTCTCCGCGAGATCGGCCTCCGCCTGGGTAATCTTCAACTCCGCAGCAGCTACATCCTGTGCCAGTGTCGGATCGATACCTTCCGCCAGTTGTTCCAACTTTAACTTGGACTTGGCAATCTCGATCTGCAATTCGGCAATTTCCTGAACATTCGCCGCCTGCTCAGCCTGGGCAGTAGCCAATTCAGCCTCCGCGATCTGCCGGTCGCCCATAGCCTGTTGAAGCACTTCCCGGTATTCTTTGCGCTTATCCCCTTCCTCCCACAAGCGATCCAGGGATTTATTATACTCATCCAGGGCACTGGCTTCCGCGCGCCGCGCGGATTCCAAACGTACAGAGGCCGCGGTGATGGAAGGCGGACGCGCGCGTGTCTGGGCCAGCCGCACTTCTGCCGTCTGTAAAGCTAACTCAGCCTCAGCCTGTTGTTGGGCCAATTCCTTCTCCGCTTCGGTTAACCGCAACTTTGCCTTTTCCAATTCAAGCCGCGCCTGCTGTAACGCCAATTCAAGTTTAGCCGTATCCAACTGGCCCAATAGATCACCCGCGTGCACTATAGTTCCTTCTTCTACAACCCATGCTGCCACCGAACCATTAGTATCAAAAGCCAATGTGTTCCATTCCGCCGGCTCGACCTTCCCCCGCGCCCGCACTGCCATTTCAACCTGGGCGGTCGCTGTCACTGTAGGCGTCGCCGCTGCCATTCCCTGTGGTAAAATATCCGGGAAAAAACTGCTCAGCAAACACAGTAATCCCCCAAGCACTACCAATCCCCCAATAATCCACAAAAGTTTCTTAGGTTTCACGTATTCCCCCTTGAAAATCACAAATTGACAAATTGTAAAAAAACCTCAAAAATCTGCCAACCGTAGTTCTTTTTAGTCTGCGTGTAGGGCAATAACGGGATCGAGCTGCGCGGCCCGGCGCGCCGGGAATAGCCCCGATAACATCCCTAAAATGACGCTCAGGAGTATCGCTCCCACGGCCAAACGAGGCGACAAGCGAAACATATCCAATCCCATATTAGCCCTGATAATCGGATTGAAAATCATCGCAGCTACCCACGCCAATCCCACTCCCAGCACGCCCCCCACCGCGCCCAATGACGCGGCATCCATCAATACTTCGGCCAGAATATCACCATTTTCCGCGCCCACGGCCTTCTTTAATCCGATCTGGCGCGTCTGCTCATTGACGGCTATAACCATCGTGTTGATGACCGACACGCTCCCCACAAAGACAGCTATTGAGAAAATACCGATCATTGCCGCGATCAGTCCCATAAACGCTTGTTGAATATCGCCAATCACTTCAGTAACATTCATAACTTCCAGCCCGGGCAATTCGGTCTCTACCAACCCGGTCAATGGTGCTATCGCCGCCATCGACTCGGCACGCACCGCAACCCCAGTGACTCCATCCTGGTTTCCCTCAAGCCAGGACAGCGCATCCAGGGAGACAAAAGCCGACATATCGTGTCCCCCTACATCAAAGGGAATACGCCCCCAAATCCCCACCACCGTGAAGGGATGGTCTTTAATAAAGACCACATCACCAACGTATGTCCCCTGAAGTTCGGCCCGCCCACCTCCCAACACAATCTCATCTTTGCTGCCGGCAGACACAAAGCGGCCTTCGACAATCTCATTACGCACCGGCATACATATGCCCATATCACCGGTTTCAGATTCATGTGCCCAAACTTGAACGTTAACTGTTTCCTCACCCTCTGCAGTATTTTGCCCTCTCTCAAAATCAATAGGCATCTCAGATGTGTTGGTCAAAATCACATCTTTCACGCCGGGGAAACGGCGTAGGACACGCGCAGTACTCCGGTTCACCGGTATACCGGCCTTTGCAGGCGATACGACTATCAAGTCATTGGTCGCCTCGGTCACATTACGAACATAGGTATTGAGGGCCTCCGTAAGACTCCCCAGGACCACCAGGGCAAATATACCGATGGCAATCCCCCCTACCGTCAGCCCACTGCGCGCATTGCGACGAATGAGATACAGCAATCGCTTCAGCCCGCGCCCCGCATAGGCCACCGTATCCCCACCCCGGAACGCAATCACCGGATCGAGGCGCGCTGCGCGCCAGGCCGGATAGATCCCGGCCAACGCGCCCATCATCACACTGAATACAATTGCTCCCACACCCAGGCGCGGTGTCAATAGATATAACTGCATTCCCAAACTGTCAAAGAGAACACGGTTGGCAATATTGCCGGCCAACGCGCCCGCCCCTACCCCTGACACACCGCCGATCCCGGCGATCAATATCGCCTCAATAATAACTTCGGCCAGGATATGCCCATCTGCCGCCCCCAGGGCTTTTTTCAAACCAATCTCGCGACGTCGCTCCTGGACACTCACGACCATCGTATTCACGATGGTAAAAGTTCCAATAAGGAGCGACATCACCCCACTGGCTCCCACCACTGCGGAAAAGATGAGAATTTGTTGGCGAGCTTGTGCGACCGTCTCGGCCGGGGAATAGGCCTGAACTTCGGGGAGTAATTCCTCAATAAGCACTGCCAGGGCTTCGGCGTCGGCACCGGGCCTGGGAATCACATAGATATAGGGATAGGTAACTTCCCCCAACAGATTTTCGGCAGCCTCATAACTGATATTGGCAGTGCGGCCCTCGGGGGTGGGGGATTTCTCCCATATACCGACCACCGTGAACGGCCGCTCCCGGATCAGCAACGTATCACCGACTTCTAAATTTTTAGCTTCGGCCAGCGCCCAGGTAACGACCGTTTCAGTGCGGCTGCTCGGCGCGGGCAGGCGTCCGTCCCACAGTTGTAACCCATCCACGGGCGGTTCATATTCCAGCCCCGGAATATCGGAACGGGTTCCGACGAACATCTCCGGGTTAACTGAAATCCGGATAACAGCATCTTCGGGAGGGGCAATGTATCCGCTGGCCTGCATCGTCACGCCGGCGACACCGGGAATACGACGTAACTGCCGGATCGTGGCTTCTCCCAGCGTAGTTTCATAATCGCGGGGCCACAGCATAATGCGCCGCAAAGCATCCTGTTCTACGGTCACAATGCTGCGTTCTAACTGTTCGGCAATACCCCCAACCGCCGTGACGGCAAATATCCCCACCATCACGGCAAATATAGTCAACGCAGTGCGCAGCTTACGCCGCCAGAAATAACGTAAAATATCAAGCATACGTTATGTGTACGCAAAAACACGCCCAAGGTTTCATAAAAATAGAGAAAATGTGCTTTGTCCGAGTATATTTTAAGGTTTCTGAAGCGCTCGCGCTAAAACCTCGGCCAATTGCTCCAAATCCGGGGGTTTTTGCAACCAGGCAATCACACCGGCCTCGTGCAAAGCAGCCTGTTCCTGGTTCAGCGGATGCCCACTCATTACGACCACGCGCATCTCCGGGGCGATCTCGCGCAAACGATAGGTTAATATACGGCCCCCCATCTCCGGCATCACCAGATCGCTTAACACTAACGCAATCTCGTCCCGGTGTTTCGCAAATATGTCCAACGCCTCTTGCCCATTCACGGCTTCCAGGGTACGGTAACCGAGCAATTCCAGGCTTTCAAGCACCGCAGCGCGCGTGACAGGGTTATCCTCAACCACCAATATCGTCTCTTGATGACCCAACGGTAAATCAACATTGATGGCTTCCGCAGAAGGTAGCTGAACCACAGGTAACGCGGGGAGGTATAAAATAAATGTGGTCCCTTTCCCTACTGCTGTTTGCACATCAATTTTACCTTCATGATGCATAATGATGTTGTATACCTGTGCCAGTCCTAATCCCGTACCCTGACCCCGTTCTTTCGTTGTAAAAAAGGGTTCAAAAAGATGTTGCACAACGTGGTCGGACATACCCATACCGGTATCACTAAAAGTAATCTTAATCCAGTCCCCGGTTTCCATGTCGGGCAGCGGCACCTCTCTATAAGATTCAAAATGCGAGCAGCTTATGTCAATACGCAGCATTCCCCCATCGGGCATCGCATCCCGCGCATTGACCGCCAGATTCATAAATACCTGCTGCATCCTGGTAGGATCGGCACTGATAACATAAGCTTCTGCGCCATAGGTAAGATCAATATAAATATGTTCCGGCAATGTACGTTGCCAGAGCTTAACCTGTTCTTTTAATAGCGGTACTAACTCTAAAGGTCGGCGATCCAAGATCGAACTGCGGCTGAAATCTAAAATCTGATTGATAAGGTCAGAAGCACGCTGCCCTTGTTCACTGATCACGCGCAACCGCTCCTGGAGTTTGGACGAAATATCCGGCGTCCGCAGTGACATCTGGCTGTAAAGCACAATTGCCGCGATGATGTTATTGAAATCATGCGCTATACCTGCTGCAAGTTGTCCCACAGCGGCTAAACGTTCTTGCCGCTGCACAACCTGCTGAACCTCATATTCTTTAGTGACATCCCGCATTACCAGCACCCACCCCTCTACCATTGGCCCGGTATGTATTTCACGGGCGATCACCTGGAAAATGCGTTGATCTACAGTTACTTCGTGCCACAATCCCTGCGGAGGCGATGTCAAAATTTCAGTAAGGGTAGATGTACCCAAGTGTGTAAGAGGCCGGTCCGGCTTTGCCCCATGCGGCCCAGTTAAAACGTGTAAATATTCCTCAGCAATAGGATTACATAATAAAAGATGCAACTCAGAGTTCAACAAAAGCACACCTTCTGGAACCGTATCCATAATTTGCCGCACCCTTTGGGCTGATTCCTGTACCCGTGCCAGCAATCGCTCACGTTCTTCTTCGGCTATTTTGCGTTCCGTAATATCTGCAAAAACGGTTGCAAACTGTCCTTTGCGTGGGGAGAAGACGGAAATACTAAAATATTTGTTCAAGGGGACAAAATAAGTCTCAAAGTGAGCCGGCATACCTGTCGTGACAACCTTTTCATAAATATCAAGATAAGGAGGACTTTCTGTACCATAAGCTTCAGAAGCTTTCAGACCAACAGCCGCTTTCCGGCTAACACCAGTCTGGGTAACGTAAGCAGGATTAACATCAATAATCACATAATCTGCTATCTTTCCATTCTCATCATACAGGACCTCATGGAGCGCAACCCCTTCGGTCATTGTTTCAAACAGAGCACGAAACTGGGCTTCGCTTTCCTGGAACGATTTTTCAGCCTGGATACGTTCAGTGGTATCAATAATAAAGCCTTCGATCCCAACAATTTCACCCGAGTGAGAAACGGGTCTGGCCGAAAATGTATGATAACCAATTGCACCATCTTTACATTTTCTACTAAATTCGCCGATTAAATACCTGGCGTCGCCCCGCATAATCCCATCTACAAGCTCGCGCGCCTGTTCCACATCATCCAACTTTTGAACAACCGTAAAATGCTGTCCAATAACTTCTTCTGCTGAATCATAATGATACAGCTTAACCCAAGCGGGGTTTACATCTCTGATAATGCCCTCTTTATCTAAAAGAAAATACCCGGCCATTGTGTTTTCGATAATGGAACGAAAACGCTGTTCACTCTCACGCCGGGCTTCTTCCGCTTGCTTGCGCCGTGTCATATCTTCATAAATGGCAACAATTTCACCGGATGGAAGTTTATACACATAGTTATCGCGCCAGCCGGCTACGCGATGATCCTGGTACCAGGATAGCGGATGACGTTCTGGTTCTCCGGTCTTCCAAACTTGCTGCAATACGTCAAACAAACCAAATTCCCTGACATTGGGGA
>JAFGFI010000394.1 GCA_016931185.1 Anaerolineae bacterium
ACAATTAGTGGCACTTGGACTGCATTAAGATTCCTTGATGATTATTAGCACTTTTTTTCATTTATCAATAGTGGCACTCAACACCTAGGAGTTAGGAGTTAAGATACTCATTTCCTTAACTCCTAACTCCTAACTCTTTGTATCACGTATGATAGAACTTGCACCCAAACACAAATTTGGCCTTCCTATTCAGAACCCAGTGATGCCTGCCGCCGGGTGTTTTGGCTATGGAGAGGAATACCGTGAGCTGGTGGATATCGGCGCATTAGGAGCCATTGTAACCAACCCGGTGAGCGTTTCCCCACGCCGCGCCGCGCGGGGACAGCGTGTGGCTGTGTACGGGGATCAGTTCATCGTGCATACGGGACATCCCAACCCTGGAATACGGCAGGTGATCCGGCAATATCGTTCTGCGTGGGAACGGTCGCCGGTGCCGGTGATTGTACACTTGTTAGCCGGGTCCCCTGCTCAGACGGGGCGCGCCGCGCGGCTGCTCTCCGGCATACCTGGGGTTATAGGGATCGAGCTGGGATTGGCGGAAGGGACTTCTCGGAACAAAGCGCGGGCACTGGTAGAATCTGTCCAAATCGAGGGTGACCTGCCCGTCATTGTGCGTGTACCTTTTGGACATATCGAATTGGCACGCTATTTAGCAGCAGCCGGAGCCGATGCTCTGACACTAACTGCCCCACCGCGCGCAGTGTTACCGTTGGAGGAGGAAACATTGGATGACCAGGGGACGGTCGCGGCACGCTATATGCGCGGGCGACTGTATGGCCCCGCCCAGTTTCCTTTGTTGATGCATCAACTGACGCAGTGGGTGCGAAAACTACCGGTACCCGTGATCGCTTGCGGAGGTATCAGAACGCCTCAAGAGGCACAGGCATGCCTATATTTGGGCGCGGCAGCCGTGCAAATTGATGCACTGTTATGGCGCGATCCGACACTGCTAACGCGCATCGCACAGTCTGTAAAACAGGTAGAATTTGAGCAAGAACAGGAAGAGGAGATGTCCGATGACTTATTCTGAATCAGAACTGGCGCCGCCTGAACTCACAGTATCGCCTTCCCCACCGTCACGCTCCCGTACAGGACAGATCCTCCTGTGGGCATTAGTTATCCTTTCGCTTGCCCTCAACGGGGTGTTAATCTATGCCCTGAATCGCGCGCGTCTGTCCATCGCTGAGACGCTGACAACGGTGCGTAATACGGTAGCACAAGTCAGTAGCCAACCTATAGTAACGACCGTCAGCGTCGATCAAGAGATCCCGTTGAACACCACAATCCCCATACACCATGCCTTGACCGTCCCACTCAACATTGATTATCCGCTGTCCACAGTCGTGAATACTTCATTTAATGTGCCATTGCTAGGAGAACAAGAAATTTCATTTCCTATCGAGACCGTTATTCCCATCCGGTACACTCTCGATGTCCCCATAGATATGGAATTCCCCATTTCGTTAACTTATCATTTGCAAACAGAAGTTCCAATTGAGGTGACATTGCCCCCGGAACTACGCGCTTACCTGGATGCTATTCTGGCACAGGCGGAAAATAGTATCCGGTTTCAGAATCTCCAATAAGGTGGAACACGAACATCTCGCCTGCTACTTGCAGATAAGACGTTCGCGTTCCGAGGCTCTTTTCTAATTTCCAATCTCTAATTTCTCATTTTAAGGGGGGTTTTTATGAACATTATTGTTATCGGTTCCGGGATAGCAGGATTGACCGCCGCCGCGACACTGGCGCAGGCTGGCCATACAGTAACCGTATTAGAGCAATTTTCCCAACCTGGCGGTGTGACAGCTCCGGTGGAACAAGCTGGATTTAAGTGGGATTTGGGCCAGTTGTTAATCGAAGGACTGGGTCCTGGAGAACCTGTCGGCCAAATCTGGGAGGATCTGGGACTTACGGATAAGATTTCTGTGGTCAAAGATGATCGAGGCTATGTGTTCCCCGATTTTGAATTACAAAAACCGGATGCTTATACCCATCCCCAATGGCGCCTGGATCGCCTCAAGTCCTTGTTTCCCGAAGAGGCAACAGGCCTTGAGCAGTATTGGAAAGATTATTTGCGCTTTACCCGGTTAATGACCTTCGCCCGGCGGGTGGAACGTGCTGAAGGGCTAACCGCATTATATTGGAAAGCGCGCCTGTTTGCTTCTTTATTGCCCTTTCTGCCCAAACAGAAGTGGAGCGCGCAGCAATTGATGGATCACTACTTCAAATCCCGCCAACTACAATGTGTTTTTATCTCTATCCTGGCAGATTTTTTCACCCCGCCTAGCCAATTCCCCGGATTGGGTGTTTTCACCCTCAACCCGGAAGCCTCTTTTGATAAACGGATGCCAAGCAAATTTGCTCCTGATATTGAGCAGGTGTATTACTACAGCATCCATGGCGGTATCGGTACATGGGTGACGGCATTGGTGGAGAAGATCGAGCGTGAGGGAGGGCAAGTTCTTACCGGTATGCCAGTCACACAAATTTTAATTAAAGAGAACCGTGTCACCGGTGTGCGCGTAGAAGATAGCCGTACGCTTCCAGCGGACGTTGTCATCGCCTCCGGCGGAGCAAAGGAGACGTTCTTCAACCTTGTCGGAGAGACATATTTACCGGCGGAGTTTGTCGAAACCACGCGCAACCTGCCGCTAATGGATTCGGTATTTATGGTACACCTGGGACTGAATTACGATCCTTCTCCTTACGTTCACGGTACAGTGACCTACTACTATGGAACTTACGACATTGAAAGCAGCATCATTGAGGCCCGACAGGGTAACTATCACGAAGGTGCAGCGGGTTTTGTGGTTCACGTGCCTACCCTACACACGCCGGACATGGCGCCATCCGGACATCACGCAATGACGATCTACACGATTTGCCCTGACCGGCTCAAAGAAGGCACGTGGACTGAATTGAAGGAAGTCTATGCAGACAAGTTAGTAGCTTATGCCGAAGCCCATATCCCCGGCTTGCGGGAACACACGCGCGTCCGAGTCATACTGACACCAGAAGATTTCCGATATCGCACGCATACGGAGCATCATGCCTTTGGCGGTCTGATGCCGATATTGGGTGCTGCCCGAATTCCGTACCAGACACCGGTGCAAGGGTTATGGTTCGTCGGAGACCAGAGCGAAAGCGGGGGTGGGGTTAGTGCCGTCGTCTCCGCAACTTACAGGGTTGCACTAAAAATTGACGAAACCGCGAAGCGATAAATGTGTTCAATAGATATAGCGGGATCGAACAGATTTTCTTCACTATATAGGCCAAATCTGTTAAAAACCGAGTGCGACCATCGGATCACTCACTATGATTCACATTGATCATGTAGATTTTGCCTATCCCCACCCGCTGACAGGGCAAACGGGGGGAGGTAATACGAATATTGCGGATGTAGACAGCGCGTCCGCGAACACCCGGACGGTGCTGCGCGATGTAAGTCTACAGATGGAATCCGGCGATGTGGTCGTGGTGATGGGGGCAACGGGGAGCGGCAAGAGTACATTGTGTCACATGCTGGCAGGACTCGCGCCGCGCTATACTGGCGGCACAGTGTCAGGGATGGTCCGCGTCGCGGGCCATGATGTAGTTGCTGCACTGCCGCCCGTGGGGACTATAGGCTGTGTGTTCCAAGATGCCGCAACACAAGTATTTAATACTACCGTAGAAGATGAGATTGCTTGGGGGTTAGAGTCTTTAGCTGTGCATCCCGGTGAGATCGGCCCACGTGTGAACGATGCGCTGGCCCGCTTTGGATTGCACGAAGTGCAAGACCGCCCTCCGTGGGCATTGTCCGGTGGACAACAAAAGCGGTTGGCGTTGGCGTCTGTCTGGGTTATGCGTCCCCGCGTGTTGCTATTGGATGAACCCCTGGGCAGCCTCGATCCAGAAGGGCGCGTGGAGATACTGGACACACTGGCCGCTCTGCGGCAAGAGGGTACAACCCTGCTTCTGACAACACTGCGCCCCCAGGCGGCCCGGCTGGCCCCACGCGCCGCGCTGTTAGCATCCGCATCCCTTGCCGAAACAGATACGGCCACGCTGTTAGCTGATGAGGCACAGCTATACCGGGCAGGAATTCTCTACCCCCAAAACCGGTGGCCCGACTTGCACCGGATGCCCGCATCTTCCCCCCTTTACCGTGGAGGGTCTCCGACCGAGGAAGCCACTATCGCCGTGAACATTACCGGGCTACACTATACGTATCCTAATGGCACCCGCGTTTTCCAGGACCTGGAGCTGAAAATTCCACGCGGGCAGTTCGTTGCGCTGGTGGGGGCAAACGGCGCGGGCAAGACGACACTGCTCCGGCACTTGAACGGCCTCTTACGTCCCGCAGCCGGTCACGTCCATGTGATGGGGCTGGATACAGCGCGGCACACCGTGGGCAACTTAGCCCGGCAGGTGGGATTGTTGTTCCAACGTCCCGAACAGCAACTTTTTGGCGCGACGGTGCGAGAGGAAATCACCTACGGCCCCCGACATTTGCGGTTGCCCGACGTGGAAGGGCGCGTGATGCGCGCGCTGGTACGTTTTGGTTTACATTCTGTGGCCGAGTACCCCCCTGCTACACTCAGTTATGGACAGCAGCGTGCGATCACATTGGCGATCCTGGACGCGCTAGCGACGCCTATTATCGCGCTGGATGAACCGACAGTGGGGCTGGATGGACGGGGATGGGAGCAATTCCTCACGTGGTTAGTTGAGCAGCGTGCCGCAGGCGTCACTGTGATCCTGGCAACCCACGACCTGATGTTAGCAGCTCAGGCAGATCGCATCATAACATTGGAACACGGGCGCGTGATAGCCGATGAAATCCCTGTATGTTCATTAACAGGCGGATGAAAATTTCATGTTGTGGAACATGGATCTCTGCCGTATGCCGGCAAACGGGGCGTCCGCAATCCAACATTTTATCTAATCTCTAATTTTTAATCTCTTTCTCTTGAGGAGGATGGGGTTGACTTTCGATTTGTATATTCCCGGTACATCATGGCTGCACCGCCTGGATCCACGGATAAAACTCTTAGGTATGACTGTGGGCGGAATCGCGGCGTTTACACTATCCAACATACCTTTGCAATTCCTTTATTTGTTGAGTATCCTCCTGTTGCTATCCGGCGCGCGCGTTCCCTGGCGGGCATTGTACTGGCTATGGCAACAATGTGTCGTTCTGGTAATCTTTATTCTGGTATTACAGCCATTCTTCTCTCCCACGGGGCGTGTGTTACTAGCAATTGGCCCGATACAGTTGACGGTAGGTGGGTTGTCCTACAGCGCGCTGCTGGCGTTGCGCACTCTGTCCATTGCCTTTGTTGTCGGAGGACTACTCTTCACCACCGACCAACGCGCGCTCGTGCGTGCTTTCGTCCGCCTGGGATTACCCTACACGTGGGGATTGACAATCAGCCTGACGCTGCGCTTCCTCCCCACAATTCAACATCTCTTCGTTGCCATCCGGGAAGCACAAGCTGCGCGGGGATGGGTCGCAGAGGGCAATTTCTTCCGGCGCATCCGGGACTATGTGCCGGTGTTGGTTGCGGTGGTCATCGGTACCCTGCGTATGAGCGATCATCTCACATTAGCACTGGCCGCGCGTGGTGTCAGCAGGGGGGGCGCGCGCACCACGTGGCACGACCTCCAGATGTGCCGCGCCGATTGGATAGTATTGGGCATATTGGGGATAATTCTTGTTGCATTACTCACATTTCACCTATCACGTTTCGTGCTATACTAGGTGAGGAACAGTAAATGGTGAACTGAATGACACGGCAGTGAAGCGTAAAAACGCTTACACATCACGTTTCACGCATTATGTTTCACGCATCACACACATCACGAGGTACATAAACACTTATGGGGATTAGGGTACTCCTGATCTACAATCCAACGGCGGGCCCTTGGGATATGACCCGCGCATTAAAGCGTTTTGCGCAACATCTCAATCAGAATCACTGGTCATTAGAGTTAGCTCAAACCGAGCAGGCCGGAGATGCTATCTATTTGTCCAGACAGGCAGCGGAAAGCGGCTTCGATATGGTATTGGTGGCAGGAGGAGATGGGACCATCAACGAGGCCGTGAACGGTGTCGCAGGCACCTCGACCATCCTGGGCATTGTCCCGGTAGGAACGGGGAATATTTTGGCGCACCAACTGCGGATGCCATTATTGTCCCTGGCCATGCCCCTATATGTTTCCGAACTGGAACATGTATTGAACAATAGCCGGGTGCAGTGTGTGGATACAGGGCTGATTAACGACCGGCACTTTATTTGTTGGGCTGGATTGGGCATGGATGCCGAGATCGCCGTACAAATGGAACCCCGTCCCCGGTATGCCAAACGTTTAGGAACTTTACCCTACATCATCGCGGGCTTCACGGTCGCTTCATATTTCAAAGGCGTGCGGTCGCGTATCCACATTGAGGGCCGCACTTTTAACACGCGCGCATTGATGGTCTTAGCCAGCAATATTCAACTTTACGCGGCATTTTTCAATGTGGCCCGCTATGCACGGATGGATGATGGGCTACTGGATATTTTCATTTTTAAGGGGCTAGGATTTTCCTATGCGTTCCGGCATCTCCTGCGCATCTTCAGCGGACGGCATCTCAGCGATCCGAAGGTTGTCCAGGCGATGGCGCGCCAAGTGCATGTCAAGACTTCCCCTACCGTCGCGGTACACCTGGACGGCGATCCCTTTGGCGATACCCCCGCCTCTATCGAGATTCAACCCGGCTCTTTGCGGCTGCTCGTCCCCCCCCAGGCTCCCGCAAACCTCTTCTGCAAGCCGCCAGAAATGCAGTTGTAAAAATAAGGATATTAGGATTAGAAAAAAATCTCATCGAAAATAGTTCTAAATCCAAAATCTTTGTGTGGGTTTTCTCATCTTTTTAAATGCTCCTCAACTGTCTCCTCTTTATCACACGGTTGTCATATACGTTTGCTAGACTAATTTAAAGTAGCTCAGATCCTACAGGTCTCTGCATGCCATTTATTAACAAGTAACGCAAGTTGCTACTTGTGATAGCGGAAGAGAAAAGGGTGTTTTTTCGCACGCGGCAAGAGCCGCGTGCGAAAAAGAGAAATTCACGTGATAGATAGCAACTTAGGTTAACAAGTAATTTTAGATACGCAGAATCTTGGTAACACCTTTAAGATCTATGGGCAGCATATCAAGTCAGATGAACGTAAAACGTGAAAGGAGCATATATGATGTCTAGTAAAAAGTCTGTTTTAGGGATTGGATTGATCTTAGTCTGTGTCGTTTTTCTCGTCGGATGGATGAACGCGCCTACGACCTCCACAGAACCCGGGGTGATTACGGTCAGTGGAGAAGCCGATGTCCGCATCGTTCCAGATGAAGTTGTGTTACGGTTAGGGGTAGAAACGTCAAACAAGGTATTGACTACGGCCAAACAACAAAATGACCAGATCGTGAAGAAAGTTCTGGCTTTAGCCAAAAAGTACGACATTCCTACAGAACACGTCCAGACGGACTACATCCAGATCGAGCCGCGCTATGACAATAGTTATATGAAGCGAGAGTTTTTGAATTATGTGGTTCAAAACACCATCGTTATTACCCTGCGCGATCTCACCAAGTTTGAGGCCCTCCTGAGCGAGAGTCTTGAAGCCGGCGTGAACTACGTTCACAACATTGAGTTCCGCACCACCGCCCTGCGAGAACATCGTGATGAAGCCCGCCTCCTGGCAATTGAGGCGGCGCGGGAAAAGGCAGAGGCGATGGCAACCGCGCTAGGACAGAAGTTAGGCAACCCGCGCACTTTACAAGAGGAAGCCAATTATTGGGGCGCCGGCTACAGCAGTTGGTGGGGATCTTACGGTGGAGGGATGACCCAAAACGTGATCCAGGAAATCGGCGGTGAGGCTCTTAACCTGGACAGCAGCCTTTCCCCCGGTCAGATTAGCATCAAAGCGCGCGTTTCGGTGAGTTTTGAAATGATGCCGTAAGGGGGAACAAGAAACAAGAACTGATAGGAGAGGAAATTACTCGCCACGGCGCATAGCGCGTGGATGGGGATATTCTTCCAAGTATGATAGTCGCCAACCGACGCGGCCTGGTATAGGGCCGCGTTTTTGTGCATAGTGGACCAACACATTTGCCGTTTATGAAACTCTGATGTTCTGGCATTTGAGTGTCCGTCACTTTTTCGCGTGGAAGACTACAAAAGTCTCAGCAGGCGGCTGCATTTTGAGATTTAACCTTCCAGGAAGCTTAGAGCGGCTTGATTATGCGGAAAACTGGCGTCCATCCCACGTGTTTAGCCTGTGTAAGGTACTCACAG
>JAFGFI010000395.1 GCA_016931185.1 Anaerolineae bacterium
GCGCGGCGTGATTTCGATGCTACAGATGCTGGACTGGCAGCCCGGGGTGATCCACGCGAACGATTGGCATACGGCCCCAGTGTTGGCTTGGCTCGATGTGTATGGCCGTTTGCAGCCGTTTTACCGCGATCTTGCTACGCTTTTTACTATTCACAATCTTGCCTATCAGGGTGTCTGCGGGCGTTTGATTTTGACCTTTGCACAAATGGAGAAGTTGCCTCATTTACCGGGAGAAGTGCCCGGGCAGGTCAATTGGATGGCGCAAGGTGTAGCTCATGCTGACCTCATCAGCACGCTTAGCCCGACGTATGCGCGTGAGATCATCGATGGTGGGGCCGGAGTGCTGACGGAGCTGCTTCACACGCGGCGCGACTGTATCTTTGGTATTCTCAGTGGCATCGATACTGACTTGTGGAATCCGGCGACCGATGACGCTTTGGCGCAGACTTTCGACCGTACAATGCTCAAGATGCGGGCAGTGAACAAGAGCGCCTTCCAACGTGAGGCGCGATTTGCCGTCAGTTCTGAGATGCCACTGCTCGGCATGGTGACGCGCCTGGACGATACCAAGGGATTGGATTTGGTTATCCCGGCATTCGAGACACTATTGCAACAACAAGACGTGCAATTTGTGATCCTTGGAACAGGCGAAGAAGAGTATGAAAACCGTTTCCGGAATTTGCAAACGCAATTCCCTAACAATGTGCGGGCCTTTATCAAGTTCGACGACCGCTTGGCGCGACGTATTTACGGTAGCGTCGACGTTTTCCTTACGCCGAGCCGCGCCGAATCGAGTAGTATCGGGTTGATGTCGGCGATGCACTATGGAGCGGTGCCAGTTGTTCATGTGACAGGTGGACTGGCGGATGCCGTTGTCGATGCAGATGCCCAGGCCGACCGGGGCGTTGGGTTTACTTTTGTTGCGTATACTGTTCCGGCTCTTTTGGAAGCGCTGGAACGCGCCTTGTGCGCTTATGGAAACAAGTCGCGCTGGTTGGATATTCAACGGCGCGCAATGGAACGCGATTTTTCTTGGGATGCCTCTGCTCGTGCCTATGTCGACCTCTATCAACGCGCGTTGGCCCTCCATCGGGCCATTTGAGATCTTAATAGCCCTTGGCGTTGCGCAGCTCAAGGTCAACAATCCGTTGGCCCCTGCGCTTTTTTTGTGTGGGGTGTTTTATTGTGTCGAGTGAGGACGTTGTATGACCTTGAAGCCATTTTTGTGTATCCATGGACATTTCTATCAGCCGCCACGGGAAGACCCCTTAACTGGCGAGTGTCGTGATGAGCCTTCCGCTGCCCCGTTTCCTAACTGGAACAACAGGGTGACGGCGGAGTGCTATGCACCTAATGCAGCGGTGGGCAATTTCGCGCGGATGAGCTTTAATCTCGGCGGCACCCTGGCTCGCTGGATGGATGATTGCGTTCATGAAACTTATCAACAGATTGTGAGCGCGGTTTATCAACACCGACGGCGATATGGGATGCCTAATGGTGTTGCCCAAGCCGTTCACCATACCATTTTGCCGTTGGCGCGGGGCCGTGACAAGCGCTGCCAGGTTCGATGGGGGATAGCCAGTTACGTGCATCGTTTTGGTGTGCAGCCGGATGGTATCTGGCTCCCGGAGATGGCGGTCGACTACGAGACATTGGAGACGGTTGCTGAAGCGGGACTGTCCTTCGTTATTCTCTCCGGCGAACAAGTGCATGGTGATCTCTCGCGTGGCGCTGGCCCATATCTTGTTCGGTTGCCGCATGGCCGTTCTATTGCTGTGTTTGTGCGCGACCGCGACCTCTCGAACTATTTCTCGTTCAGTATGCCAGAACCGGAGTACACGCGTCCGTTGATCAACGAGCATCTGTCGCGCTCTGCGCCTGGCGCGTTGACACTCATCGCCACGGACGGCGAGACTTTCGGACATCATCACAAACATGGTGTGCGAGTACTGGAGGCGCTGACGACGCCCGAATCATCGGATGCTTATGAGATCACTACGCTGGCGCGTTATCTGCGCGAGTATCCACCGCAGACCAACGTTGAAATTGTGGAGAATACCGCGTGGAGCTGCGCGCACGATTTGGGGCGTTGGGCTACGGGTTGTCATTGCACCCCCGGTTGCGGGCAGTGGAAAGGCGCATTGCGTCGCGCTTTGGACAATCTCTCGCGCGACATTGATGAGATTTATGCCGAGATGCTGTGTCAGCGGAACCTTGCGCCCTGGAGTTTGCGCGACGACTACGTTCGTGTATTGCTGCGGCAAATCAGTGGCCCGCGCTTTCTAGCTGAGTATCATCTGGGGCATTTGACATCGATGGCGCAGCGTCGGTTGTTGGACCTGTTGGAGGCACAAGTCTACCGGCAACGTATGTTTGTCAGTTGCGCTTTTTTCTTTGAGGACTTGGAGCGTATCGAACCACGCTACGCGATCGCCAATGCTGTACGGGCAATGATGTTGGTCTCGAATGTGAGCGGCGATAATCTTACTCGTGCTTTTCGTCGTGATCTCCGTATCGCAATTAGTCCGGGAACTGGTCGTACCGGCGCGCAGATTCTTGATGAGATTCTGGCCGGAATGAATTTTGATGAGGATGTATCTCCTGATGTACTAGGGGACGCGCGCGCGCGACTGACGGCGCACATGCCGGCTCATGTCGTTGCTGCTCAGTAGGTTTCATGCCTCGGATCAACGCAAGTACGGGTCTCTTGTTGTTAAAAAGTCAGTATTTCGCGTAGTCATAAAGCCTGAATATAGAATTGACTTTCTTGTGTTCTTTGAAAGAAAAAATGACTATGCGAAATTCCGTTTTGGGTGAAATTTTATGAATGCTGAACTAGCCTCAGAATCTGGCCAAAAGTCATACAGGAAAGTGCGCTGGCATAGCCTATTCGTGCCAATGCTTGTGGTGATCCTCCTTGCTGCTGCGTGGATACGTTCCTACAACATCGACTGGGACGAGGGCACACATCTGCATCCTGACGAACGCTATCTTACTATGGTTGTCAGCGCTATTCAGTTTCCCGAAAACCTCGCGCAATATTGGAGTACCGCCGAATCGCCACTGAATCCAGTAAACAAAGGCTATGCTGGCTATGTCTATGGCACGCTGCCACTTTTTACAACGCGAGTCGTCGCGGGGTGGGTGGATCAGGCGTGCGTCGATCCCCCAAGTCCGTTCGGCATATTGTTGCGGGCGGCGCTGCTCAATGCCTCTGGCCCATGTTATGAAGGGCATTACAAGGACTACAGCGGCATCCATTTTATAGGCCGCGCGCTCTCGGCATTGGCAGACTTGGCCACGCTTTTGGCATTAGCACTGCTCGCGCGGGCATTATACGGCAACAAAACCGCGCTACTCGCCGCCACGTTGTATGCTTTCGCTGTTTTGCCGATTCAGCACGCGCATTTCTTCGTCGTGGATAGCTTTGCCACGGTTTTCGTTGCCTGGACGCTGTATTTTGCCGTGTGCGCTGTCCAATACCGGCGACCCTGGCTGCTTTTGCTGGCAGGTTTGACAACCGGACTGGCCGTCGCATCGAAAATCAGTGTGTGGCCTCTGGCGGGTATTGTCGGCTTGGCGGCACTGTTACGTCGCGAGGTATCCAATGAAGGTACAACGCGCTACCGATTCGTGCTCTTGCCTGCGCCGGCAATGGCTGTAGTTCTCTCCGGCATCTTGGCGGCTCTGGCATTCCGCTCCGCACAGCCATACGCATTCACCGGGCCGGGCTTTTTCAACGTCCACATCAACCCGGAGTGGATGAATACTATGAAAGACGCGCAGGAACTGGCCAGCGGCCTGCGCGATGTTCCCTTTGGTCACCAGTGGACGGCGCGCGCACCTGTTATCTTCCCGCTGCGGAATATGTTGTTCTGGGGGATGGGCTTGCCGCTTGGCATTGCCGCTTGGGTAGGCTGGAGCATTATGGGCTGGCAACTCGTGCGCAAGCGGGAGTGGCAACATGTGTTGATCTGGGCGTGGGGCACGCTTTTCTTTTTTTATCAGGGTACGCAGTGGGTTAAGTCGATGCGCTATCTGCTGCCCGTATATCCCGTCTTTGCGCTCTTTGGGGCGTGGATATTGATCCACGGAGCAAAATGGGCCTGGACGTGGTCATGCCCTGTGCGGCTATGGCGCAAAGTTGTGCGAGGCGTGCTGCTAATTCTGCCGGGCTTGGTCTTGATAGGAACAGTGGTATGGGCGTTGGCCTTCCTCCAGATCTACAACCGCTCGCTCACCCGAGTCGAAGCCTCACGGTGGATGTATAACAACATCCCCACAGTAGCGACGGCGTACACCGAAAGTGGGGTCAAAATTCAGATTCCCGTGCAACCTGACACGCTCTTGAGCGCCTATGCCCCGCTAAGTCTCACCCCGTTCACACCAGAGGCGGATAGTAATGTGACCCGTCTCACGCTTAACAAGGTTTCCGCACCTGAAAAAATTGGAAACCGGCGTCTGCGTCTGATGTTGATGGCAGACCCTTATGGAACAGATGTGCTTGCCGAGACGACCATCGACTTTAGTATCCTGGCAAGTGGTGTGCATACCATCGAGGCCCCTCTATCCGACACGGTCACATTGGAGGCCGGCAAGCAGGTTTACCTTAGCGTTACATTACTGGAAGGCGAGACGATAAAGTTACAAACGTCGGTTATCGCCAACGAGCATTGGGACGATGCGCTGCCGCAGCGCATGGATGGCAAGGATGCCTTCGGGAACTGGTATCGCAGTCTGGCTTCTAATCCGCCTGATGGCCAGATGAACAACTATGACAACGATACACCTGATAAACGCGCCGCGTTGTTTGACTGGCTGGACGAAGCCGACTACATTGTGCTTTCCAGCAACCGGCTATACGCTTCAATTCCCCGCCTGGCGATGCGCTACCCGTTCACCACGGTCTATTACGATGCGCTGTTTAATGGCAGTCTGGGCTTCGAGTTGCTCGCGGAATTCGTCTCCTATCCGGCGCTGGGAGCGTGCCAGTTCCCCGATCAAGAAATGTCTTTTGACGTGCCGGCCGCGCGCTACAGCAATGCGCGCCCGTGCCAGATCTCATTTCCGCCAGCCGAGGAAGCCTTCAGTGTCTACGATCACCCAACGGTGTTCATCTTCGCCAAGACGTCTACCTACTCGCGCGCGCAGACCGAAGCCGTGTTGCCACTCTCCCTGTTAAGCGACGTTCGCTGGCTGACGCCGCTCCAGGCCACCCGCACCCGTGAAATGAATGATCTCAGCTTGTTGATGACGCCGCGCATGCGTGCCGATCAAGAAAACGGCGGAACCTGGTCACGGATCTTCAATCGTAACACACTGCAAAACCGTTCGCAGATTCTTGCCGTGATGGTATGGTGGCTTTTCTCAACGGCGCTCGGTTTCGTCGCGTTCCCGTGGCTATATTATGCTTTCCCTGCGCTGCGCTATCGTGGCTATGGACTTGCGCGCGTGGTGGGACTGCTGGCGTGGTCTTACACGGCCTGGTTGCTGTCAAGCTTGCGCCTGTTACCGCACACCCAATGGCTCTTGTGGGGAGTGTTTATCCTATGGGCAGTGCTTGCGGCCTGGTTAGTCTATAAACGGTGGGATCTCTTCCGTGCGTTCTTTCATGAACATTGGCGCGACCTGCTGCGCGTGGAAATCTTCTTTGCCGTACTCTACGTGGGATGGACTTACGTGCGTTTTCTCAATCCCGATTTGTGGCATCCCGTTTCCGGCGGCGAGAAGCCTATGGACTTCGCCTATCTCAATGCCGTGATCAAGTCAACCTGGTTCCCGTCCTACGATCCCTGGTTTGCCGGTGGGACGATGAACTATTATTACTTCGGTTTCGTGATGGTTGGTTCATTAATCAAGGTTTTGGGTATCGTGCCGAGTGTGGGATACAACCTGGCCATCCCCACGCTTTTTGCGATGACCGGGGTGGGGGCCTACACCATTGCCAACAACCTGGCGGGTGGAGATCGAAAACGCGGGCGCCGCGCCGGGGTGCTGGGGCTGCTGCTTGTGCTCGTTCTGGGGAATCTGGGGGAACTACGATTGTTGTTCTTGGGGTTTCAAGAGATTGGCGCTATCAACTTCGAGAGCCTCATCCCCGGCTATCCGGCGGCGATCTCTGCGATTGTGGGGTTGTGGAAAGCGCTGGTGGAAGGTGTGTCTTTGCAATTCCGTCCAGAATGGTGGTATTGGAACGCAACCCGCGTGATTCCATTTGCGGAGGGTGAAGTCGGCGCTATCAATGAGTTTCCGGCATTTACCTTCCTGTATGCAGACCTGCACGCGCACATGATGGCGTTGCCACTGACACAAGTGGCGTTGGCAGTTGCATTACAATGGGGCCTCGGCGCTGATCCCGTTTACCCTCCTGTGACATCGAAAAGGCTATGGCGCGACCACCTAAGACGTTGTATTCCGTACCCCCTGTCTACATTGGTTCTGGCAGGGTTAGTTGCCGGGGCGTTACGCGCGACGAACACCTGGGATTGGCCCACGTATCTGGGATTAATGAGCGTGGCGGCATGGCTTACACTTCTTAACAGGAATAAAGACCCGGAAGGGGAAGAGGTGAATTCGACGACTAGAGCAGAAGGTCATGAGGCTGAGGCCGTGGTGTTGAGTACGCCCCGCCCAATCTTCCCGTATTACAAGTTGCTGACACCCGCGTTGTTTTTCCTCCTGGGTGAGTTTCTCTTCTTACCCTTCACCGCGAACTTCGCGGCGGCGTATTCATCCTTTAGCCCCTGGAAAGGGTCGCGCACGCCATCCGGCATTTACTTGATTATGTACGGGCAGTTTCTCTTCCCGCTCCTCGCGTTCGCCGCAGTGCGTGGCCGCACATTGTTGCGTCATCTCTGGCAGGAACGTGACGAGGGTACGCTGTTGGCGCTCGGCATGGCGGTCTTGGGAATGATCGCTTTGGGGGGAGTGTTGCTCATCATGGGTGTCAATGTAGCTTGGGTAATCATTCCAATGGGGATGATTGCCGCACTGCTGATTATTGAACCACACAGCACGCCGCGGGCACGCCAACTATGGATGTGGGTTGGTACCGCGCTCGCCCTGAGCCTGTTGGTAGAAATCCTCGTTCTGGATGGCGACATCGGACGAATGAACACGGTGTTCAAATTCTATCTGCAAGTATGGACCTTGCTTGGCCTGAGTGCTGCCGTTGCTGCTGAACGTATTATTGATTACGCACTCAAGAGCTACCGCGCCGATAAAGGCTCTTCTATAGGCAGAATCCCCTATTTCGTCAGCGATGTTGCATTCGCAACGCTTGCTTTTTTGCTATTCGGCGCAACGTTGTACCCTGCTCTGGCAATTCCGGCTAAAGTCCGCGATCGTTGGGCACCGCAAGCTCCGTATACTCTGGATGGGATGACCTTCATGGCCCATGCCGTGCAATATGAAAATGACACCCGGCTGCCACTCGAAGCCGACTATCGCGTCATCCGCTGGTTGCAGGACAACGTCCAGGGATCACCCACAATCTTGGAAGGACAAGGCGCGCGCGAGTATCTCTGGGGGGGGCGCATTTCAGTTTATACCGGTCTACCGTCAGTGGCGGCATGGCGTTGGCATTCCGTCCAACAGCGTATGACGATGCCGGGCGGCACTATTGAAGCGCGTCAATTGGACATCAACCACTTCTATAATACCATCGATGCCGAGTACGCAATGATGATCCTGGATCGCTACAATGTTCAATACGTCATTCTTGCACCTTACGAGCGCGCCTATATGATGCCGGAAGGATTGCCCAAATTCGACCTTATGGCCAAACAGGGGTGGTTGATGCCGGTATATGATGACGAGTACTCAACAGTTTACCGTGTTGTAGGGCAAGCCAATGGCGAATGAATCCGTTTGGATATCGGAACTTATTTTCTACGGGTCTGGCGTCATTGTTGGGCTGGGGGTGGGTGTCGGCAGAGGCGCATCCCACCAGAGTTCGATGACCGCCATGACAGTATTATCAAAATAATCCAGTTCTAACTGCGCTGTTTCTGAGTCTCCCAGAACATCATACGTCGCCGTAAACTCACGGGCGTGGCCGACCTCCCACTGATCGATGAGTGTGCGTCCATTGACGCGCAAACGTGCCCCATCATCCACCATGACATGAAAGCGATATTGGCCATGTATCAGTTCCAGTGTGCGTTGCCATCGCACAGAGAATTGATCATAGAACAGTGCTGTATCCGGTGGCGCGAATTGTCTCCAGTCGAAGTTCACTTCTGGCGCTGTCTGCACCGCAACGGGGGGGCCGGCCAGGTGAGGGTTGTCGAAGAATGCACCGATCCATGGTTCACCATCCTTTGCCGGTACGACCTGGAAGCCCAGAAACGGCTCACCTAGCGTGTGGGAATATTCGAGGTTCAGATGATGAGGCGGATTGTTTCCCAGATATACTTGCCGGCAGACGAGGCAGCTCCGCTCGCCACAATCACAATGATATACTAACTGCTTGCGATCCAACCACAATCGAACAACATCGTTGACGTAGACGCACAGGTGATAATTACCCGGTTGAACAGGCGCCTGGATCTGTCGTGTGATGCGCGTGGAGAAATAATTGCCCCGCCCGACAGCCTGCCAGACAGGAAGCTCCGGGATGTTCCATAATAGACGTAAATTGTTGCCCGGTATAGACTCGGTCCATACCGGCTCGCCGAAAATATTGGCGCCTTGGTAATAAACCGCCGTCCAGCAGCATCCAACCCCTGCCTCAACGCTCGTTCCTACCGGTTCCCAGTAGAATTGGATATGGGCATTTCCCCAGTACTCAAGATACTTTACCTCAAAGTCAATGATCTCAAAACCCTGTACATACCGCGACGCTTGATTGACAGAAGGTGACTTTCCCACATACGATAACAATTTTTGCCCATTCATGTAGACTTCTGCCTGATCGTCGGCGCTAAGCACGAAGTTATAATATCCTTCCGGCAAAATCACGCGCCGTGTCCATCGTACCGAAAACCAGTTCTGGCCTATTGCGCCAGGAGCAGGTGAATTCTCACCCCAATTGAAGGCAATATCTCGGTCATCTCGTGTAACGGCCGGTGGATTTACCCATGCGGTATTGTTGTAATACTCCGCGCGCCAGTTGGGATAGAAAGATTCCAGAGAAATGGGGGTGGGGGGCGGTGCTGCAGTTAACGTAGGGACAGGGGTCACTGTATGCGTCGGCTCAACAGGCAGTGGCGGTGCGGTTGGGGTTAACGTCGGTGTAGGGGCCGCAGATTGCGGGGCCGCAGATTGGGCAGATTGCTCCATAGATGGCGCGTTCCCTACATTTTCTTTGAGAGGCAACACATAGGTTATACGCTTCTCCGCCTCACCACTACTGACAATCACTTCTATGTGCTCCAGAGAGAGGGTTTCGTTTAGCGGGCCAAGCTCGACGGAGATGCTTCCATTTGCATCGGCGGGAACGGTTTCTGCAGCCAGAACGCGTTCCCCATCCTGTAATTTGACCGAGATTTGGGTATTCGGTTCGATATCCAGGGCCTGTACTGTAAATTCATCGCCCTTGCTTGTTCTCCCAATGAGAATTTCGACATCTCCAATCGTCTGCAGCCCTGACTGCGGCAGAACATTTTGCAGAGGCGCTTTGGCGACGGAGTCTGCAAGCTCATCTTCTGAACGTGTGCTGTTGAGACTGTTGTATGCCGCAGAACTACCACACAGGATGATGAAGGTAAGTCCCGAAAGAAAACCCAGCATATACAAACAGCTTGCGGTCTTGGAAGTTCGCTGTGACCCCATCCCTCACCTCCACATAACTCGGTACGTAAATCAGGTTATACGCAGCACTGCATAGAGCGTCAGGTTATTGTGATGTCCATCAGCGCGGAATTGAGATTCTATGGTTAAACCGGCATGCGTTGCAAGAATATCCGTTTCGTCTTCGTCAATCCAATGCACGTAGCGGATGCCATACCCTTCGCGTTGCCAGTTAAGGAGATAATCCCCTGGTTCAACGTCGTCTGGCGATAAGCCCACTACATCCCAGGGCAACAGTCGTCGCCGGAGCCGTTCAATTTCCAGGAACTGCCAGTTGGCAAGCAGCAAGCGCCCTGCTGACGCCAGACGTCCCGCCGCGTATTTGACGATGGCCTGACGATTTTCCGCGCCCGGAATATGATGCAGGACGGCGCGGAGGATAATCCAATCGTAGGACCCAGGAACCAGCGCGGGCCAGGTAGGGTCGAGTAAATCCCCGGTGATGAAACGGGGAGCGACTGCGAAAAGCTCCCCGTTTGTCGATCGTTCTGCAATCGCTAGCATTTCGGTAGAGAAATCTATACCCGTGTACTCACATCCCGCCGGCAACATCGCCGCCACCCGGCCCTGCCCACATCCTAGATCAAGCACGCGCGCGCCGGGCTGTATCTGCGCGAAAACGCGCTCCAGTCCTGGTTCTGTCGTTCCCCTGGAAGCAGTAAAAATCTCGGCTAGATCGTCGTAGAAAGTTCGGTTTAGGTTGTTCAGCAGATTTATGACTTTCCTGTGCATAATGCAAAGTATAGTCAAATCCCCGCAAGTGACAATTCAAACTATTCAGAGGACTTCCGTTATAATTTCTCGGATGGCACGGTAGTGGTATAATAACTTTTATGGTTAAAGGCGGCGTTCCCAAAACAATTGATTTGACACAAGCGCGCGAACGCGCGACCGTCTTGTGCTTGTTACAAGCACTTTGTGATCTGCCGGCAGGTAACGCTGACATTACGCCAATTCTCCGCCGTTATCCGAGCGCGACCGGTACGTACGCAAAATCGCAACTGCTGGACGCTTACCAGCGATTGGTACAGGATGGGGTATTCGCGGAAGATCAGGGGGTCGAACAACGGCTACGTGGCCGTCCTGTGCGTACCATCTCTGGTGTCGCGCCGGTGGCGGTCTTGACCAAGCCATACCCCTGTCCGGGGACGTGCATCTTCTGTCCGGAGCAACGTGATGCGCCAAAGAGTTATTTGGATGGCGAGCCGGGCGTCCTCCGCGCTATTCAAAATGACTACGATCCCTATGCCCAAACACGCACGCGTATCGAGGCTCTCAACGCGATCGGTCATGCAACTGATAAAGTTGAATTGTTGATCCTGGGTGGCACGTGGTCGTTCTATCCGCGTGATTACCGTGAGTGTTTTATTCGTCGTTGCTTCGACGCGATGAACGAAATGGAATCCGTCACCCTGGACGAGGCCCTGCGGCGCAATGAGACGGCATCCCATCGCAACGTTGGCCTCGTCGTGGAAACGCGCCCGGATTGGATCACACCGGAGGAAGTGTTGGCGCTGCGCCGCCAGGCTGTGACAAAGGTACAGCTCGGCGTGCAAAGCTGCGATGATCGCATCCTGCGGCTCAATCGGCGTGGTCACACGTTGGGTGATGTACGACGCGCGGTCCGGCTGTTGCGCCTCGCCGGCCTCAAAATAGTGCTACACTGGATGCCTAACCTGTACGGCGCAACACCGGAATCAGACCTGGAGGACTTTGCGCGGTTATGGGATGATCCTGCTTTGCGTCCCGACGAAATCAAAATTTACCCGACGGCGCTCCTTGAAGGAACAGACCTCTACACTCTCTGGGAGCAAGGACAGTACCTGCCTTATTCCACAGAGGTGCTCATCGACCTGTTGGTACGGTGCAAGGTCTTGATACCACCCTACAGCCGTATCAACCGTCTGATGCGCGACATCCCTGCGCAGTACATCGTCGCCGGAACGACCAAGAGCAACCTGCGCCAGCTTGTGCAGACGTACATGCATGCGCGTGGTTTGGCATGTCAGTGCATCCGTTGTCGTGAAGTGCGTGGAAAGGAAATCGCCGTGGGGCAAGTCCAGGTCACAGAAGAGCTTCGGTTGGATGTAGTGTCCTATCCTACCGATGCCACGCAGGAGCATTTCTTGCAATACCTCACTCCTGCAGGTCAGTTGGCCGGTTTCTTGCGCCTCTCTCTACCCATTACGCCGCGTGATGAACTTCCGATCCCCGAAATCCGCGCGGCGGCGATGGTGCGTGAGCTGCATGTCTACGGACCCGCGCAGGCGCTAGGTCAGCGGGGTGGGGCGGCGCAACATCATGGCCTGGGGACGCAATTGCTTGACGCTGCTGCCGACATCGCCCGCTTGGCCGGGTTTGAAACATTGGCCGTCATCGCCGCCGTCGGCACTCGACCCTACTACCGCGACCGTGGTTTTACAACAGGTGACCTCTACCCAATCCGCCGGTTGGATGTATAATGAGCCGAAACGAGCCGGGCGGCTGTTTTTATGCACAAGGAATGAGACCACCCATGCTACATCAATGCCGATCTAACTCAATCTTAATAACCACCAGACTACAAAACTAACGACTACGCCACTGTTCTCGAAGGAGTTTATGGTACTGGACGCAGTAATGTTCCTCGCCGGAGCGGTGCTTTTCCTGCTGGCCGTGCTATTTTTCATCTATTTATGGGTGGAACGCGGCGCAACTGTTAAACGCCGGGCAGCTCTGGCCGAAGAGCGCCAGCAGATACAAGAAAAAAATATCGAATTAGATATATGGCAAAGAGAATTGCAGGTATGGCATCATGCACTGGAACACGAAGAACAACAGCTTGAACAAGACCGTGAAGAATTCAGGATGCTGGTTGCCTCACAGCATCTCGTTAACGAGCGCGTACTCTCCGCACCCCAAGATCTCTCCGTGCAAAATGAAGCTACATTGAAAGAGGATCATTGGGGTAAGAACATCAAGCATGGGGTGAAATCAAGTACGACTACGACGCGGAGAACGTAGCTTATTTGTCTTGTTTCAAACTTCCGACTATGTATATTATGTCAAGTTAGTGCTCTGAATCACGTGTTAGAATTTTTGTTCTATATCAAAACCACCTTCCCACACGCAAAAACAGGCCAGTAAAATACTGGCCTGTTTTGTTTGAATGTAGGTTCGACCTTGGGGCTGTCGATTAACACTTACCCATGTTTAGTGGGTAAGTTTACCAATCATCGCCGCGGTCACGCCGGCGATCGCTACCGCCGCCACGCCCACCACGGTCTCCACCACGACCACCGCGCCCGCCGTAGCCGCCGCCGCCGCCGCCGTAAGGACGATCACCCCCGCCTCGCGCAGCGGGCGGACGGGCCTCGTTTACCTTAAGCGTGCGACCGTCGACCGACTGACCATCAAGCGCCGCAATCGCAGCGTTCGCCGCCGCGTCAGATGCCATCTCGACAAAAGCGAAGCCGCGTGGACGGCCGGTGTCACGGTCGGTGATCACACTCACCGAAACAACTTCTCCGTGGGCTGCAAACAGCTCCCGTAGCTTGCTTTCGGTGGTATCGTAGCTCATATTACCGATGTATATTTTCTTAGCCATAATGCCCCCCTATGCAGGCACCACATTGGTGGCTTGCAGACCCTTAGGGCCTTGCTCAACGGAGAACTCGACGCGTTGTCCTTCATCCAATGTCTTGAAGCCATCCGTCTGGATAGCGGAATAGTGCACAAAGACATCATCGTGACCTTCACGCGAGATAAAGCCATAGCCTTTCGACCCGTTGAACCACTTCACAGTTCCAATTTCCCGATTGCTCACAGTTTCTCTTCCTTTCAAC
>JAFGFI010000396.1 GCA_016931185.1 Anaerolineae bacterium
CTTTATATCTTGGCCTTTAGGCCATAAATTTTCATCGAACTGCCGGTGAACGGTTAATGAGAAAATTCCCCTATAGCTCGCAACTTTTACCCCACAACCATTATACGCTGTATGGGCCAGACTACAAAAGTCTCACAATGAAACATACCGATCGCACTTATACCTTCCGAGAAGGTTAGAATACAGTTATTCAAATTAGTCCTAATTATCTATTGCGAGTGAGTCGATTTTAGGTATACTGTAGATGAGGACTCCGTCCGTTTTTGTGGGATTCCAGTCCTGTGCAGTCAATGTCTGGCTGCGGCTTACCTGAATCTTGGAGGATTAGATTTTATAGGAGAAAGTATATGAAAGAAAAAAATGTATTACCCCCCTTTGCCCCCCGGTGTATGCGTGTACGCAGGCCTGTATGGATTTCCGTTTTATTGTTCGGTTTGCTGTTATTCCTTCCCACGACCTCGCTTTCTTCACCCAGTGCCCCGTTGGCGGGGCCGACGTTGGTACATCCACCGGATAACATTGAGACCACGGTAGATAACTATCCGCCCACAGGAATGCCCTATTTTGAGTGGGAACCGATGGAGGGCGCGATCACATACAAACTCCAGATTGATGGGGAGATTGGCTTTAACCAACCGATCGATTATGAAATATCCACACCTGATACGCGCCACATCCCGCTGCTCCTTGATAAATTTACGGATGGTGTGTGGTACTGGCGGGTGCAGGCTCAATTGGAAGGCAATGTGTGGAGTGATGCCTCCGATGTTCGCAGTTTCGAAAAGAGGTGGGGGTCATCGGACAATGTACCGCAACTTATTGCGCCTGATGCTGATGCCACGATCGAGTTTTTTGAGGCCCCGGTCTTTTCCTGGTCTCGGGTTCCCGGCGCAGTCGATTACGTCTTACGCATTGACACCGACCCTGATTGCGCATTGCCGGTTGAAGAGGAATATATTACGCTTGCCACGCACTATAATCCCGGCACACGGCTATTGAACGGCACGTATTACTGGAACGTGACCCCCCGTGATGCAAAACGGCGGGAGGGGGAGGCCAGTGCCTGTCGCCAGGTGACGGTTGAATATATGGAGGCTCCCCAGTTACTCGCGCCGGCAGACGGGTCTTTTCCGGTTTACACACCGCGCTTCGAATGGACTGCCGTTAAAGGCGCAGTGGGATACAATCTTTATTATAGCACGAACAGTAGCTTCCAGGGTGCGACCAAGATAGCCGTATATCAAACTTCTTATACTCCAGAAGGGTCATGGCCCAACGATATCAGTTACTACTGGCGTGTTACTGCCGTTTACGGGCCTTATATTACCTGGGAAGGGCCGTTCAGTGAGGTATGGGATTTTGAGAAGCGATGGTACCAACAACCCGTTAATTTAACTCCCCGCAACAACGAACAGACGAATGTGGCCCTATTTACCTGGACGCCGGTGCGCGAAGCAAACAGTTACCGGATCGAGGGGAGTTTGGATGCCGGGTTTAGTAAAATTGCCTGGTCCGATGTGACGAGGAATACTTTCTATTGGTTTAACGAAGATTGGCCTGCCACATATTGGGATGTGCCGATGTATTGGCGGGTTTATCCCCTGGACATGGCAAACAACGAAGGAAAGCACAGTGATGTCACGACGTTTAACCCGGTTTATGCTAAGTCCTATCCTGAAGCCATCTACCCCCGTTATTATTACCGGCCCCCCTCCCTGGCAATCGATAATTATGCGTCCCCTTACGACATCCCAATTTCTTATGATTACACCATCGCCGTGCCTACTTTTTATTGGTCGCGCGTGTTTGTCCCCGGCATTGATCCCCGGCAGGACGCGCACCACTACAAACTTGAGGTAAGCAGCAATGCCAACTTTGGCACGGTGGATTGGACCTATACCACCCAAAATTTAAGCGCGACACCTACCGATGGCGTGCCTTTCGTGCCCGATCCGGGTGTGGAATATTATTATTGGCGGGTCACGGCCTACAGTGCTTCTGGGGCCGTTTTAACGGATACCGCGCGTATGCACCAGCCCTGGCGGACGCACATTGATACCGCGCGCCTGATAACTCCAACGGCGACGGCTTCCCCTGAATTGCAGGTTCCGGCCCAGGGCGAGGTCATGATGGATACATTATCTTCATTCCAGTGGTCTCCACAGGCAGGGGCGGCGCGCTATGAGATTGAACTGAGCACCGACCCGGCTTTCGGAACGAACACTTACATTACCCGCACAATTTATACCCAGCATACCCCGGCTGTCCGCGTGCCCAAAGGAACCTATTTCTGGCGCGTGCGGGGACTGGATAGCGGCGGAGCTACCGTGGGGACGTGGAGCGAGACGCGCCGGTTAGTTGTTGCCTATCAAACCCGCTGGTCGTACGCGAGTTCCTATCCTGCTGAACTGTTGCCCGATAACACAGGAACCCTGCTGGCTACCGATGAAGAGGATAAACTGTCCTCCACCGAGTTGTCCTCACTTTATGCCGCCCAGGATAAAGATAACTGGTATGTCGGGTTTCATATCACACCTACGGAGGATAGCAAAGTCTGGTATGGCCTTTATGTAGATGCTAACCAAATCGAGGGAAAAGGCGCCGCCAGCGCGCCCGCCAACCGTCCCTCATTAACCACCTCGGCTTATTACCAACCGGAATTTGCCATCTACGCTGTCTATTCGGGAACTCATTTCCTTACAGGCACGGCGCATTTTCCTGAAAATGTCCAGTTGCACACTTGGGATTCACAAATCTCCGCGTGGGATCCGATCATTAAAGATTTTGTTGAGGAAGTCGCTAATTCTGCCTTCTATTACGATCCCGCGCTCAATTATGTGGAAATGCGTATTCCAAAAACGGCCATTGGGGATCTAGGGGCGGCCCCCTTTGTCCTTTCGTTGTCCCTTTTCAGTGCAGAATCGCAAACCGCCGCAACGGCTGCCGATACGGTGCCGGACAACGGGATTGCAACCGCGGTGTTAGGAGAATTTAAGACCATTGGGGATCGGGTCACGCTGGCAGTTCCCGTGGAAAGCGCGCCCGGCACACCGGGACAGGTCCCGTATACACCCTATCTGTACGCAGAGACGCCCAACGTAGATCAGTTGCGCGGCTACCAGGTTGAAGTGGCGCAAGATCCCGAGTTCAGTTCTATTCTTGAGACGCAAGATTTGAAATGTAATGGATGTGAGAACTACGTGGATATATTCCAATACGTATTCTCGCCTCTGACGGTCTATAGTGATAACACGCTCTATTGGCGTTATAAGATCCAACATCTAGGATCGGGGACGGATTATCCCCTCGGCCCGCCGAGTGAGGCGCATCAATTCACCAAAGTCGGCCCGGTGCCCGGCAATCTGCGGACGGAGGGGGAATATTCCACCAAGACTTTTGTCTGGGATGCGGTAGAAGGAGCGGGCCGCTACCGGTTGGAGATTGCCACCAATCCTGATTTCTCCCCGCTTACCGTGGGGGAAAACATCAACCATGAAACCTATACGCCATATAAAACTATTAAAGTGCTGGCTCCCGGATTGTATTACTGGAGGGTGCGCGCGGAAAATCCTACTTCCTATACCAGTGACTGGTCTGTGCGCGCCACCGTCAACATTACGTTGCCGAAAGTTACCATTCAAACGCCGCAACCTGGGGCCATCGTCCACTATGCTCCTACCTTCACCTGGGATGATGTGCTGCTGCCGGCAGATACCCCGCGTTGGGGATCGCCCAACTACGTGTTGCAGATCGCGGAGACACCGGTGGGATTTAGCAACCCGCTTATCACGCAATACCTGGATACCAATTCCTGGACGCCTGACGAGAACTCAAAATATCTTGGGGATGGCACCTTCTACTGGCGGGTAGCCGTGCGAGATGCTAAGAAGAATGCCGGGCCTTTCACTGCCGTGTATTCATTTACCAAACAGTACCCCACAGTTGAGATTATTTCACCGTTGTCCGGAGCCACAACAGGGGGATTCCCCACCTTTAGCTGGACCCCGGTGGATGGCGCGTCCGGTTACCGGATTGAAATCTACGAGGATCCCCAATACGCTAAACTTTATTATGGGAATAATACGCACTACACGATGTTCACTCCCGTAAAACAATATAAAGATGCTCAATACTATTGGCGGGTAGCGATGTTCGACCGGAACAACAAATTCGGCCCGTGGACAAACTCGATCCTGCTGGTAGAGGCCGCTCCCTACAAAGTGCTACTTCCCCTGGTTTTGCGACAGTAGAACTGCGTGTAGCGGATCTCTGATATATGTGCGTAATGCGTAATGCCCAAGTGATGCGGGCATTACGCATTACGTATTACAAACGAGGATGAACATGTTTCATTTTAGTGCGTTTCAAAGTTGACAGTTGCAATTTCGCAGCTTATAATTGAAATATAGCCTGATCTTTCCGGGAATAATTTTTTAACTTTCATTAGGGCCGGGTCGCCGGAAGATAACGGTTAATGGAAAGTGAGGACAGAAACGTGAAAGGTTATCAAAAAGTATATTGGATAGGGGTATCGATACTGGCAGCACTGAGTGCGGTTTGGATGTTTTCTTTCTTAGCGAACAAGCATGTTGTAGAAGCCGCACCTCCTTTTCTTAACGAAACTTTCATCCCCAATCTGCAAGATGGAGATATGGAAATCACGCAGATGGGTCCGGACTCGGCATTTGCCGGCAGCCTGATAAGTTACACGGTGTGGTTCACTAATACGTCTGCTTACACCATCACGGATATTCAGCTTCAAGATACCTGGAATACCGATATGCTTCAAACCTCCAGTCTATGGTGGGAACGGGGTATCATTGCGACTTTCGAGGGGTATACGGCCGTACCGGTTAACGCGGTGACGGATTTTACCCACACCATCAACATGGTCTCGAAAAACGGCGCTGCGACCTGGTGGCTGCACCCGGTTGCGCCCGGCGAGGGGGTGAAGCTGGTATTTACAGTGACGGTTCCTATCACGCTGCAACCCGCGCTATCAGAACGGCTATCCTGGGGGGCTGCCGGCCCCTCCCGCCTTGGAAATTCCATCGTTGCCGTCGCGCCAGGGTATACGAATAGCCCGGCGAATCCCGTTCAAACCACCGTTGTCGGGCCGTTATTGCGGATAGTCAAAAGCTCGGAAGGTGAGGTTGCTCCTACAAAATCGGGACGAGTGGGGCGTTTGGTGACGTATACCGTTCAGATCAGCAATTTAACGGCGGATGGAACAACCCAGCGCTCCGATGTCTGGCGCGCGGAAAATCTGGTCGTGGTTGAAAAATTACCGGCTCCTTCGCCAGACCCGCTGATATTTATCACGGCGACGGCCAGCATATCCAATGTCGCGGTGGAATATGATGAGGCCAACCATATCATCACCTGGACTTTCCCTGCCGATTACACACTGATGCCGGACCAAACAACCTACACAACGTTCACGGTGCGCATACCGCACACGACGGTGTATGGCCCCAGGGCAACTTACTTGACGAATGCAAAGGATTACACATTGGCAAGGGCTGATGGGATGCCGCTATTTTTTGCCAACGCGCAAGCCGCGTATGCGATTCTGATCATCAGCCCTTTTGATAAAGAAGTGACTACGGAGCCTTTGCCTGCGGGAGAGAACGAAACCTACCCGGACCGGGTGATTACGTACACGATGACTTTCTATAACCCGCTCTTTAACACCGCGCTGAGCGGGTGGACACTTACGGATGATGTGTATGAAACTTTCATTGTATCGGATGTGGTAGATGGGCTTATGCCCGACGTTATCTCAACCACGCAACTGATATGGCAAAATGTGGCGGTGCCCCCTAATGGTGTGATCAGTGCCACGTACCGGGTTACCGTGTCCGCGCAGACCATGCCCAATATGAGAGTATTAAATAGTACTTGTAGCACGGGTAAGTATAGTAATGCCCTGTTGGCATCCTCAGGCACGCCCGATCTGGGGGACTTTATCGGACACAATAACAACCAACTCGCGCTGGTGAATGTTGTATCGGAGATTCGCATTTCCAAAACGGCCGTTCCGGCAACTCAAATATACGGAGAATTGGTTACCTACACCATAAAATTGCAAAACGATTCCCCCCGTGATATTCCCGGTCCTTTTGTTGTGACCGATGTGCTACCCCTGTTTACATCAGAGCAGTATTTTGATTATTATGATATGGTAGACCCGGCTGCGCTACCTGGCGAGCCTTACACTGTTACGCTAACTGACACTGGAGTCCACGTGGTATGGAATACCGTACCTACGATCACTGCCGGTAGTTCATTTGAGTTTTCTTTTAGGGCTATTGTAGACGGGGAGACTACTAAAGGTTATAATAATAAGGTAGCAGTTTACAATGATCATACGGCAATATGTCCATTCACTGGCACTGGCGCTAAAGTTACGGTGGTTTCACCTTTCCGCATCGACAAAACGCCGTCGGTGGATACCGTCGTGCAGGGAGAGACGTTTTACTATACTGCGACACTCACTCACGCGGGTCCCAGGGGAGAGTTCCCTGTTGTCTATTTTGCGGATATACTGACGCCCATAATGTTTAGTGACGTGACCGACGGAGATTCTCTGTATACATACATCCCTGATCCCCCGCCGGTATTGTCCCCACAGATGAGTTGGGAACATACATTTTATGTGACGGCGACCGGGGATGGTTGGAATACACCCTGGTGTAACGACCTGGCGAGTAATGCTGTATTCGAGCAGGATAAAGAGACAGTGGTCTATGGTATCTCGGAAACCACAACGTTGTTGGGGATACATTACAATGCCGATACATTGGCCCCTGTCACGGTGTTACCCCATGTGTCTATCCTCCAAGAAGTCTTCCCTACTCCGGTAGGGATGAGCCAGACCATGACCTTTACGCTTGTGTTACGTGATAACCGCACCCATCCGAGCAGTGATGTCACCGGGGTAGATTTGCAATGGGTGTTATCCAGCTCGGCGAACGGATCTTTTGCATATATTAACAGTACTCCCCCTGTTGATTTGATTACCGGTACTACTTATACCTGGCTCAATCTAACAGTGCCTGCCGGAGGTGAAACCAGGGTAGAAATTATCCTGGAAGCCCCCAGGTTCGAAATCGGGGATAATCCCGTTAATTATACAAGTGAAGCTAAAGTTGTCGGCCTGGATGATCCCTCTATCTGTATTCCGCCATTATCAACAAGCAATAATATCAAAGTTGTGCGTGGTATCAAGGTCAATAAAACTCCGTCACCTAATGAAGTTGGCCCCTATGGAGAAGTTATCTACTCACTTGGCGTGGAGAATCAAACCGGGGCACCGGTTAAAAATGTGGTGCTTACCGATGTATTACCGCTCGACTGGGAATATGTGGATATTGTTGCAGGCCCAGAACCTGTGACGACTACGCCACCGGTGTGGGTATTGACTTCGATCCCTACTGCGACAAAAGTCACCATTAAATTCAAAGCCCGGGCCTATGTGTGGTTCAGGACGGAGATTAATACCCTTGAATGGGATGCGCCTATTGACATCGGTTATACCACAAATTATACGGATAAAGTGGGGGTAACGGTCAGGCCGGGCATCGGTTTTTTCAAGGACGTGGAGCCACGCGCTGTCAATGCGGGAGAAAGTGTCATCTATACGGTCACGCTTCACAATGCGGAAACCTTTAGGTTGGATAACATCGTCATCACCGATGTGCTGCCCAGCGGCTTTATCTTCTTGGAAACTCTCCAGATGCCAGATGGAACCCAGGAAATACACGATCCTTTGAGCGATCCCCAGGTTGTGAAATGGCAGCTTCCCAACTATTTAAATTCAAATGCGGCATATAAAATTGTTTTCCGGGCAATTGCAGATCCCGATCTTTTTACGGGCGACTATTACAATTACGCGCAGGTTTTTGCAAAGAATCGTACAACGGGAAATGCCGTGGACATTCCGGACACAGGACAAACGGCGCGGGTGCATGTGAAAGGTCTGCCTGTGGTGCGGATCAACAAAGAGGCGATGCCGGCCAGTATTACGGCGGGCGAAGAAGTCACCTATACCCTCTCGCTTTTTAATGAGGCCGATGAAGCGTATTCGATTATCGTGACCGATACGCTCCCTTACAATTTCTCATTTGTGGGTATGCTCACCGGTCCCGCGCCAACGGCCATCATCACCGGCTCACCGGAAAAGATCAGATGGAGCGGGGTGAATATCGCGTCCCAGGAAACGCTGACCTGGACCTTCCGCGTGCGCGCCGGCCGGGCAACAGAAAGCGAGAGCTATTGTAATCAGAGTGTTCAAGTCAAAATGGGAACCCTCGATCCCGCGCCTCCAGCAGATAACCTGGCTTGCGTGAATGTGACCCAACTTCCGCGCGTGGATGCGCAGCTTGGTAAGGATGACGAGCAGTTATGGATCGCCGGGGGACAGACCCTGGTCTATACGCTAAATTACACGAACAGTACCGAAGATGCTATCACCTTACACAATGTGGTGTTGACGGAGAGCATCACACCGCTGACGGCGGTCACCGTGCTTGGCGGCGACGGCTGGCAACAGGTCGCAGGCCTGGATGTTTTCACTTACCATGTAGGCACGCTCGCCCCCAACGCTGCGAGGGAGGCTACCTTTACGGTGCGGGTCAATACGCCCCTTCCTGAGAATGTGTTCGGTATTCGCAACCGGGCAGAGATAGGGTACACCTTGCTGGACGATGCGGTTGAGATTGTCACAGAGGATAATATCGCCACCGACGTTGATTTCTTGTCCATCCTGTCTAAAGAAGTAGCGCCACAAACTATCCTGGCAGGGCAACGTGTCATATATACCGTGACGCTGCACAATCCCGACATAGCCGATTGGACCGATCTGGTGTTCACCGATACCCTGCCCCTCAATTTTGCCTACATAGAGCAGCTCAGCGGTCCGGGTATCCCCCAGGTAGCCCTGATCGAGGACCGGATTCAGCTCACGTGGCAGGTACCGGGACCTTTGGCGAGCGACGAAGCGCTGACCTTCGTCTTCGTCGCTGAAGCAGATGTGGAGATGGCGTCTACCGTCGCCTATAATCAGATTGAGGCGCACGCGCATACTTCAAGCGGGAGTGTACTGCCCATCCTCTCCCCCGGTTTGACCGCGCCTGTCACTGTGTACGCACTGCCCGGTGCGGATAAACGTGTTCAGCCCACCAACCCCGACGCCGGGCAAGAGGTAACCTATACCATCACGCTTTCCAATCCTACCCCACTGGAGTATGAGGTGACGGTCACGGATACATTACCGGCGACGATCACCTTTGTCGCGCCCGTAGCAGGCCCGGTTTCGCCTACAGTTTCCGGCACACCGGCGCGCATTGTGTGGCCGGGCGTAACCCTTCCCCCGTTAGCGACGGTAACCTTGATCTTCCGCGCGCAAGTTTTACCCGGAGCGGCGGGAACACTTTGTAATGCGCTCGCGCTAGAAACTGAAAACGTGACACGCCATTGGGACGCATTGGCATGCGTCACTATTGGGGGCTTGCCCCAGGTGGACGCGCGGGTAAGTAAGACCGACGGAGTGTCCCAGGTTACAGCGGGACAGACGGTAACGTATACGATCTATTATACCAACGCTTCGGAGATCAATTTGCTCAACGTAACCCTCACCGACACATTGATCCCGGCAAATGGGGTGGCAACCCTGGTGAGTACAGGATGGCAGATATTAGGGCTGGGGCGCTATGGATACAACGTGGGCACGGTCAACGCGGGCGGCGCGGGCAGCGTCGCGCTCGTGGTCAAGTTGGCCGATGCGCTGCCTGCCGGTACCTTATACGTCACTAACACGGTCGCCATTGGCTATACTTTGGAGGAACCGGCAGAAGAGGCCAATCCAGACGATAATGTAGCCACCGACGTGGATCAAGTTGTAGGAGACTTAAGCATTTCAAAAAGCGTCTTCCCACAAGAGGTGGGTGTGGGACAACTCGTGACTTACACGATCAACGTTCATAATCATCTCTTGAGTACGTTGATCAATATCATGGTAACGGATACGTTGCCTTCGGGTTTTACGTATGAGGGTATGGTAAGTTCTCAAGGAGAACCTATAGTCGATGGCAATACTTTATATTGGTCTATAGCCAATGACCTGCCGAGTATGGAGACTTTGCAGGTTGTCTTCCGCGCGCGGGTTGGGACCGGCTTAAAAACTGGGGACTATGCCAATTACGCGGGTGTAGATGCTGTAGATGGGGAGACTTCATCCCGCGTGCTGCGCACCGTCGGGCCTGCCGCGTTCGTCCGCGTGATAGGCGAAGCAACTGTGGTTGCGGATAAAACGGTTTTTCCTTCCAGTGTGCAGACCGGGGAGTGGGTGACGTACACGATCTCGCTGCGCAATGAAACGACACAGACGCAGACGTTGTGGGTGACGGATACATTGCCGCAGTACTTCGCGTTTGCCGCCGCAGTGGCAGGGCCGGTCGTTCCGACAACTGCCACGCTATCCGGCGGGCGTGTCCAGGTATTCTGGCCGGAGATTACAGTTGCATCCGCGCAGACTGTGACCCTGGTGTTCCGATCACAAGTTTCATCCCAGGCCGTCGCCGGCGCGTATTGCAATGATGTAGCGACGCTCATTACCCCGCCCGCGCAACATTGGAGCAACCTTGCATGTGTAGAAGTTACCGAGCCGAGTTTACCTCAAGTAGACGCGCAAATCAGCAAAAGCAATGGTGTGAACTGGCTGCATGCCGGGCAGCGGGTAACGTATACGCTATACTACACCAATGCCTCTTCTATTCCGCTACAAAATGTGGTATTGACGGAAACCATCACCTCAACGGCATATCTTACCATTTTGGAGATACCGGGGGGGTCCTGGCAACCGGTGGGAACGCACTATGTTCTGGAAATCGGTTCCGTTGGCGCAGGGGCTTCTGGTATCGCGCAATTTGTTGTACAATTAAGCTCAGAGATTCCTACGGCTACGATACTATCCGTAGCAAATCAGGTAAGTATTGACTATACGCCGTCGGAACCGGCCATTGAAGTGAACCTGGATAACAATGTGGCATGGGATGTGGATGGGATCAATGGCCCTGACCTGGTAGTTAAAGGCTTGCGTGTTGTACCGGCATCACCGGGGTCAGGGCAACCGGTTGAAATCTATGTTACGGTTGCGAATGAGGGCAATATGGCGACAGAACGCTGGGACGGCAGCAGCGATTGGTGGTTGTTTGTGACCGGGGTCTATCTTAAGCGGGCATCTGGAGCCGCCCCCCCCACCGATGTTTTCGATCACGAGGGGCAAATCTGCAATGCCTGGATTCCCGAGTTACAACCCGATGAATCCGGTGAATATTATTGTTGGCCGTGGACACCTACAAGAAGCGGAAATAATAGACTTGTCCCACCGGATTTATATCTTAATGGTGTACTTGCTTACCAGGATGTTGATCCGGTGTTCGTTCCAGGGGCAGGATACTATAAAATTTACGCCCAGGCCGACGCGAACTGGCATTCCGATACTCCCTGGGGGCAGGCCTACGGGTTAATTGAAGAAGCGGTAGAGAGCAATAACATTGCGGGGCCGTGGAGCCTTACCGTTACCGGGAGTCATACTATTTATCTGCCGTTGATCTTGCGCCATTGAATTTGACCTTCCCGGAAGGTGATGTTTGGCGGTGAGTTCCGGGAAGGTGCTCTGGAAGGTCCGTCAGATTTTCAAGAAAGGAGTTTATGATGTTGAGAGTCTCTAAACGACATGTTAGTTTAGCAATTCTATGTGTCATCGCTGTGTTGCTTGTGAGATTCCTTCCCTCACAAGCGATATATGCACAGATACCGGCGCAGGGTGTCACGGAAACCCCACCGACGCCCCCCCCTGATACCGCGACACCGGAGCCTGACACTGCAACCCCACAACCTGATACGGCGACACCACAGCCCGATACCGCGACGCCACAGCCCGACACCGCGACCCCGCAGCCCGATACCGCGACGCCGCAACCCGACACTGCGACCCCGCAGCCCGATACCGCGACGCCACAACCCGGCACTGTGACCCCGCAGCCCGATACCGCGACGCCGCTACCATCTACGGTAACACCGTCCCCGGCGATAACTTCTACTCCCAAACCCCACGCTACCTCGAAACCCTCAGAGCCTACCGACGCACCTTCAACACAGGAACCTGTTGCCCCAGGACCGCAGCAGCCTGGTGTGGGAGGAGAGTTGCCAAGTGTGCCGGTGATTATAGTCGCGCAGCGCAGTGTCGCTCAACAGGAAAAATTGCCACAGACCGGGCTAGAGGTTATAATCCCTACTGGATTGGGCATCGCTTTTGCCCTGGTGATGGTTGGGGCGGCTGTATTACGCCGTCATTCATCACGTCGAAAGGAATGATGTCGCAACAAACCGTTATGCGGTTTGCACTTCCCTTTTTTGCGGTTTTGTGCTACAGTAAACTAAAGAAACGTTGAAGGAGGAAATCTATATGCTACGTTTACTTTTTTTAGTCCTGTATGTGGGCGGCTTTATATTCCTCCAAGACTATATCCGCCGCCATCCGCCTAAATTGAGTTCGACCTATTTGGAACCTGGAGTCCGGCCTTTCTGGGTCCTGCTGTGGTGGTTTGGCCCTTCTTTGTTGCCCGTAATGGCTATTTTGTGGTCGGGGATACTGCCGGTCTCTCCTATCATTTTGTTCTTACTCGGATTGTTTGTTCCCATTGCCGTTTATGCTATATTCTTTCTGTGGCTGGGCGCGTTTAAATCTGCCGGTCCTGGGGGATTGCTGGTCATCAGTTTGTTGTTTATTATGATTAGCCTTCCCTTTTTGTTATTGGCGGAAACATCGTTCCTGTTAATCTTTCTGTTTTTAATGAACCTGGTACTCCCCCCCCTTATCACGCTCGCGTGGATATTCCTTTGGGCACCGGCCATGCTACCGATCACCCCAGAACAGGCCACGGACATCCGTAAAGTGCTTGCTCATTTTACCGGTTTTTTCACGACGTATCCCAAATCCTCGTTAGTCGTGGTGAAAGGCAAAGTACAAACCCGGATCCCCGGCAATCCATTCCTGGGGACCGGGCCGGGTTTAATTGTTACCGAACCGGAAAATGTCGCGGTGATCAAAGCTTCATCTAAGATCGGCGGTTTCGCCGGCCCTGGGCCGGCCTTTACTGAAGCCAACGAGACAGTAGAATCGGTGATTGATCTACGCCAACAATTGCGCGGTACAAAGGTCAAAGCGATGACGCGGGATGGTATTACGGTAGAGCTACCGATTTCTTCTATCTTCCGCATTGATGCCGGGCAAAATTCTCCCAAACTTGGTGAACCGTGGCCCTATCACTCCAGTGCAGCGTACACAGCGTTATTTGCTGCCGAAGTTAATCCAGAAGGCAAAACGCCTTTGGATGCTCATCATTCACGCCCGTGGGAAGATTTGCCGTTGGAAGTCGCCACACATAAATTAAAGCAAGTGGTGTCACGTTACAGTTTGGATGAGCTTTACGGAACTTTGGGGCGTGGCGCGACAACTTTACCCCGTGCAGCCCTGGGGAAAGAAGTGAGACAATACGTCATCAACGAGCTAGAGCCCAAAGGGATAAAAATCGACGGCGGCGGCGTCGGTAACAAAATTAAACCTGTTGATTCAGGTGTCACCCAACAGCGTATCGATACCTGGAAAGCGCAATGGATTCAAAAGGTGATGGAGAATATGGGGTTAGCCTCGGCAGAGCGATATTCTACACTACAACGCGCGCAAAGTGAAGTGTGGGCTGAGTTCCTCCAGGGATTTATCAAACAGTCCGAAGCTCTCAAGAAAGCCGGGGATTCCGTATCGGCAACTTTAATGACCTTACAATTATTGGAAACCTTAGAACAAATTGCACGCGATCCCAAAGTACGCCCCTTATTGCCCGAATCGGCGCAATCTACGATGAAGGGGTTACGGATGAGAATCGCCGACAATGGGGAGGCAGGCAAGAAACAGGAGGCGAAAAATGGAGACTAACGATAAACGACAGACTGCAACTATAGCGGGGGTGCTGATCATTGTCATCATAACCATCGTGTTTGCCACCGTGTTGTTTATTCCCTTTCCAGATTTGCTTTCAGAGCTGTTTCTGCGCAAGTGGCCGCGTATTACGTTGTTGCTCATCGGTATTTTTGCCAGTATGCTGTTTACCCTGCCACTCGTTATGGGACTCTTTGTCCAGTTCACCCAAATACTTTATAACCTTTCGCTAGAGGATGCTTCTCAATTTGTGAATGATGTGATGACCGGCCTAAAAAAATACCCGCCGCTCAAACCTATATTACGCGTCCAGGAGGGACGCGCCGATCCGGATGGGCCAGAAGTGCTTCAGAAAGCAGGAGGTCCTGCGTATTTGAGTATTGGGCATGACTCTGTGGTTGTGACTTCACAACATGGAATACTTAAACGTATTCTTGGGCCGGGATTCCATGTGTTGGACCCCTTTGAAAAGCTGTGGGATGTAGTTGACTTGCGGCCGCAGCGCCGTACGGTTACCGTAGAGGCTATGACTCGGGATGGTATCCCTGTTTATTGTGAAGCGGATATCCGTTTCCAGATTGACAACGGGGACCAGGCAGCAACGGCAGAAATTCCTTATCCCTACAATGAAGAGGCTATTTGGCAAGCTGTTATGTCTAAACGCTCTAAGGGTGAGGGTGTAGAGCAGAACTGGATGCAACGTATTGCGGGGGGATCCCTGGATGGTGAAATCCGGGACCAGCTTGAGAAATATCGCCTGGATGATTTCTTAACCGACAATCAACATACACAACCCTTAGTTGCTAAGTTAGAGGAGGCTGTTTTCAAAGCTGCCGTAGACAGCGGCAAGGGGATGGGAATCAAAGTTGAACAGGTTCAAGTAGGTCCCGTACTCCCGAAAGAGGAGGCTATTTCACGGCAGTGGTTAGAAGTGTGGCAATCCGAATGGCAACGTTTTGCAGCTCAACAGATCGTAGAAGGTGAGGTTAAACAACTACAGGTGGTAGAACTTGCGCGCTCTAAGGCCGAGATTGACTTGGTTACCCGTATGTTACCCACCATCCAGCAGATGAATGCCGACGGCAAAGAAATCGATCCCCGGTTGATCTTGCTGCGCTTCTGGGAAGTCTTACAATCTATCGCGCAACAGGAACCCCCTCTTAGTGGGGAATTACAGGGCATTTTAAGGGACCTGGTCGGAGAATCGTTGCTCTCGATGTCAGGGGTTACACCTGCATCTAATACATCTAAAGCTCTAGAAGCGACCTAACTTTAATCATTATTTTATGCGCTTTGTCTCTGTACCTGAAGAAGTCACGCTGTTTGCATTACTTGAATTTGAGGAGCTTCAGCCTTCTCTGAAGGCCCTACTTCAAGAGCAAGCCTATCTTAACATAGCACAGGGCCGATTTGAAGAGGCTCTGATACTTGTGGATCGTGCCTTTTCGGTTGCCTGGAACGATCATAATCGTTATGCGGCTGCTTTAGCGGCCCTATACCGGGCGGAATTGTTTCATCGCCTACAACGTTGGGAAGAAGCACTGGAACAAACACAGCGGGCATTAGGATGGTTACAAATGGGGATTACCCCAATAGCCCGTTATAATGAAGCGATAGCGCTCTATTTTGAGGGGCTTATCCACTATATCCTTAGAGCTGATGACAAGGCCTTTCAAGTTTTTCTAAACGCGCAGGAACTCCTTGCAAACAGTGAGCGCTATTGGGGATTTCGGGGACATATCCAACGGGTTGCGGATTGTCAAAACGTGACCCGTTGGATCACAGATTTGATCACAGTACAGGGATACCTACCCCCTACAGAATGGGTGGTACTCGTCCCGGTTTATGAATTAAGAGATACCCGGTTCATCAGAACGCAGGTATTACCCATTTCACCTTTTCAAATTACCATTCCAGGAGAAACGATTCGAGCTTATTTACCAGATGAATATATCCCTCTTGAAATTGAGTCGCTACCTTTTCTTAGCTTGCATCCTGGCACACCTTATGTCGCACTGAAATTATCAAAGGACATCTCGGGCCTTAAGATCAAGTACGAAGTAGGAGATGTCTTATTGTTGGAAATCATAACGCCAACTTCGCCCGCGATGTCCACATCGCCCGCGATGTCCACATCGCCCGCGATGTCCGCATTGCCCGCAATGTCCACATTGCCCGCGATGTCCGCATTGCCCGCAATGTCCACATTGCCCGCAATGTCCGCATCGCCCGCGATGTCCGCATCGCCCATTAGTTTAAGTGTGGAACAACCTTTTATCCGGCGTGAGGACAAACGTGTGATATTCCGTCCTCGCAAACAAGGGGAAAATTTTGTCGGTATTCCCCGAGTGCTGATTAAAGCAGGGCAAATTGAAGGTGTAATGGAAAGGGGAGAAAACTATGACTTACCATGAACATCGGGTGCTTGTGATTGGCGCGTCGGGGTTGGATATGAAAGTAACACCGCGCACACTGGCGGTGGAACTAGGACGATCCAATCCCGGAAGGATCCAGAGGAGCTGGGGGGGCGTGGCGCGCAATATAGCCGAAAACTTGGTTTACCTGGGTGCGGAAGTGGATTTTATCACGGCTGTAGGGGATGATCATTGGGGCCACCAGTTGCTCGAACAATTAAATACCCTGGGTATTAATACCCAAGCTTCCATTATTTCTTTTGAGAAACCCACCGGTTCGTTTGTATCATTACATCATTCTGACGGGCGTCCCTGGGTGGCATTTGATGATATGGAAGTCATCCGTGAAATTGTACCGGGACATCTCAACCGTTTTCGCCGGCTTTTTAGAGAAGCGGATATGATCTGCATTGATGCCAATCTCTCCGCGAATGCGTTGCAGACGGTGTTCCGGCTGGCCGAGAAGTACGAAGTTCCTGTCTGTGCGGACCCCACGGCGGCACTGCTTACGCACCGGCTGCATCCTTATTTGCCTAACCTGGCAGTGCTGACGCCTGATCAGAGTGAGGCCGAAGCCTTGCTCGGTATGCCACTGCTTGACAATGAAAGTATTATCCAGGGAGCGCGCCACCTGGTACAGTTAGGGGTTGATCTGGCTATTATTACACTAGGGGCTGAGGGATTAGCCTATGCAACATCAGAGGAAAGTGGACGGCTCCCGGCTTTTTCTGTGGAAGCCGTAGATTTGGCCGGCGCCGGGGATGCACTGACTGCTGCTGTGGCTTATAGTTTGCTCGAAGGAGTCTCTCCTGAAGAAGTCGTGCGCCTCGGCATGGCGGCCGCCGCCCAGACCCTTCTCTGCCAGGAAACAGTTTGTCCGACCTTGAGCCTGGAATCTCTGTACGAAAAATTAGTCTAGTGGCGAGTCACAACCCATTCCAGTCACTTGCTTTTCGTTACCCCTTGCGCAAATATCAACGTATGATTCTGTCCCAGATTGAAGCCGGGCAAGAGGATCATCAATATCATATCGTTGCTCCTCCAGGAGCGGGAAAGACCATTATCGGATTAGAACTTATCCGTCGTTTGGGTCTATCGACGGGGGCAGGGGCGGTCATTTTTGCACCAACTGCTACAATCCAAGAACAATGGCGTGAAAAAGTCCGTATGTTCTTGCCAGCAGCCGGCGCCGGTAATACCGTTGCGCTTGATGCGCTGGTCAGTCTCGATCCACAGCATTTGGCCCCTATCAATGTCTTTACCTATCAACTTATCTCTACACCTGGGGAAGCCCGGGAGCGGGTACAGGAAATGGCGCGCCACCGATGGGTGGGAGATTTGCTTGAAGAGGGACAAGTGCATACTGAGTCTGCCGCCTGGACACGTCTGGCAACGCTGGAACAGAACAACCCGCGCAGCTACCAGCGGGAGCTTTCACGCCGTTACCGGCACATCAAGCACAATTTGCTGCGCGCCGGTCACATAGATATCCAACCCTTTTTACATCCCAACGCGCAAAAATTGATGGCCGATCTGGTCGCGTGCGGGGTGCGCACAGTGGTTTTGGACGAATGTCATCACTTGCTTGACTATTGGGCGATTGTATTGCACTATTTAATCAATCAGATGGATACACCGCAGGTGATCGGACTGACGGCGACGTTACCGAGTGCCGAAGATGATCGCGCCTACGAGAATTACACGAGCCTTTTAGGTGATGTGGACTTTGAGATCCCCATGCCCGCAGTGATCAAAGAGGGGGATCTAGCACCCTTCCGCGATCTGGTTTACTTTGTGGAGCCTACTAACCGCGAGATGGCTTATCTCAACGACGTTCAGCGGGCTTTTGAAACAGCCATCACCGAATTAACAGCGCAAGTTGAGTTCCGGCGTTGGGTTATGAATACAGTGATTACGCAGCCGTTTTACGAGCATAATCCGCTCCCTTGGGAAAAATTTCTGCAAAAATACCCCGTGTTTTCATTAGCGGGCCTGCGATTTTTATCCTACATCGGCTATCCCTTCCCCACTGAATTGTTACTGCCCCAAGAAGCTGAGGAAGAGATAGAGTTGGACGATTGGGCCGTGTTGCTGGAACGTTATGGATTGGATGTCCTCAAAGTAAGTTCCGCCCCAGAGGCGCATCAACAACTCCAGCGGCTGCGAGAAATTTTGTTGCCTTTCGGTCTGACATTGACAGAGCGTGGCCTGCGCCAGGGTCGTTCGCCTGGTGATCTGGTGCTTACCTTCTCGGAGGCTAAAGATGCTGCCGTGGTAGAGATTCTGACTCGTGAGGCAGATGCGATGGGAGACCATTTGCGCGCGGTGGTGGTCACCGATTTTGAGCGCATGAGCAGCGGGGTGCGTTCCTTAGACGGTATATTAGATCGGGACGCGGGCAGTGCTGTGCGCGTTTTCTATCATTTAGTGCATGACACTCAAACGGGGCTTCTTGATCCGATTTTAGTCACGGGACGCACGGTGTTTGTCGATGCTGATCACGGTGTAGGCCTGTTGGAACGGTTTAATACCTACCTTAAGACAGCTAGATTGCGCGCCACTTGTCACTATGAGGCAACCGAGACGCCGGAAGTGTTGGCCGTGGTGGGGGAAGGTACAGACTGGTCATCGCGGACTTACGTCCGTATGATCACAGAGGCATTCGAAGTCGGCGTCACCCGTTGTCTCGTCGGCACGCGCGGTATTTTTGGAGAAGGGTGGGATTCCTTAGCACTCAACACGTTGATCGATCTCACCAGTGTGACTACTAGCACCTCTGTCCAGCAATTACGGGGGCGGACACTGCGTCTCGACCCTGCTTGGGAGCATAAAGTTGCCCATAATTGGGATGTTATCTGTGTCGCTAAAGCCTTCGAGAAGGGGAATGTAGACTTGCGCCGTTTTCTCAAGCGCCACGACCGTTACTGGGGCATGGTGCCGCTTTCGACAGAGTCGCCGGGTATGGTATCCGATGATGTGACTGAATCCCAGGGGCGTGTCGTCAAGGGGGTCAATCACGTCGATCCCCAACTGGCTTACATGCTGCATCTGCGCAACTTCCGCCGGATCGATTTCAAACTTTATACTCAACGGATGCTGCTCCAAATTCCCAAACGCGCGCAAAGCTACAAATTATGGGGTATTGGTTCCGAGTACAACAATTCTATCTACTCCGCCGCGCGGTTAGATACGTGCGACTTAAAGATTCGCACCGTGTTCTCCATCCAAAACACACTGCTCCAGATGCTACGACAATTTCGTACATCGGCGTTAGCAGGGTCGGTATTGATACTCTGGTTTATCATCCGTATTAGCCTGGGAATAGGGGAGGGTAATAGCATGCTGAGTGCAACAGAGGAAGGACTCTTATCCCTCAATCGCATGATCAGCGTCGCAATGTTAGTAGGGATAGGCGTTATAGGGGTCATCAATGCACGTCAAGCCTATCGCCTGGGAAAGGCCTTGTTATTGGAGCCACCCCCAGAGAGTATTTTGCTGGATGTAGGACGCGCATTGCTCTGCGCACTGCGGGATACAGACATAGTGAGCCGGGGGCTGCTTCCCGATCAAGTGCGTGTGGTCACGCAGGAAGACTACAGTTATGACGTGTTACTGGAAAATGCTTCACCCGGAGATGCCGCAACCTTCATCGCTGCCTATCGACAGATATTTGAGCTGGTTCGTAACCAGCGTTATCTCATCTTGCGCGACACTTCTCGGTTACCCAATAAGTCGTTGAATATGGTCTGGAGCATTGTGCAGGAGTGGTTTCGTAATCTAAACTTATATACGCCCGCTTATCATCCGGTACCCAAAGTTCTTGCGACGCACAAAGATCGCGCGGAGATATTTGCGCGTTACTGGCGTCAGTACGTGGGGGGTGGGCATCTCGTCTATACGCGCAATGAAGTAGGCCGGCAAATTTTGCTCCAGGCCCGGACACAATCACGGCCCAAAGTTAAGGGATTGGCGTTTGAGATCTGGCGTTAAGAGAACTTGAACCTTCCGGGAAGCTAGGACGTGCCCCCTAGCTTCCCGGAAGGATATACTGGCATCAAACATAATCTTGAAACTCCTAGCTCTTAACTCCTAACTTAAAACTGATCTATCTCCCGTACCAGCGCCGCTGTCATTTTTTCCTGTAGGGCGGTTGCATCAGGAAACAATGCCCAAACTGTGCCGGAAGGGGTATCAGTTTTATGCATTTCCGGCAACTTGCGAATCAAAGTTACACGAGATTGAAATGATGGATGGCTATCGTAGGGTGAAGTGGGGGAGGCCATCATCTGCTCGAATGTTCGTGATAGTTGTTTAGAGGGCATCTCTGAAAAGAGCGATAAGGTGTAGAGATTCTGGTACGGCGTTGAAGACAGATCAGCGTTTCTGAGCATCGGAAGCACTTGGGTCTGAAAAACCAACTCACGCAGTATTATATGTTTTAATGCTCCAATGAAGGTCTCTACACCATAAGTTAGAGCTGCATAGCGATCCGCTAATACTTCTTGCAAGCGTGATGCTCCGAGCGTAATGCGTAAATAGATATAGGCATACCCGTGCGAGAAAATGCAAATTGGATCATTACGACATTTGATGCCAGTATCCAATAACTCCTGAACAGTACGGTTAACCGTTTCCCGTAATCGCAGGGCGTGGGAACTGATTCCCATATCATGGTTACAGAAGTGTCCGTATTCATGCGCCAGAATAGCCTTAAATTGTGCCTGTGTCATCCCCGGCAGGGACGCCAATCCCAGGATTAACACCCGTCGTCCTTTTCCATACTGACGTTGCCGCCAGGAGCCATATTGAAGGACCCCGATACCCGTACTCGGCTCAATGTAGATAGCATCTACCGGACGGGTTCCCATATAATCGGCCACATTTTCCACCAATTCCCATAGAACTGGAGCTTCATCCCGGCTTAGTTTGTACATCAAAGTCATATCTTTGTTATGAACATGAGATTCTTCCATAACTGTTTCGGATGGGTGGCGTTCTTCTTCGTAGAAATTCACCAATAAAATGACAATACCTGACAGTATACCCAGTGTGCTAATCCCAAATAATAACCAAAGATAAATATTACTGGATGAGAGGAAAAAGTAAGGGGCAATAACAATACATAGCCCCAGCACGATGGTTTGCATTATGAGGTGAACATGATAGTAAGCTGCTGTGATCTCAATGATAATGCGATAAATATAAAGGAGATACCGCTCCGCTTTTCTAATTTGAAGTGGCTTTGGGGGAGGATTCCGGTAAATGATAGCAAGTGTAAAACGACTGAGTAACACACCAAGTATAAGCAATACAACCTGGATAGCTAACCAGCTTCCAATGATGATGATGCCGCCATAGGCTAACAGCGTACTTATGTGTACAAGATCAATGGTCACATTTAATTCTCACTCAGATGAGAGCGGCAGGCAAAATGAGGCTAAAGATACTCCCCACGCCCGGCTTGCTTCGTACCCAGATGCGCCCTCCATTGGCTTCTACCAGCATCTTTGCTAACGCCATCCCTACCCCTTTTTCTCCCATCCCCTGGATGAGAGGTTGATTCGCGCGATAAAAACGCCGGAAAACGCGCCCATAGTCTTCCACCGCAATGCCACTACCGGTATCCTCAACAGAAATGAGAATAAAGGTTCCCTGGATTGTTTCTGGCGTTTCTTTGTGCGCACTTACCGTCACCGCTGTTCCTTCTTTGGAACACAGAACTGCATTGGATAGCAGCCGTAGCATAATCTGGTAGAGACTATCATGATCGGCCTGCGCTTTGGGCAACCCGGACGGGAGATCGAGATGCACGGTCAATTTTCGTTCGCGGAAGCGTGCCGCCAATCCCATTATCGCTTCTTCTATGATTTCCATCAGATCAACAGGTTGTGGAGAAAGTTCAATGGATTGGCTATCAGGCGACACAATACTGATTAAGTCATTAAGAAGATGCCCCATTTGTTCAACATTGGCCTTCACTCGTTCCAGGAATTGTTGTTGCATTTCAGTGAGAATGCCGGCCTGCTCACCAAGTAACAGGTCTGTATATCCGGTCACCGCCGTCATGGGAGTGCGAAATTCGTGGGCCGTGCTGACAATAGCTTCTCGTCGCTCTACAATACTTTCGGGCGCATTTAATGTCATCACCAACCCCATAACTTGTCCATCGCCATCAGTCAGCGTGACCAGGTCTGCTTCTATTTCGCCATACTCTGACAGGGTAATATGTGCGCGCCGGCGCGCACCTCCTTTGTTAGAAAGCAGCTCGGCGATCAGTTGCGTCCATTCAGCTTCTGGGTATGCACCATCGATGGGCAATCCGGTGATATCGCCTTCAGGAAGATGTAACATACGACGGGCCAGGGCATCTACCATCTCAATTTGTCCATTGATGCCCACTACTACCATTCCGAAGGCGTTACAAGGTTCTTCTTCATGTAGCGCGGCATTGATAGGCCGTTGCTCAAGTTCGGTGACACGGTGTTGTAATTTTACCAACATGCCTTCTACCGTATCCAAATCTGCTTTAGCATCACTTAATTCTTCTGCCAGCCGTTGTCGTCCCTCTTGCAACATTTGTCGATCTCGCTCTATATCCTGCATTTGAGCAAGCAGTTTATCACGTTCCTGGGCTAATTCTTGCACTTCGTTTTGCCAGAAACTCAGTTCTGTTTGGCTTAGACCACTGGCCTTAGAATCCAATTCGCGGCGCAGTCGTTGGAGATTTTGATCACGGGACTTAAGTTCTGTGACCAGCACGGTAAGCCGATTTTTAAGCGTATCGGTCTGTTGCCGCGCCTGTTGCAATTCTAATTCCAATCGTTGGCGTTCTGTATCCTGTCCTCGGATACGACTCAGGACGGAGGCTTTTTCATTTCCCTGATTACGCCCGCGCACAATAGCAGTTGCTAACAATGTTGCCGTTAGCCGGTGGCTTTCCATACTCTCCTTGCGCCAACGATTGCCACTTTCTGGATTACCTAGTAGTAACAATCCCACTTGTTCTTTATGATACCACATAGGATAGACTACCAACGGGCCCGTCCCACGAACTCCGATATTTTTATAGAAGGCCGGTAGCCAGGTTTCCTTGTCAGGCGGCTGTATCACGCGCGGCTGCTGTCCGGCGTAGATTTCTGCCAATGTATTGTAGACATTCAGATCTAACTCAGGCGTCTCCAATTGGCCTGTCGGGGGATGGACGGCCACAACCCGCAAGCGTTCTCTCGTGTTAGTAGATGCACCGTTTGGATGAGCCGTAGCGTTCTCCCCCGGTAGGGCTATAGCACACATTTCTACGCCAGTCAATTGCGCTAACTTGGAAGATGCGACAATGAGAGAAGGCTCCAGTTGCCGCGCTGATTCCACGATATGCAATGTCTCCTGGAGCAAATCAACATCCGGTAAGGTAGGAATGACGCCGCGTGGTACTGCCGTGGGAGACGGTGTAGAGACTGAAGAGGGAACCAGGAGTTGGCGGTTGACCAATAGTGACAGCAGAGGGAAAGTGACCAGGGTAGAAAGTCGCAACCATCCGGAGAGATGGGTTGTGGTATCGGGCCATAATATTTGGGCCACGTGACCGAGAGACCAAAAGCACAACATCCCTACCAACCATTCCCATTCTGGAGGACGAGACACAATAGCCAGCGCCAGATGAACAAAGAGAATACCCAGTATAATCCATTCCCAGACACGTTCTATCAATAAACCATTATAAGCGTAATTTGCTGTGACCCAGGGCACCCATGTCATAGCTGTGTAAATATAAAATATCAAACTGACCCCGACCAATCCCAGTATTAGGCCAGTTTGCCAACGCATAGTTTGAGGTCCTGGCAAGGCAGCCCACATAACCCATAACACGGTGAGCAATTCTATCCAACGTTCCAGGGGAGGTAAAAATACTGCCGGCGAGATAAAACCAGCAGTACTTAACAAGCCAATCCCGATCAACGCTATACGACTGAGCAGCAGCATCCCCAATGTCCAGAGCCACCGGCGAGGCCATGCCTTATCCGGTTTGGTGCGCCAGGCTGTCACGGTTGGGAATAGCGCCTGTTGTAAGGCAAACAATGTCACTAGAAAATATACCAAATCACCCGGAGGTTGTGTAATTAACAAAATGGCTTCGTTCAAAATATTCATCGCGCTTTTCCCACTTTTTAAGTTAGAGTCATTCTCTTTGATTATAGAGCAAAGCATTGAAGTGGCAAGACGCCCTATTTTTTGTGTAAATGATTTTAACCTCTATCTTCTCGTCCGCTTCGTGGTAAAATGAACAAGATACCGTGCTTTGAGCGAATTTCCGAGTCACTTTTATGAAAATACCACATGATGGGATCACGATTTGCTGTTGTCTGTTTGTCCTATTGTTAACAGTGGGGAGTGTGCTGCAAATACAAACAGCTAACGTTATGGCACAAACATCTACCGGGGCGGTAGGGGTTTATTACATTGGTCCCGAAGATGCGATTGCGAATGCTATTGACAATGCAGCCCCTTACATCGTTCGTGTAGATCAAGATGACCTGGCCCAAGTCTTTGTCATTAATAATGCTCCTATCAGTGATGGCCTGCGTGTGTATGGCCAATATGTCCAAAACCGGACGGCGGGTATGGTTATTTTCTGTGGGCGGTATTTTCCTCAAAATATTACCGAGTTGAGCATATTGTTTGGTGTCAGTACATTTGGAATGGCACGGAGCGATGCGGCACGTTCTTTGCAAGTTACAGGGGAATCAGATTCATTACAATCTGAGATTGCATGGACTTCCGCTCCACAGATTCGCGCCCGGACAGTGATTTCTAACCCCAATCTCCTTCAACCCTTGCTTGAGACGGTTTCACCCGGTTCAGCAATGGGAGCTGAACCGTTTTTGCAACGAGCGCGGGGACGTGAGAAATACCATATTTTTATGGTAGGAGGCTGGTTGAGTGATGAGACGAACACGCAATGGCAGGACTGGCCTTATTTCCAGTACTTTGTCTATCGCCTTATAGTTGAAGCTGCTGGAATACAATCTCCTTTACCATTTGCGCAATATCCTCTTGCTCCAGTTCCTCAAGGAACTGTTCGTATGATTATCGCTGTTGGCGGCATTGGTATAATTGTCTTCGCCCTTGGTGTTTTATTTCTTGCGCGTCGCTATCTTTATTTAAATCCGGAGAGAGTAGAACCTTTGCGGATTTTGTACAAGCATCCCCCCCCTGACGATTGGCAAGCAGTCGGTTTTCATCGTCCCTTAGCAGGATTTTTTACTTTGTTATCGGTGGGAAGCGTAGCATTTCTACCACTGTTGGTACATCGTGCCTATATTATTCCTTATGTATGGATTCCCTGGGCGCAGACACTTGATGCATGGAGGGGGGTGGGATACGGACTGACGGTGGTGTGGATGATTTTTGATTTGGAAGTTGGGATTGCCACCGCGCGTTACTTTGCGAGATTCAGATTCCGAAATCCGGTAACAGCTTTTCGTTATTTTCAATTCTACATCTGGTGGCAGTTTATAGGTGGGGCCATACAGTTAGGAGGGATGGCATGGGTAGTGATAGTTTTCTTTCCAAGAACCGCATTAGCACATCTCGCCTATTACTTTCTGCTGCACGCACTTATTCAGTTTCCCGGTTTTTTGCGTGTATTTGGACTTTTCTTTCGTGCTCTACAGCGCTGTGATTATGAACAATTGTTGACGGCTATTGCGTTAGTAGGGCCTATTGTTTTCCAGGCAGGTGCGGTGCTATTATTACGCCGCTGGGGAGCTGCGCAGCCGGGGATTGGAATAGTAGTTGGCAGCGTCTTCGGATTAGGTATAGGGCTTTATCTTACAGAATGGTGTGTGTTTGGAATCGGGGTGTTGTTGTATAGAACGCTAGGATATTCGTTGCGCGCATTGTTGCTTCCTACGTTTGATAGACAGATTGCGCGTTATACACTGATATTTGGCGCACAACTCACCCTGGGATCACTTTTTATTCCCGCGAGTGTATTTGTACAGGCAGCTATCTTTAACGGTATTAGGATATTACCGGAGTCGATAACATTTTTGAATATTACACTGGTAGATTGGGAACTGGCTTATATGTTTATACTCGTCTATACAGTTCTCTCCATGGGACTATATGACAGCTTGATGCCAGCAATGGTTGAAGCTTATACGCGTGGGTATCAATTTCTGTTTCGTTACTACGTAGGACGAGGGCTTCATTATGGCCTGTGGTTCAGTATGTTTTTATTGGCTACACTTGGTGTGGTTGGAGAGCCACTTGTATTAGGGGTATGGCCTGCTCTGAGCGCCGCCGCGCAGGAAGGGAAATCTCTCCACACAACAATTTCTGTATCAGCTACAAGTCTTATTTTTCCCCTGTTAGTCATAGGTGCATTCCAATGGCCGGCCTGGAGTATGGATCGCATTTTGGAAGCAGTGGGGCGTCCGCTGCTGAAATCCGGACTAACTATCCTGGAACTTAGCATCCGCGTCGGATTGTTATTGGCCTTGATTCCTACCTGGCAGACAGTTGGCTTATTGGCAGCTTACCTGCTGGCGCTATTGATCAAAATTACAGCCGGATGGATCGTTACCCGGCGATTGGTCGTGAGTCCGCGCTTCTCTCTCTGGCGGACAGCTATAGCACCTGCCGGAGCAGCCCTACTGCTCTTCAATCTTCTGCAAACGGCACGTGATCTATGGTGGCAGCCCACTTTAGCGAGCAGTTTAGGACTTTTTATAGGAGCATTTGTATTAGGTGTGCCCTGCTATGGTTTTTTGACGGCCTTTTTGGGGAGTTGGGATAATGGAGGGTTGGTTGAGCTTAAACGGGCTGTCGCTTTGAGTGGAATCGGATATCCCCTGGCATGGATACTTTATCAGAGTATAAGACTGGGAGCATTCATTTCGCCATTACATGGACGTCGCCCAAGTACATTGCGCATTATGGCAGAGGAGGAAGCCCACGCGCTATCTTTGAGCCAGACGCCGTTTGAATAATTGTGACTGTCCAATTATTCAAAGGTCATCTGTAGTTCTGTTCCGATAAATGTATAAGTTCCAAAGAGTAAAGGGCCGGGGCTTAGAATTCGAGGCAGGAGTTGGGGCAAATCTTCAACCAAGGGTAATGTAGCTAAATTGTCCTTGGGTATCCAAATAGGGACGCCCTCAACCGAAGCGCGCAATGGACTTGTAGAAGAAGCCTCTCCTACGAAAACAAACAATATCACTCCTGGAGAGGTAGGCAACGTTACGTGGATAATCCCTCGCAAATCGAGAGCTATTCCCGTTAACCCTGTCTCTTCTTGTAATTCGCGTAATGCGGATTGCATTGGAGTTTCTCCTGCCTCAATTTGTCCTCCAATACCGTTATACTGATTGGCCCAGAGTCGTTTTTGTGGCGCTCCGTGAAGCAACAGTATGTTGTCTCCACTTGTGAGAAAAATCAAGGTGCGCGGGATCACACTATAGCTGGAATGAGATGTTAGTTGTGCTTTAACCATAAGGATTATCCCCATACGCTAAAATCAGTGCGCGAGCGGCCTCAAACGTAAGCCACCGGCTAGGTTGGAAAATCCGCTCTATCGGAAGTACGGGAGTAGCCCGCATTTTACACCAGCGCCCTTCGTCAGTCTGTAACTTGGGTAAACGTTGTACTAATTCCGCAAAACGCAGATTGAGACGACAAGGTGTTTGCGCGAGGATGTGACACAGTTCAATGATATCAGAATTATAATAACGTGGAAAAGTAGGTTTCAGCCAATCGGCTTCTCGACCTGAAAAGTCGTAAGCGTAGTTAAGTAAGCGTTGACAAAGCACACTTATGGCGGCCTCATCTTCGAGGGTACGTTGCTCTGGAGATGCTTTAAGCAGTGCCCCCAATGCTTTGACCAAACCCCATTGACATTCCCCACCCTGCATTGGACAATTGAGAAATACAGGACGTTGAAGGATCGTTTCTACCAAAGCGCGCCAGGCCGATTGCACACGTGCATCTTCTGCATAACCAAAATGCCACAGGATTTGCAGTGCCATACCCGTGTAACATAACCAGGGAGCTTCAAGGCTGTCTTCTGGGGCAAAACTGCCATCAATCCGCCGCCCGTAATTTAGCAAATCCTCACACACAGGATCTACTTCAGGAAATCTGGGGACGCCCATTTGGGCAAGCAGATGGAGTGTCCCAAAGTTTCCCATAGGGCCGCCATAATAGGGAATATGCACACGTCCCCAGAAATTGACACGATCCCAGTGGTGTACCAGATCTTTAAAGACCTGCCATTCATAAATGTAGGTATATTCTGAGCGTAAACTTTGTTCCGATTTACCGAAGATATAGCGGAGTGTAAGAAACCGTGCAGAAGGATTAACGGGATCCAGCAACCAGGGCACCGGATCCCGTTTGAGGATATCCAGCCATCGCATATTCTATAGCTTGTAACCTATCATACGTAGGAAATTCTTGCGCCAGGCAATGTCTTCGTCTGCCTCAACTCCCTGTGTTTTGATGCCATCAATGACACCCAGAATACCACGTCCTTGTTCCGTTTCTGCAAGAATAACCTGTACTGGGTTCGCAGTAGCGCAGAAGATGCCCACTACTTCCGGCACATTCTTGACCGCGTTAAGCACATTGACCGGATAGAACCCTTCTCCCAGGAATAGAATAAAACTGTGTCCCGCGCTTAACGCTAGGGCGTTTTGTTGCGCCAGGGCAATCATTTTCTCATCGGTGCCGGCCCAACGCACTAATGCTTTGCCTGATGATTCGCAGAATGCAAGTCCGAATTTAATTCCTGGCACAGTCGTTACGAGTATCTCGTAAATATCCTCTACCGTTTTAATAAAATGCGACTGTCCCAAGATAAAATTGATGGGTTCTGGTTTCTCGATAGTGACAATCTTCAATTCCAGTGTCATAGAATGTCCTCCTTATAACCGTTCAACGCGAAATCCTGCTGCCTCTAAGTGTACACATAATTCGGCCAACACACGCGTAATGGTGGCTTGTGCAACTTCAGCTTCTGGCTCAGAAACAGCAACCATCACACGCAGACCCTCAGCACTGGCAGCGGGGAATGGTTTCGCCAATGATTTTAGATAAACCTGCGGGTAACTTGCACCTATCTCACGGAGTATGGGCGCGACATCTGCTTCATCATCACAATGTACCAACAACGCTTGTTCAACCCATGTACTTAACAAGAACCGTCGCCGTAATTCCGGCACAACCGATTCAGCAAAAATAGCTTCTAGTTCGGCGGGGACGCCGGGCAGTACATACAGAAGCGTCCCTTCATATTCGAGTTGAACACCCGGCGCAGTGCCCACGGGATTAGGTAAAGGTATCGCCCCCCTCGGCAAGGTCGCCATTTTTTCTCGCGCAGCTTGTGGCCCGTGTTGTGTCAGATAGTGCTGGTTCAACAGTCGCTCATAATGAGCTTCTACGAGAGCGTATGCCTCTGGATTACGTTCCAGTGGACGTTGCAATGCATTTGCCAACGCCGATAGGGTCAAATCATCAACCGTGGGACCTAATCCGCCACTACATAGAATGACATCCAGATTTTGTGCCAACATAAAATGTAAAAAACAGGCAATCATATCTGGCTCGTCGCGCACCATAATTGCGTGTTCTACCGTTAGCCCTAATTGGGTGAGTTCGTATGTTAGGGTAAAGAGGTTTTTGTCACGTACAGCGCCGTTAAGCAGTTCGTTACCAATAACTAAAAGACCAACATCGGGCACGAAGAACTGGCTCCTTAAATAATAAAGGAATGTTGAGCAAAAAAGCCGCTAGGTTGATGAACCAGGCTCATTCATATCAACTTAGCCGCTATACATCTGAAAATCCCGAAATATCTAAGCCTCTAGTCCCAAAACTTTGTTTACACTCTTAAGAAGTTCCTTGGGACTAAAAGGTTTAGTGATATAAACCTGTACCTTCGCAATATGTTCGCCCAATATCCTGTCAATGGGCGCGCCCTGCGCTGTTACGACAATTACAGGAATGTCACAAAGTTCAGGATCGGTTTTCATCTGTTGATAGATGGCCCATCCTCCAATATCCGGTAACATCAAATCTAGGAGTAGCAAGTCAGGTTTGATCTCGCGTATCAAGTTCAACCCTTTTTGCCCTTCAGTTACACCAAAGAATTCGAAGTTACCACGGCTAAGGATGAATTTCATCAGATCGATCATGCCCTGATCATCTTCGATGTAGACGATTGTGTGCTTTTTTACTTCCGCCATAACTCCCTCCTAGCCTTTAATGTATGATAATCTGATTTGCGTTTACCTGTTTGGCTATGGAACAAACGACGCTGGGGCATAATTCACCCAGCGTCATTTGAACATCATCCCCTGCCATTTTCGAATGGCGTGATATACACATGTCTTAAAGACAAATTTATCAAAACATCCTAACACTATACTTCTAATCCTAGAACCTTGTTCACACTGGCTAGGAGTTCTTGGGGGCCAAAAGGCTTGGTGACATAATCATCCACTTTGGCGATATGTAATCCTAAAACCCTATCAATACTTTGGGCTTTAGCCGTGACCACAATCACCGGAACCTGTTTAAGCTCAGGGTCTGCTTTCATTTGTTGGTAAACCTCCCAACCATCCATATCAGGCATCATCAGATCCAAGAGTACTAAGTCAGGCTTTACTTTGCGAATGGTTTCCAACCCCTCGCGCCCACCGACAGCGCCGACCAATTCAAAATTTCTACGTCCAAGAATCAGACGGATGAGGTCAATCATTTCAGGCTCATCCTCTACACAGACGACTGTACGCTTTTCAGCTTCTGCCATGAGGTACCTCCCGGTTTGCGCAGCTTACTTTTAGTTTATCATAACCTTTTTGGTTGTCAATAAAAGAAAAAA
>JAFGFI010000397.1 GCA_016931185.1 Anaerolineae bacterium
CACCTTCGCCAGAAAACTACCTGAAAGCGCGTTTCCCCTTCGCCAGCAAACCGCGAAGCGGCGTCGGGTGCAATCTCCCTGGACGGCAGGCCGTCCCTCAATCCAGGAGGACGTAAAAAGGCCTACATCCTTAGCAAGCGATGTTAGCCCGCCAGGGACGGCATACTGTGTGCTCGCTGCCTAAGAGACGGGCACAATCGCAAACCTGTTGCGCTAGCGAGAATCACTCCACTTGCCCAGTATCCCCATCCTAGCTCACGATAATTCAAGGTCCCAACTATCACCACATAGATAACACTGCCACAAAGCAAGATATTGCCTATCATCATCCGATTCATCCGGCCAGCCAAAGTTATTTCCCCCAGATGCGCAATCGCATATCCCCAATTGCAAATCAGCCATATCATCTGGATAATGGCGCTTGTCAGGTAACCTACCTGTAACACTTGCGTGAATGTCATCTGGTCATAGGTCAGGTTTCCTACCGCATCAATGGCGTCCGCGGCGAGCATTTCCCAAAAAGAGATTCCTATCAGGTCACCATCAAGATACCCCATATACCAGGGTAAAAATGGCGTGACTATCAACAGAATCAAGAGCATTACTTCCAAAAACCGAAAGACTTGGGGAGAGATTTCCATTTTCATCATCGCGCCTTCCTTTCATTTACTATCATATGATTATCATGCCGTACAACGAATTACGATTCAGCCGCGCGCCCCAACTGTGCGCGAAAGAACCCCTGTGATACCCTCGTCAAGGGTGACGTGGCGCTTCGTACTCCCGGCGCGTCGGCTGCAATCGCTGTTGGACGAACCCGGATACCGCCTACGGCAGCCTATGGAATTTATTGCATAAGGGCACACTGACTAATTATTCTGTCTTGATAGACTGTATATGCAAGAGTTCGTCCAACATTTGCTTAACCTGCAATTCCGTGCCCGAAGGGCTTGGCGCGGTTTGTGCATGAAGAAGCGAAGCGGCGTAGCTGCAGAGCGCATGCACAAACCGTGACAAAGGAATTATCAGGTTGGAGCGATTGTTAGATGAAATTCCTCAAAAAAACTCAAAAACAACAGACCCAATTTGAACTGATTGTAATCATTGATCAGATTTAAATATTCTTGTTAATTCCTCTTACCAAGCGGCAAAGCGTTAACAGATTTGTTAAACACTGGTTTTTTGCTTTTCTTTTTATTTTTTCTTTGGTTTAAAATACTCCACCATTCTCCATATCTGTCTTATTCACAAAGTCCATGTGATATAACTTTTCCCAATGGTTTATATTTAATGTTCCTTTTGTGAGGCGAATTGCTAAAATACAACAATTCTCATCTTTTTCATTGTTTACACTGTCGTACCACGGGGCAAATGCAGTGCGAAGTTTATTCCTTAAATTAGCATTCTTTGGGTCTAACACCCAGCCTAGATTTTCACCTATCCCACTGGCTGTAAACATTTCGGAACAAGAAGCAATCGAAACCTCTGGGTTTTTATCTATTTGTTGCATTTTGTTCGATCTCCTATGTGTCGTAACATAAAAGACACCGTCCTCATAATATGCGTCCACACCACGGACAACCGGACGCGGTATTCCATCATTGTTTGGCTCACGGGCGATAGTTGCAAGTGCAATAACGTTGTCTTTGCCATTACCAAACTTTTCATCAAGTAATTTAAATCCTTCTTCGTAACTACTCATTTTTACTCTCCAGTTTCTTTAGTGTTTTATGCCTATAAAAGCATAATTTGCGTTCCATCATAAAATGATTCAAATTAGTTAATATTGTTAACTCAACACAGTACACAAGGCAAAACCAATACGATTATTACATATTTATATTCCCTTTTTCTTAAGCGCCGCGACAGCGGCATTCATCTAACGGATAAGTCATGTGGCGCGGGTAAGCGTACAGGCCTTCAACCCGCTCAAAATATAGAATGCAAAAACCCCTCGCCGGGCTACCTGCCAGCCACCACATAATGGGTGTGCAGACACACCTGGGTTGAACTAAGCCATTGTCTACAGTATATCCCTATTTGGAATTTGAGGCAAAACTGCGTTATCCGACCTCACGCCCGGCACGAGTTTTTAGCCAGCCAGCAATCCTGGGCAAGCAACTTCCAGATACCAGGCGAACTACGCTCACAAGCCGCGTACAGCGGCTAACCGCCTCCATGAAAAAGCTCCCTGTGTCCTTTGCTGCGTCACGCCGCCAAGCGCCATCACGATACCTGAGACCTCAGGCATCGGTCGTACCGCTATGCACAGATAATCGGGCTGCCCCACCATGCTGCTGCTCCCGAAACTACCTCAGCCGTAATCCCCAACGCCCCGCCCAACTCGCGCTGCCTATATGCCTTCAGCCTCTCCGTGGCCGCCCGGAACAGTAAATCGTAAATGACGCGCTCGTTGCCCCCGGCCACCAGCGCGTTGATGGCGTGCTCTGTCGTGAAGACGATATGGAAATAGAGGATCAGCAACAGCAGTTGTTCCTGCGCCGCCGGCCATTGCGCCCGCGCCCACGCCCCGCA
>JAFGFI010000398.1 GCA_016931185.1 Anaerolineae bacterium
CAATGCGAATGCTATGTAGGCTACTAAAAAAGACGGAGCAGATCATAACTAGAAATAATGGCCCAAGCAGTGGCTCTTGGTAAAAATGTACAGTCGGTTGAACCAAAATAAGCAGTATTAATGTCTGAATAATCCCCTTTATAAATGAAAGTGACCATCCGACATCAAGATACGTATCAACTTCATCAGCTTTTTGAATCAGCGCTGCGTCGAATCCAGTGCGAGTAATAACATCGATAAATGAAAAAATCGTGGTTATGATACTCATTAAACCAAAATCCCGAGGATCAAGCAGATTCGCCAAAATCGGCAGGCGCACAAAAATGAGTCCACGCAAGAACACACGTTCCCAGAAGATCCATCCAAGACCCTGTTTAACTTTGTTGTGGAGCGAAACCGTCTTTAGAGTAGCAGTCATTAGAAAATTCCTTGTCCTTTTACAATAATGGAGTTTTTGGGATGGTTCAAGTTACCTTTACACTTTATACCCTATCAAGCGTAAAAGTGTAAAGGTAAAAAGCAAGATCTCCGAACCTTGCCGAGTTTTTTTTTAAGCAATTTTCTGATTGTTATTAGCCTTATCTAGCGTATATCTGAAAGTGATCGTTTATATACGTGCGCAAATCATCCATAGATGCCGGTAAACAAAGTCTCTCCTCTGGCATCAAATGGCGAATTACCATTTGATGCTTTTTGTGAACGCTAGCATTCACAAAAGGAAGTATATTAACCAGACTAATAATCTTGACTGACCCCGAGGATCGAAATGTGGATACAGCCGCAGAAGAAATCACAACAATGGCCTGTAAATTAGGCAGGTCTAGAAATTCAACTGGAATATGATTCGGAATATATTGCACACCGGTTCCCCACACAGCTTCGTGTTTTTGAGCACGAGGATGAAATTTAATGGCTTGCTCATGTGCGGGACACACGTGATCAAATATTTCGCTGCATTTTTTCAGTGTAACGTTGTAGTCATCAATGATGACCTGTTCCATATCTAATACTAACCCCATAATCCATAATACTTTTATCTCAGAATGCCAAGATAATGTTTGATAAATTGGGGAGTTTTTTACAACGCTCAAATTGACCACTTTGGGATATTCTGTACTTACTGTCTTGTTAATAAATCGAGAACTTAAAACAGAAATGCGTTTTGATTTCCCTTCGCGCAAATTGGCCATATAAAAAGGCACGGGGTATATCAGACGAAATATACACCACTGTATCCATCCCTGTATGGAACGGTAATCCCAACGGTAGAGATCTACAGGATCACATTCAACATAATGAATCGTGTGAGAAGTTTTAAGCTGTGTAACGACATAAAAAAGAAATAATGCCTCATGCCGATTATAAAAATGGATAACGGCTTCATTAGAGATATTAGAGAACCATTGTTCATACAACTCTCTTACCCGCCGGCGCGCACACCACCAATTGTATGGATTACGCAAGTGTATCCTTGTGATTGGTGTTATATCCACATAGTGTAATTTTATCCAAGTATAATGTTTAGATAAAGGATACAAAAACTGATAAAGGGACTGCGAGAAACAGAAGAGTACTGCTCGCTGTTGTTGATCTTGTAAGATTTCCAAACGCTTTATGACATTGGGAAGACATCCATAAGAAGCGAGCAAAAAATACTCTGTTTGTTCGTGAATCAAAATTTCAGACGTGTATACAATCACTTTATAACACTCCGTCAGGTAAGGACGGTATAATTTGGGGTAATGTCTCAATCAGCAGATCTGCGAGAATTCTATGTCCTATTTGGGTAAGATGAATCCCATCGATCGAGTATTCAGCAGGATCCTGAAGCCTAAGTGCTTCATAAATATTCACTAAATAACAGTTTGATGCTTTTGCACATTCCTCAATAATGGTATTGTACTGGTGAATGTTTTCTACAAGTCCAGGAGATCTAAATGCCGTTTCCGTATCCGTCGGAGATATATTGACCATTAGCACAGATATATTATGAGATAAGAGGACATCTCTAACATGTTTATATCTTTCTTTGAACTCATTTAAAGGTACATATACTTTTTGAGGTAGGTGTGTAAGGATAAAGCGGCGGTGTTTGCTAACAAACCGGATAAAGAGATCCCGCCAGGAAGTCGGACGGATACGATTAACGAGTTTTCTTTCGAACGCACTAAAAATACGGGGGGCACAATCCACAATGCCAAGATGTAGAATGACAATATGCGGTTCCCATGCCAAAACCTCATCATAAAGATGTTGAGTGGTATCCAAATATTTGATTGTATTACTACGTTGGCCGTGGATGATAACTTCTTTGAATTGTTGTCCTTTCTGATTCATAAAATGCGTGTGTAATAAATATCCATACGTTTGTTCATACTTAATCAACCCTGATTCTAGAGGACGTGGCAGTGCTAATGAATCTGCAGCGATAACAATTCTTGATGCTTTATGGCTGTGTTCTTCTGTCAAAGTAAATATCTTCAAATGCCTTTACTATTGTTTTAGAAATGTACTCCGCAATCACAAGTGGGGTCTTTGAGTCAATTTAAAATAAAAAATTTCATTCGTTTCTGATAAGCGTTTCGATAACTTTACTAAGTTGTTTTTGAGTTATTCCTACCGAACATGGCAAGCTTAGGGCATGGCGATTTAACCATGTCGCCACTTCTCCACCACATACCTGGCAGTTAACATAGGCTTTGCTTTGGTGAATAGGTTGCCAAAGCGGCCGCGTCTGTATTTGCTTATAGGCTAGTTTTTGCAACAAGGCCCGGCTATCCATCCCATACTGAGTTTCGTCCACCAGTATCGTGTATAACCACTTAATGCTAAATGCCCACTCCGCTTCTGGTTGTTGTGTCAACCCTGGAATATCCTGCAAAGCTTGATTATAGGTGTCCGCAATTTGCCGTTTGGTGGCGATATAAGCATCCAGTTGTTCCATTTGAGCCACTCCTATCGCGGCCAGCACGTTTGTTAGCCGGTAGTTATAGCCGATTTCATCATGTATATATTCCAAAGGATCAGCCTTAGCCTGAGTAGTTAAATATTTAGCGCGTTCAGCCCAAGCCTTATTATCAGTTGTAATCATTCCCCCGCCACCCGTAGTGATGATTTTATTACCATTGAAACTGAAACACGCGATATCCCCTAATTGTCCCACCATCTGGCCTTTGTATTTTGCCCCTAGGCTTTCTGTTGCATCCTCAATGATCATCAAGTTGTATTTTCTCGCTATGCTTACAATAGCATCCATATCAACTGGATGGCCCAAAATGTGAACAGGCAAAATAGCCCGAATACGGCGGCCTGTTGTTTTATTATACAAGGCGCTATCTCTCCAATGACATTGTTTGTCTAAAAAATCACTTACCCTTTGCGGATTCATCTGCCAGTAGGTAGGCTCCACATCAATTAATACTGGCCAGGCATTAACATAGCGAATGGCATTGACTGGAGCTATGAATGTCAAAGTTGAGACCAATACTTCATCATCGGGTTGCACACCAGCAGTCAATAGGGCTATGTGTAAGGCAGCAGTACCATTGACCGCTGCTACTGCATACTTTGTATGCGTATATGCTGCAAATGTTTGCTCAAAACGGTCTACAAAAGGGCCAACTGATGATACCCAATTTGTATCTAAACACTCTTTAATATAACGCCATTCATTTCCACGAATTTCAGGAACACATAACGGAATTCCCTCTTCTCCTGTCGGCGCGCCGGGTTCAAATCGCGTAATTGTTGGGTCGGTAGTATTCAAGATGTCCTCCAATCCATTCAATGGTTTGCTTTAATCCTTCCTCTAATGTATAATGTGGTTCCCAAGTTAAGTATGCTTTTGCAAGACTATTGTCAGCGCACAAGCGCTCTACTTCACTGCCTTTAGGACGCATACGCTCGTCTTCATATTCTACCGGAATAGCTTTACCCATCAACTTAACAATTTTGTGGGCTAGATCGCCAATAGAAATTTCATGCCCTGTGCCGAGGTTGACAGTTGCACCCAATGCATTACTCTGTGCTGCGCAAATAAACCCCCAAACTGTATCAGCAACGTAATTAAAATCGCGTGTAGGGGTTAGGTTACCTAGTTTAATAACATCGCGTGTCATGGCCTGGATAATAATAGTAGGGATAACAGCACGGGCAGATTGACGTGGTCCATAAGTATTAAACGGTCGCACAGTGATGACAGGGAGGGCGAAGGCACAATAGAAGGCCTCAGCGAGTTTGTCTGCCCCAATTTTAGTAGCAGAATAAGGTGATTGCCCTTGTAAAGGATGTTTTTCATTGATAGGCACATATTGCGCAGTCCCATAGACTTCACTGGTTGACGTGTGAACGACGCGCGTGACATTGGTTTCCAATGCGGCTTGCAATATATTTAGAGAACCCTCAATGTTAGTGCGAACATAAGAACGTGGCGCATGGTAAGAATAGGGAATCCCAATGAGCGCTGCCAAATGAAAGACGACATCTACATTTTTCATGGCCTGGTACACACGATCCCGGTCAGCAATGTCTCCCGCAATCATTTGAATATCTGCTTTGTAAAGAGATGTATCTAACCATCCCCAGGTTCCACGCGAATTATAGCGCACGAATGCCCGTGTCTCCGCACCAAGTTCGACTAATTTTTCAGCTAGGTGACTACCAATAAATCCTCCCGCTCCAGTAACGAGTACCTTTTTACCAGTCCAGTCCCATTCAGATTTTTCCATTTCGCATATCCTCTTGTGCTTGTTGGTAATCTATGTGTTGCCCAATATCCAGCCAGTATTCCACAATAGGGAAACTAACCACAGGACGTCTATCAGCTAATAACAGCGCTATCAACTCGGGCATATCCAGCCGCTGTTCGCGGGGAATGTAATGGTACACTGTAGGCTCTAACAGATAAATACCTGCGTTTACTAAAAATTGATAAGTGGGCTTTTCACGCAATTGCTGAACGTAAGTTCCCTCACATTCTAATACACCATACGGAACTTGCAGGGCATATTGTCGGACTCCTACGGTAAGGTCAGCCTTATGCTTATGATGAAAAGCTAACATAGCCCTAAAATCTACGCGCGTTAAAATATCTCCGTTGATAACTAAAAGCGGTTCGCTCGGTTCCTGCATTAACCCCAATGCTCCTGCCGTTCCCAATGGTTGTTCTTCAGATACATAATTGATATTGACGCCAAACGCTTGCCCGTCTCCGAAATGCTCAATGATCTTTTCTGAATGATAGTGTGTTGTGATATTGACCTGTTGAATTCCCACACGTTGAAGTTGTTCAATGGTATGTTCTAGCAATGGTTTATCGCCAACGGGGAGCATGGGTTTAGGAATCTCTTCTGTCAAAGGGTGCAACCGGGTTCCAAATCCCCCGGCCATAATAACCGCCTGTATAGGAAGCATTTGCTCAGGTAAAAGCTCGCCCAGTGTAACCATATCTACTACACGCCCTTGAGCATCCAAAAGAGGGATCTGGCGCACACTGTGTTCTTGCATCATTGCCAACAGTTTGCTGCGTTGCGTATTAACGGGGGCCGTAATCGGACTTGAATAAATAGAATTTGCTTTACGTGCCAATAGTTCTGCAACTGGCCTGTCCAAACTGATGCCAGCTAAAATGGCTCTGCGGATATCACCGTCGGTGATCGTACCGATGAGTCGTTGTTCAGTGTCCACAACCAACGCAATGCCCTGAACATTACGATCTATGCAAGCCATTACATCATGAATGGAGTACTTAGCATTAACCAGTAGTGCTTCCAAATTAGCCATTATGTATCTCGTCTTCTCAAGATACGCGCGGGGACTCCAACTACAACAACGTTATCGGGAATATCGTTTACAACCACTGCCCCGGCTCCTACAATGACATTATGCCCAATGGAAAGCGATTGTCGGACGGTCGCACCAATCCCAATGTGTGTGCATTCTCCCACGATAACTGTACCTGCCAGACGGGCTCCAGTTGCAATGTGGACATGATCCCCAATCACACAATCATGTTCAACAATCGCACCTGTGTTGATAATTACATTGCTACCCAATCGAACTGCCACATTCACAACGGCATTAGCCATCAAAGTCAATCCTTCGCCCCTCAATACCGATGTAGCAATAACAGCGCCAGGATGAATAATTTCAGCGATCTGAAATCCCTGTTGCTTGGCAGATTCGTAGAGTTGCTTGCGTGGGTGCGTGTCACCCGCGCTTCCTAAGCCAATAAAAGCATAATGAACATCTTGAGAAAATAGTTTGGGCATTAAATCATCATTGCCTAATACAACCACTCCCATAATCTTGGTTCCCCACAGTGATGGGTGAGGATCTAACAATCCTACTATATCATAATCCCCGATCAATTGTAGGGCATCAATGATAACTTTTGTATGTCCTCCAGCCCCTAGCCCTAAGATTTTTTTCATAAGGGTAAATCATAGAATGACTTGGAAAGTAGCATTGAGTCCAGGGGGATCTGTTTGAGTGTGGCGACAATTCTTTCCGCTGCATGACCATCGCCATAAGGATTATTCATCCCCCTAAGCGTGCTACGGAATGTTGGCGAAATTGCTTTTTGGATACCCGATAAAATTTCAGATTGTGTATATCCTACATCAATGACATTCTTTGCATGCAAACGGCCTTGCTGTCGAGTCCCAATATTAACAACAGGCAATTCGAAAGAAGCGGCTTCAATAATACCACTCGAAGAGTTCCCCACCATCGCCGTTGCATAATGCATCATGCTAAAATAATCCGCTGTCCCTAAATTCGCTACTAAGTATGCTTTTGGATACTCTTTGGTAAACGTTTTAATTATTTGAATAATAACGCGCCCACTTGTATCGGCATTGGGATAAGTAAAGACGACCGTCATATTTGCCTGGGTCAAAGCGGCTAGCAAGGCCTGTATATACATTTCGGTCTGTTCCGGCTCTCGCGTAACCGGATGGTAGGTGACGAGTAAGAACGGTTCTTGTAAATCTATGGCGTGCCGTTGTTGCAGCGTGACGCGATCTGAGATTGGAATATTGCGCAAATTATCCAAGCTGGGCGCCCCACTCACTGTTACTCGCCACGGTTGCTCGCCCATTTGAATGATACGTCGAGCATACGTTTCGGTCGCGACAAAATGCAAATGACTCATTTTAGTAATAGCATGGCGGATGGTATCATCAATTGCTCCTTGCGTCAGTTCACCGCCATGAATATGAGCTATCGGGATATTAAAAGGCAGTGCGGCTATAACGGCTGCATACATATCAAAACGATCTCCCAGAACGAGCAATATGTCGGGGTGCATAGATGTATAAGCTTGTGCAAAGCCTATCGTCCCCAACCCTACGGACTTGGCAATGCCCTCTGGTGTATCTGATGAAAGCAACATTTCAACGCGTGCAGCAATTGAAAAGCCATCGTGTTCAATAGTATGCACCGTGAGTCCAAACTCGGGCGAAAGATGCATACCCCCTACAAATAATTGCAAACGTAAATCCGGGTCAATTTGAATATGGTTGAGTACAGGTAAGTAGATACCATAATCAGAACGAGCAACCGTGACAACCCCAATGGTTCTCACCAATCTTCTAATCCAACATATCGAGACTAATCAAACTTCCAGCTGAGACAGTGGTTCGTGTCCGTCGCCCTACGATATAGGGTAACATTGCAGGGCAAAGTCCCGTTCCAGGTCGTTTGATGACCAACATTGACTTTTCAATAAGTGTCCCAGTTGGCAGATCCTGGGCAGCAACCAAGCTCCTACGTGCAACAGCAATCGTATTTGACTCACTCTGTGCCGGTTTTTTCCATCCATGGCCGAGAGCAATCTCTACAGTTCGGATTCCCTGAACCAGTGCTGTTAATTCTTGTGGTTCAAGGGATGCACGATGGTCAGGCCCAGGTAAACTACGATCTAACGTAAAATGCTTTTCAATGACGCAGGCTCCCAAAGTGACAGCCGCGAGTGCTACTTCAATACCTGGTGTGTGGTCGGAATAGCCGACTGGCACGTTAAAGGCAGTTATCATAGTTTGTATAGCACGCAAGTTAACGTCGGCAGGGGATGCCGGATAATTGGATACACAATGAAGCAAGATTACTTGAGTATTTCCTGTATGATAGATAACGCGTAAAGCTTCATCTACCTCGCTCAAGTAAGACATTCCTGTTGATAATATAATGGGTTTATTTTTACGCGCAATATACTCCAAGAGCGGCCAATTGGTGATTTCACCAGAACCGATTTTGAAAACTGGCACCTTCAATTCGTTGAGGATATCCACACTCCCCTCATCAAATGGTGTAGACATAAAGAGAATACCCTGTTCACGGCAATAGACATCAAGTTCACGGTGTGCCTCAGGAGAAAGTTCTAATCGACGTACCATCTCCAACTGTGATTCTTTGGCCCCCGTCGTTTCTACTTGATACTCTGCTTTAGGTGCGATCTGACTGATCATACGCTCGGCCTTAAATGTCTGAAACTTGACTGCATCTGCTTTAGCTATTACGGCTACATCGACCAAACGTTTGGCAAGTTCAACATCGCCATTGTGGTTGACGCCAGCCTCTGCAATGATAAAGCAGGGAGTGCCGGGACCGATCTCTCTTGTACCGACCATGATTGTTTTGATCATAGTTATTAACCTTTACCAGGTTGTGAATCCCCCATCAACAATTAAATTGTGTCCAGTTACATAACTGGCGGCATCGGAGGCTAAATATATCACTGCGGAGCTGATCGCATCTGGAGCAGCTTTGCATCCCAGTGGGACACGTTCAGAATAACGCTTTACAAACGCCTCGTTTTCCCCCGGGTGTGCAACACCGCCTGGGGAAATACAATTCACCCTGATATTCTGTTCACCCCAGTAGGCCGCTAAAAAACGTGTCAAGGAGATAATTGCCCCTTTTGCCGCCGCATATCCGGCATGAGAATAGATGCGCTTTGGTGACTCACCTTCAATGTCTCCATAAAGTTTCGCAAGATTTGCACCTTCGTATATGCGTTGATCGTTTCCTACGATGCCGTAGATGGATGCAAGGAAAATCATACTGCCTCCCTTTGCTAACTCCATCACACGACCTACTTGTTGAGATATTAGAAAGAGGCCATCCAATTCAGTACGTAAGATTTTCTGCCATCCCTCAAGTGAACATTCCGTGAAGGGTGCGTAGAAATCCTTGGGCTTTGCAGTGACACTGTAGACTAGTACATCAATACTTGCTGTCTCAGTTAAAATTCCCTCTATGAGTGCTTGTGCCGACTCTGGATTGGTGACATCTACTATCCGTTGCTTGACACTGAGAGATGCGGTTTGGCTAGTATCTTTCTTGGCAGCGGCTGAGGATACAGGTAGATCAGCAGAGTAGACATCTGCTCCGAATTCTGATAATGCAGCGCTGAAACGTTGCCCAAGAAACCCTCGTCCGCCCACAACCAAGGCGGTTTTTTCTGAAAGATCGAACTTTTCACGAATCATTTAGTTCTCCTAAATATTCCTTTGGAGTGGCAAATCTGATAGACGGTCTGTGTTTGCTACAGCAAGTGCGCTCTCTACCACACTCAAACTTTCTGTAGCTTTCCACGCATCAAACGCATGCCGTATTCTTCCCTCCCGTACATATCGCAAAAACGTTCGCATTTCCTCAATGTATGGCTGATTTCCATCATAGCTGGAACTTTCCCAAATAATCTGAGGGACAGCGGCATTATCGAACTGCGCAACCACTTTTGGCATGATAAGGTCATAGCTAATCCATCCCCGTTCGCAAGAAATCACACCCATTCGATGTGCTGGTCGTTGAATAAAATCCAAGTGGATCTGACTCACTGCACCAGATGTATGTTGAATCATCATATCTGCGATCACATCAACATCCAAGGTCAGCAAATTTGAATCAGATAATAAGCAGGATACAGTGGAAGGTGACCCAAGCAATTCCAGTGCCAAGTGAATCTCATGAATTAGTGTCAGCGCTACTCCCCCGCCCAAATCCTTACGAGCGTAGTAGGCCCGGCGGTAGTCTTCGTATGGGTGCCAATCGGGTAACCATTGCCCTACTTGACACTGAAAAATTAAGGGCATACCTAATCTCCCCTCGTCGAGAAGTCGCTGAATTTCTTTCACGACTATATGAAATTGTAGATTATAGCCCACAAAAGATATAACGTTGTGCGCTTTGATCGCTTCTAAAAGCGTTTCTACTCCTTCTTGCGAAGAGGCAAGGGGTTTCTCAATGAATAAACCGCGCACGTGTGGCACAAGGCGCTGGGCTGTCGCCAGATGTAGGCTTGTGGGATTGCTGATGATTGCAATATCGGGTTTCAGTTTTATCAGGTCTTCCCAATTTCCAACTTCATATACTCCAAGCTCAGGATCAAGCTGTTTGAAGTGCCCTTTCTGGCTTCTTAGCGCTACAATGTCGGTGATTCCAAGCTGGCGCAAGTTTCGAATATGACGATGACCAATTGAACCACAGCCTAAGATAGCTGCACGTTGCACCTCATAGCGTGACTTTAACGAAATTTCAGATTGAGCGGTCCAACGTTTCTTGTAAAGTTGCGCACAATGTTGATTGATGGCAACTATCTCTGGATGCTGATTTAACAATGTTAAGATTTCGTCCAAACTAAATACTTTACCCTCTTGATACAACTGATCAAAAACCGCTTCAAAAAAAGCCAGATCTTCTGAGTAATCTAGTGTCATCCTTAAGTCAGGACGACGGTGTAATGGGTTATCAATGGGTAAATCATAAACTTTAAACAAATCCGTATCAGTAAAGTAACGTCCCCAGACTTCGGTGTGTTTGCTGTCTTTAATTTTTAGAATTTCTCGAAATGCATCTGGTCGTATACCATAACTGTAACATCCATGAGGCAAATCTAAAGCCCGAATAAGATCAACTTGTGTTTCCTCGTACGCTTTTGCAATGCGGTCCACATAGACGGGATCGACGAATGGACAATCCCCGGTGATGTTCAGAATATAATCTAAATTGAAAGCAGTGGTTGCATCACTTAATCTTTTGAGTACATCATCCGGGTCACCGCAGAAATAACTTACCCCTTCCCGTTTAGCTAGCGATACAAGTGGTAAATCCTCTTCTTCGGTGGAAGTACATACAATAATTTCGTTCACTCGTTGTGCTAATTTTAGGCGGTCAAGCATATGACTAAAAATAGGTTTCCCTTTTACCTCGCGTAGCAATTTCCGTGGCAGGCGCGTGGACTTTAGACGCGCTGTGATCAAATACCCAATCTTCATATTACATCTTCCTCCTGAATCAGATGTAATTTCGTGATTTCGCGCCGTGTTGTCTTGCCCAACAAACGCCAATTTTGATCGGGGGGGAGTCCCAGATTTTCGGCTCGCATAAAGGTTAAATCTTTTTTCGTAATAATGTGATTTATTGGGAGATCATGGGTTGCTACCAGGCTCTTTTTTGAATATTTGCGATATTTTAGCTCCTCGTCCGAGAATGAATGAGGGATAGATACTCCCATCGCACCTTCAAGAATACGTACCATCTCAACGAAGCGCGCAAACTCGTCTGGATTCAGAGCTGCTTCGTGATCGATACCTTTAAGCGCGCGGTCATGGGTAATGTGCTTTTCTAAAATATCTACTCCCATTCCTAGTGCAGTGGCAGGTAACCAAAATGCCGTTTCCGAGTTGCCATCACTGTGATCTTGATATCCAAGAGGAAGTTCGAAAAGACGTTTGAGTTTCATCATATAGCGCAAATGAATTTCGTCTGTAGGCGTAGGAAAATTTTGATACCCATACATCATCCAAATCTCTGAATCAGATGTCTCTCTAATCCACTCGATAGCGGTGGCAATTTCATCAATCGTAGAAGCCCCCACGCTGAGATCAATTCGCTTCTTTGTAGCTGCGACATACTTAACCAGATAGGGGTTAGAAAGATCCGCAGAATGTAATTTATAAGCATTAATACCTAATTTTTCACAAAAATCTACGGTGGAACGTTCGTAGACACACGCGATGATTTGCATATCGGGGTATCGTTCTTGTACATAGGTTGCTAAATCAGCCCATTGTTCTCGTGATAACTCAATTTTCAATACCCTTTCAAAATCTGGGTGATGTGGCACCATCATCTCGCTCAGTTTCCAGATCTGAAATTGAATAGCATTTGCTCCGGCTTGTCCCGCACCATCAATTATTTTGTAGGCTAGGGAAGGGTTACCATCATGGGAACAAGCCATTTCTGCAATAATGTAAGTAGACACCGTTTTTTGCGATTTTCTTTCCATGCCCTTTTAAAACCTCCCAGTTACCTTGAGAAAGAAAACTACAACCACTAATTTGGTCTTATTCATCCGCCAATAATCCTCGAATTCTGGCAGCAAACATTTTGATCGCTACTTCATTATACCCCCCTTCAGGAATAATGACATCCGCGTACCGTTTGCTGGGTTCTACAAATTCCAAGTGCATTGGGCGCACGGTGGTGAGATATTGTTCTACCACCGAATCAAACGTGCGTTTGCGTTCCTTCAGATCGCGCTGCAAACGACGGATCAGGCGAATATCGGCATCGGTATCTACGAACAGTTTCACATCAAATAACGCGCGCAATGCCGGCTCGGCAAAAATTAGAATACCTTCTACAATCACGATGGGGGCCGGCTCAATACGCCGGGTGCGGTTCATTCGCGTGTGTGTGGTGAAGTCATACACCGGAATTTCGACAGTGCTACCCGCACGCAGTTGTTCTAAATGCACGATTAACAAGGGCGTTTCTAATGCATCTGGGTGGTCAAAGTTGATTTCCAGTCGCCGTCCTGGGTCAAGGTGGCTCAGATCCTTATAATATGCATCGTGAGGGATGTAGGCTATATGTTCCGCTCCCACTTGCTCTAATACGCGGTGGGCCACCGTCGTTTTGCCGGACCCCGTGCCCCCAGCTACTCCAATAATAATCGTCATGTTAATGTTTCCTCCATAAAGAACTTGTTTACCATCATACCCAAAGGTAATAATAATAGTCCTACTGCCATCAGTGGCGCGCCTGGATTATAGACGGCTTCCAAATAGGGGAGAGATTGACGACTTACTTGCAAGATAGCGTTTTCGGTGATTAAAGTGACATCCTCTTGAACTGTTATTTCATCCAGAAATGCGCCGGTTGCGAGTTGGTACGCTTCAACCTGTACCAGTGCGCCCCTTTGACTGGCACGGAAAGCATATCCCAGATCAGGGAGCGCAAAAAATGCATCAGGCTGAGTTTCAGTAAGGGCGATAAACAATTTATCTTGAGGGGTGCTGTGGGTCACGAGGGGCAAAATTTTACCTGTTGTATCTTTGGCCTGAACTTCCAATCCTGTGACTTCCCCACGAGGTAACCAAAAGAAGCCATAACGTCCGGCCCAGAGTGGGAAGGTAACTTTAGGCGGGGACAGGGTGATCCCATAGCTTGGAATCTGGATCGGTTGTTCTGGCCAGACGATCACGCGCGGCTCAATCCAGCCTAACCGCACTTGTAGTCCCCATCCCCCAATGATAAAACCACATCCCAAGAGGAGGATACTCTGCCACCAACGGTTTTTAAGTGGAAGTTGTCGCCAGTTTTCACCTAACTGGATGACCCGCACTCCCATTATTAACAATACTCCTACTAAGGTCAAACGCATCCAGATAGAGGTACGCAGTGAAAGGAATCCTAATGCGGAAAGAGGTTTAGTCCACGGTCCTAACGAGTTGTGCATCCCGGCTAACCAACGGGAGAAAATCAAACTATTAGAAGGAGCAGCAGGCGCCTGGGGGATAATACATGTGAGCAATTGAATACCTACTAAAATGATGAGGATGTTACCTATGCGTCGATCCTCACCTAGCCATTGCCAAACCTTTTCTCTAATTTGCTGCCCACGCATTATCATTATCCTATAAAAAAGGCCCCGTTGTTGGCGGGGCCACAGAGCCACCCTTGGGAATTGAACCCAAAACCTGGCGCTTACGAAGCGTCTGCTCTGCCGATTGAGCTAGGGTGGCCGATCCGATATTCATTATACGCAGAACCTTAAAGATGGCAAGTCAGATCGGTCTAAGCTTCCTGGAAGATTAGAGTTGACACAAGGAACCGAACTTATATAATTCCCTTTAGACACAGATTTTTGAGTTAACGAACACAGGTGCGTTGCATTTTCCGAAGCACGATGCACTTATTATACAAGGAGTATCAATAATGTTGAAGAAACCGTTATTAACCCGGCGACGATTTCTCCAATGGGCCGGCGCACTGACTACGAGTGTTGCACTGTTTGGCCCCGGATGTACTGCTCATTCATCTCCCAGTGCAAGGCGTAATGCGCCGGAGCCTACTGGCGATCAGGCCTATCTTGCTGTCGCCCGGGGAAGTGATGCCGCAGCCGTTACTGAGAAAGCGATCGCTGCGCTCGGTGGTATCGAACGCTTTGTCAAATCTGGGGATGACGTCATTATCAAACCTAATATCTGTGTGGACTATAATCCGCCAGAATATGCGGCGACGACAAATCCGGCTGTGGTGTCAACGTTGGTTACGCTTTGCTTAGGTTCGGGCGCGAAGCGTGTGCGCGTGATGGATATGCCCTTTGGGGGAACTGTGGAGTCGGCCTATGCTATCAGTGGTATAGAGAGCGCAGTCAAGGCTGCCGGTGGTGTTATGGAAGTTATGAATCCTGCTAAGTTTATCAAAACGGCTATTCCCCAGGGTCAGGATATTGATGCGTGGGAAATTTACCAGGAAGTGTTCTCGACCAATGTGTTGATCAATGTCCCCATCGCCAAACACCACTCTTTTGCTCGTTTGAGCCTGGGGATGAAGAATTTGCTTGGTGTTATCAGTAAACCCAATAAAATCCATAGCAACCTGGGACAGCGTGTCGCGGATCTCGCCAGCCTGATCCGCCCCACACTGACTGTGGTGGATGCGATGCGTATCCTGGTGGCACACGGTCCAACCGGGGGGAGCCTCAACGATGTGGAGTCAGCGAACACTGTCATTGCCAGTCACGATTTTGTTGCGGCGGATGCTTGGAGCGCGACACTCTTTGGGCTTGAGGGCACAAGTGTGCCCTACATCGCGGCGGCGGCAAAGATGGGACTGGGGACTATAGATCTAGGGAGTATCTATATCAACGAGCTTTCATAAGGAGCTGAACGATGACTATTCGAAATTTAAGTCCGCAACAGATGTTTATTGCATTGGCACGGGAACATCGCCCGTTGTACCGGTTTGAGGGTGAGACTCGTGAGTCCTTTATAGATTGGAAGCAAACGGCACTCCCCAAAGTATTGGCGACGTTGGGAGATTTTCCGGCGCCGGTGCCTTCCAACCCGCAATTATTGGCAGAATGGGTGGATGGCGGACTGCGCCGCCAACGCTGGATCATTGATGTGCAACCTTATCTCTCGGCGACGCTCCTGGTAAATATTCCCCAGGAGTTAACGGAAACGGAAAAGCGTCCCGCCATTCTCTGCTGTCATGGGCACGGGCCGTTTGGCAAAGAACCGGTGATGGGCAATGCATCCAGTCCGGAACTGCGCCAGGAAATTGACCAGCATCATTATAACTATGGCGAGATGATGGCACAAAAAGGGTTCGTCACTTATGCCATTGACTGGATCGGTTTTGGGGAGCGCAACGATAACTGTAAACCCAACCATTCGGGTTTAGGTGTGGGGCGAGATTGGTGTAATCTCTATTATTTGCACGCTACGATGCTGGGGATGACGTCATTGTCGATCAATGTGGCGCATGGTAAAGCGGCGACGGACTTCGTGTGTACACTCCCTTTTGTAGATGCGAATCGCCTCGGCGTGATGGGATTGAGCGGAGGGGGCACGATGACGCTATGGATGACGCTGTGTGATGAACGCTTCAAGGCCACCGAGATTATTTGCTACAGTGATCTGTGGGCGGCTTTTGGCATCCGGGATATCAATTATTGTGGGATGCAGGTTGCGCCTGGATTGTACAAACTGGTGGACCTGCCGGATTTGCAGGGACTCGTCGCGCCGCGTCCCTTGCTGATTGACATAGGGGCCAACGATACTTGCTTCAAAGTAGATACGGCGATGTTGTGTTACCAACATCTTGCTGCGATTTATAACGCTGCTGATGCCGCCGATTTTCTCGAACTCGATTTGCATCCCGGCGAACATGGCTGGGGAGGAAATCGCTCGGAGATATTCTTTAAGCGGCATTTAATGGCGGAATTCTAGTTTCCTTTCCGTTATTCAGGTTTATCAAAATTAGGTGTGATTTGCAACTTTTAAATCGAATCGGATTCCTATCGCTTCCCTCTGGCCTTACTAAAACGCAGCGTGAGAATTTCTTCTACTGCCAGATGGATGCAGTGGCGATGGGCATTATCATGGGTGTGCAGCCATTTCTGTCCGTGTTTTTGACCCGGTTAGGGGCGACTAATTTCCAGGTGGGGTTGCTCAGTTCCCTCCCCGGTTTTACGGGGTTATTTTTGACTCTGATCATTGGGCGTTTCTTGCAGACGCGCCGTAGTATTGTGCCGTGGTACAGTTGGGCGCGCTTTGGCCAGATTGCGGCTTATGGATTATCAGGACTGTTGTCGTTGTTGTTACCTCCTCCTATTGCCGTGAACGCGATTCTGGGATTGTGGCTGTTGGTCAGTATCCCGCAGGCCTTACTAAATGTGGCGTTTTCGGTGTTGATGAACGCCATAGCCGGGCCGGAGGGGCGTTACCTTTTGCTCAGTCGTCGTTGGTCTATCGTTGGTGTGACCTCAGCCGTTCTGGTTATGTTGGCCGGTCAAATTTTGGATCACGTTCGCTTTCCCCTTAATTACCAGTTGACGTTTATCGGCTTTACGGTCATCAGTGCAGTCATCAGTCAGACATTTACGCGCCATTATAATATTCCGGCTTCAGAGTCCTCCCCAGTCCGTATTCCAGGGGAATCATTGCGCCATCAACTCCAAACTTTCACCCGCCAAATCCTGGCAGAGCGTCCCTTTGTTGCTATCACCTTTAAGCGACTGGTCTTTATCCTGGGATCACAACTGGTCGCGCCGCTGTATTCTCTGTACTATGTGCGCACATTACAGGCCAGTGATGCTGAGATCAGTATCATCACTACGGTCCAGAAAGCTATTTTGTTGGTAGGGTATTTCTTCTGGACACGCCAGCGCGAGAAACGCGGCTCCCGCTTCGTGCTATTGAGTACTACATTGGCAGTTGCACTTTACCCCGCGTTGACTGCTTTCAACCATCAAATTATCTGGATGGTTGTGCTGGCAGGCGGGGCTGCCATATTCGAGGCGGGGCTGAATTTGGTGTTCTTCGACGAGTTGATGAAGACCATTCCTCCAGAGCATAGCGCGACCTTTGTCGCCGTTGCACAGAGCCTGCAACACTTCGTTGTTATCGTCGGCCCTATCTTGAGTACTATATTGGCGGATTACATTGGACTGAGCGGCGCATTGCTCCTTGGCGCTGCCGTGCGGCTGGTAGGATTTGGGCTATTCTGGATGGGGAAAGCAGATCGGGGATCAGTAATTGGTAATTAGGGAGGCTTAATCTCATTTCTAGAGGAATTCCCCATTAACGCTGTGCGTTCACCAGCAGTTGGAGGAAAATCTCACGCAAAGGCGCAAAGAACGCTAAGTTTTTTATCTTTTGCGGGCTTGGCGGCTTGGCGTGAGGTCTTATTTTCAGAGGCATTACCCATTAACGCGGTATATTCACCAGTAGTAGGATAAAAATTTAAGACGAAACGAAGTTTTCAAGGGTTTTCACAATTTGCCAATTTGCGATTTTCCAGGGAGGTTAAACATGATGACGTCTCGTGAAAGGGTGATGGCAGCTATTGAGCACCGCGAGCCTGACCGTGTGCCGGTTGACCTGGGCGGGCATCGCTCATCAGGGATTATGGCGATTGCTTATCACAAGCTTAAGCAATATTTGGGGATCTCGTCGGGGAATATCTATGTCTATGACTTTGTGCAACAGCTTGCTATTGTAGAACCTCTTATCTTAGAGCGTTTTGGCGTGGATACAGTAGAACTGGGACGTGGATTTGCGCTTGGCCCAAAGGATTGGCGCGATTGGGTGTTGCCGGATGGCACGCCCTGCAAAATCCCATCCTTTATTCACCCGGTACAGGTGAATGGAGATTGGCATATCTACGCATCCGACGAAGGACAGTCGCCGGCCAATCTGATTGCGGTACAGAAAAAGGGCAGCCTCTATTTTGAACAAACTTGTTTTCCGTGGTTGACATACACGGGTGATGACTTCTCCAATCTGCGTGACGCGATGGACCAGGTAATGTGGGCTACGCTCGGTTCCCCTCCCGCGCCTATTGGTTTTGATGATGACGGATTGGCACGGTTAGCGGCGGGCGCAAAAGCATTACGGGCGTCCACAGATCGCGCCGTCATTGGCTTGTTTGGGGGCAATTTAATGGAATGGGGACAATTCTTGTTCAGGATGGACAATTTTTTGATGTTACTGGCTGGCGAACCGCGACGAATGCACAAGTTCCTTGATACTCTGGTTGCGTACCACCTGGACAATCTCAAAAAATTCCTCTCAGCCGTTGGCCCTTATATTGATATCCTCCTCTTTGGTGATGATTTGGGCATGCAGCATGGCCCTCAAATTTCCTCTCGAATGTACCGCGCCTTTTTCTTCCCACGTCACAAGCTGTTGTGGCAGACGGCTAAACGGCTCGCGGATGTAAAAGTGATGTTGCACTCGTGCGGCAGTGTTGCGGCCTATATCCCTATGTTTATCGAGGCCGGGTTGGATATTCTACAACCTCTCCAAACTTCGGCCCGTGATATGGAACCGGCGACCCTCAAGCGTGAGTTTGGTAAGGATCTCTGTCTGTGGGGCGGGGCCTGTGATACGCAACATGTCCTGCCGTGTGGTACACCGGAGGAGGTAGCGGCAGACGTCCGCCAGCGTGTGGCAACTTTTGCACCGGGCGGTGGTTTTGTCTTCCAGCAAGTTCATAATATTATGGCCGATGTGCCCCCGGAAAACGTTGTGGCGATGTTGGATGCCGTAAACCCGGTGGAGCAGAGTTGACTATTTTCTACCTTATACGTCATGCTCGCGCGAAGTGGACGCCAGATGAAGATCGTCCTCTTTCGATGCAAGGGCACGTGGATGCTGCGTGTGTAGCTGAAGTATTGGCTGCTTATCCAATCCAGGCGATCTATAGCAGCCCTTACGCGCGCGCGGTGCAGACGGTCACACCATTGGCAGACAGGTGCAAGCTGCCCATTCACATTATTTCTGATCTCCGAGAGCGACAGCTTAGTGCAGCCCCTGTTCCAGATTTCCTGGCAGCAGTGGCGGCGACGTGGCATGATCCAACCTTTGCTCACCCCGGAGGAGAGTCTAACGCCGAGGCGCAGCGGCGGGGAGTAGCGGTAGTGTATGATCTATGTGCGCGGCGGGAAGCCGCGCACATAGTGCTTGCTACCCATGGTAGTTTACTTGCTCTAATCTTGCAGTACTTCGATCCCACCGTAGACTTTTACTTCTGGCAATCGCTCACCATGCCCGATATTCACCAACTGAACGTGGAATATTCTATTGTCAATGGATGTCAACAGGTGGGGCGGGTGTCAAAGTTTCGCATACCGTTTGCGAAGCGTGTACCACGCTAACAAACCTGTCGCCATAATAATCAACAACCATTCTTCCGGTTCTGGCACCCCGGTAACACTGATCGGATCGGAGACGGTTTCGCCCACATCTTCGTGCTCACGCAAGAAACGATCCTCTGCGGCTTCAAGTTCATCAAGGAGTTTTTCTTGCTGTGTGTTAATGAGAACAATCATCGAGGAATATGGGGTGACGATACTGTGTTCCAATGCCAGGGCATGCAGATAATCGAGGTTGCTTAACTGATCCAGGGTATCACGCTGGCGGTACATCTCTGCCAGGATGAGGCGGCGCGCGGCGAACGCGGCAAAAGGGTCTGTGGGGGGCAGTTGCACTCCAGCTTCCGTCGTGATCTCTGTAGTGGGCAAAGTTGTCCATTCATAGCCATCAATAAGGTCAGAAAACGCTGTTTCCCCTGTCCCGGCAGCATTTCCCACTGCAATACGAACCAGGGCATCTTCAAGCGCGCCGACCACACCGCCGCCACTGGCCTGGATAGCTTCCAGGGTGGCATCGTCATAGCCCAAAGAGAGCGCCCCGTCCAGATGGAGCATCCACACCGGGGCATCAGGAATGGGTACTTTCAGATTATCGCTGTTTAATTTATAACCTGTGCCATCCGTCAACACGAGAATGGCATCATAAACTTCTCCCGCGTGCAATTGGTCAAATTGTGCCAGCAATTCGGCGGCGTTCTGCCCGCCATAATAAACCAGGCCGGTGGGATCAAATTGAGCCAGGGGACTACGTGACGGAGCCTCCCCCCTGTACTCCGAGGCTGTGAGATATACGTCTACATTTGAACTGAGGGTTGCCAATCGGTCGAGGGTAGTTTTGACATTCCCGGCATATTCTGCCATACTCCGCGAGCGATCCACAACCACCGCAAGATGTAAATTTGCAGGAAAAGCGGGTGAGTTAGTGGAGGCAGGTGATACTAACACACTGTTTCCATTGGGGAAATCTATGCGGCGCACCTGCGGGATAACATTCCCCTGCGCCGGGACACTTTCTGGCAACCACGCATCAGCGTCAACGTTCATCGGTTCTCCATTGAGTAACCGCACTGAATGGCGATCCCAGTATATGTTGCGCAGGTCTGCCAGATGCGGCAGCGGCCATGCGCCGTCTTGCGCGAGCACGCGATACGTAACCCACATATAAAGGGCCGGTGTCTCTCCGATTTGAGTATGATTAGAACG
>JAFGFI010000399.1 GCA_016931185.1 Anaerolineae bacterium
ACACGTAGTCATGCTGCAAATTTTCGGGTTGACTAGGCCGCTAGTAGCTTCCGGGAAGGTGAACACCATCCAAATGCGATAGCCCTGGACGGCCCCTACGTCCAGGTAGTAACTTGAGTTATAATAAGAAAAACAGTAAATGATAAACGGCAAATCACGAATGATGCGTCACGGCTCACATTTCATACCTTACATTGACAGGAGATGGTAAATGTCGGACATGCTCCAGGCCAAAACCGGCCTAAAAATTCCCCTGCGTGTTATCCTTATTGTGCCATTTATAATACAAATAGTATTGATCGTAGGTTGGGTAGGCTACCTTTCGTTTCGTAACGGACGGCAAGCGGTGAATGCCGCCACATTGCACTTGCGCGATGAGATTACCACACGCATTGAGGACCATCTCCATACTTTCTTATCCACCCCTCATCAGATTAATCGCCTCAATGCGAACGCGCTGCGGCAAAAGGTACTGACAGTGCATGATCCCCAAGCATTAGAACATCATTTGTGGGAGCAAATTCAGGTTTTTGACTCGGTGACCAGCATCTATTTTGGCAATACAGACGGGGGACTGGCGGATGCCGGGCGCGAGGGAGCCGAAGGGAATCTGTATGTCATCGAGACCGAAGGGTTCATCCGTGGCCCATTCAACAAATATGCTACCGACAGCCTGGGCAATCGTACCAACTTACTGACAAGCATCCCTGATTTCGATGCTCGAACGCGCGCCTGGTACACAGGCGCGGTTGAAAAAGGTAGTGCAAATTGGAGCGAAATCTACATCCTGTTTACAGGTCAAGATATGGCAATTGCCGCCAGCCAACCTGTATACGATGCTCAAGGTACACTGTTGGGTGTATGTGCTACCGACATCTTTCTATCCCATCTCCAGGCTTATTTAAAAAACATTCAGATCGGCAAAACAGGGCAAAGCTTTATCATCGAACGATCGGGGCTACTGATTGCCTCTTCAACGGACGAAGCCCCCTTTACCGATCCTGACGGGCCAGAACCGCAAAGACGTCTCGATGCCAGCGAAAGCACTATCCCCCACATACGCCACGCAGCGGAATTTTTGATAGACCAGTTCGGAGATTATCACCAGATCACCACCGGGCAAAAGTTGGAGTTTGCAATTGAGGGCCAGCGCCAGTTTATGCAAGTCACCCCGCTACAAGATGAATATGGTATTGATTGGCTCGTCGTCGTCATCATTCCAGAATCTGATTTTATGGCACAAATTCACGCTAACAACCGCGTCACACTCTATTTCATGGGACTGGCTCTTGTTATTGCTATAGGAGTTGGTATCATCACTACACAATGGATTACTCAACCCATTCTACGCCTCAATGCCTCGGCCCAGATCCTGGCCGAGGGAGAATGGTCCCAAAAAGTCGCCGTCGGTTGGATCAGTGAGACAAGTGAATTGACAGCATCATTTAATACCATGGCTGGACAATTGCGGCAAACTCTGGAAAACTTACGATCTGAAATCACACAACGCCAACAAACACAAAAAGAACTTGAGAAAGAGCGTGCCTTTACCGAAGCTGCACTCAATGCACAACAGGACACTTTCTTTGTTTTTGATCCTACAAACAACCAGGCCATTCGCTGGAACAAAACTTTTAGTGAAATTTCAGGCTACACTGATGAAGAAATCGCAGCGCGTAAGGCGCCTGATGATTGGTATAGCGATACGGACTTACAAAAGGCAGCAAAAGCCATTGAGGAAGTTTTCAGAGAAGGACACGCTGTCGTTGAAATAGCGTTAATCACCAAAAACCAGGGAAAGATTCCCACCGAGTATTCCATCGCTCCCATCAAAGATCAGGAAGGAAAGTTGAATTATCTTATCGCCATCGGTAGGGACATTACCGAGCGCAAGCGTGCAGAAGCCGCTTTACAGGAAAGCCACCAACGTCTGGAACAAACGTTGGTTGAACTCCAGGAAATGCAGGAGAAAATGATGCAACAAGAACGCCTGGCGGCAGTAGGACAACTGGCTGCCGGCATCGCCCACGACTTCAATAACATTATGGCGACCGTAGTACTCTACGCGCAAATGACGGCGCGGGATAAGGACCTGCCTGCTTACGTCCGAAAACGTATGGAAACGATAAACCAGCAGGCAGAGCAAGCTACCCAATTGATCCAACAAATTCTCGACTTCGGCCGGCGCGCAGTACTGGCGCGCCAAGCCATAGACTTACAATCTATCTTGAACGAACAATGCGCACTCTTAGCGCGCACGTTACCGGAAAACATCGAAATCCAGTTTCTGAATGACACACCAGGTGACACCCTCATCTATGCCGATCCTACCCGCATCCAACAGATCGTGACCAATCTGGCAGTCAACGCGCGGGACGCGATGCCCAATGGCGGCAAATTGCAGTTCAAACTGGAATACTTTGTATTCCCCCCCCATATAACGCCCCCGGTTGCAGAAATGACACCCGGGGATTGGGTAAAAATGAGTGTTTCAGACACCGGAACAGGCATTCCGGACGATGTACTGCCGCATATCTTTGAGCCATTCTTCACCACCAAGTCCCCATTGGGCAGTGGCCTGGGGCTGGCGCAGGTCTATGGTATCGTAGCACAACATCAAGGGCACATTACGGTAGAAACACAACTCAACCACGGGACAACGTTTATCCTCTATTTCCCTATGTTACTTCCAACACCCGTGTCCACAATAAACGAACAGAACGCCGACAATTCCCTGTATTTGCCCGACCTGATGATGGGAGAAGGAGCGTATATCCTACTCGTAGAAGACGATGCAACGGTACGCCAGGCGCTGGCGGAAAGTCTGGAACTATTGAACTATCAAGTCCGGACCGCGGCCAACGGCGAGGAAGCATTAGAAATTTTAGAAGCTCAGCAGAGTGAAATCGCCTTGGTGTTGAGCGATATGGTCATGCCAGACATGGGAGGATTGGCCTTATTCCAGGCCCTGCGGCAAAAAGCCCTGGAGATACCCGTCATTCTGCTATCCGGCCATCCACTGGAAACGCAAGCCACGCAAGTGCAGGGGATTAGTAACTGGCTGCTCAAGCCGCCAAGCTTAGAGCAATTAGCTCAAGCCATAGCTGACGCGCTGGCGCCCTAAGCGTCCGTAAATTGAAAGAACGCGCTATGGAAAGCGCAGCTACATCCCAACACTTATGCGCCCTAAAATCCATCCCTGGAACATTTGTGCAGGAACTTGTTCCGTTGTGCAACCCACCGCGACATCTTGCCTTGCATAGGAAAACTGGTATGATTGCGCGGGAAATGATCACGGATAACGGATTACGAATTACGGATCACAAATTACGAACTACGAAAATCGGCAAGGGGGATTAGATGTCATTGTGGCAAGCGATAGTGTTGGGAATATTGCAAGGAACGACCGAATTTCTGCCAGTCAGCAGTTCCGGGCACCTGGTGATTGTACCTTATTTATTAGGCTGGGACGACCCCGGCCTGATGTTGGACGCGGTGTTACATTTAGGGACCGCGATGGCGGTTGTGGCCTACTTTTGGACGGATTTGTGGCGATTGTTTAGGGCCTCTATCGAGGCGCTACAGCGACGCGCCTTTGCAGATCCAGATGCGCAACTGGTAGGGTTCATCGTCATCGGTACGTTGCCGGCTGCTGTGATTGGGTTTCTGTTCGACGATCTTGTTGAGCAATTGTTTGGGATGCCGCGCATCGCTGCTGCTTTTTTGTTAGGAACTGCCGCCATACTCTTGCTATCCGAGTATCTGACGAAGCACACACGCCCCCTGGGCACAATGGTCTGGTGGGAGGCCATGCTTATCGGTATCTCACAAATGCTGGCAATTGCTCCTGGGCTGAGCCGCTCAGGGTCAACAATCGCAACCGGGATGTTGCTAGGATACCGGCGTGAGGAGGCAGCGCGGTTCAGCTTTCTATTGTCCGTGCCCATTATCCTGGGTGTCGGACTATATCAGATCGTGAAAATTCTACGTGCCGGCATGGATATAACTTCGGTCAGTCCTCTAATCGTGGGCTTTTTGACAGCGGCGCTGGTAGGGTATCTCTCTATTGCCGGGCTATTGGCCCTGGTGCGACGACAAAGTCTGTGGCCGTTCGCAGCATATTGCGCGCTTTTAGGAACACTGGTATTGACCGGTGTGTTGTAAATCTGAGGAGTCTCTACGAGCAGGACTTACCGTTAATAGATGAAAACAGGTGCAGTGCACTTCGGAAAGTGCAACGCACCGATTTATGAAGCAGGGGGGCAAGTGCGTAGATCAGTTTGGTTAGTATGTCTCTTATTCTGGGTTTTATGGAGTGCCGTAGCCTGTGAGGCAGTAGAACGCATTGTGCCGACGCCGACGCCCCTCGCGATGACGGTCACCCCCCAGGTATTGCGCGTGGTCACGGCCGAAAGCATTGCGCCTGCGCTACAAGTGTTGGCCTCCACATATCAGCGTTACCATCCTACAGCACAAGTTAGTTTGCTGATGCGGGCTGATACATTAGCCCTGGACGCGCTGCATGATGGTTATGTAGAAGTAGCAGCAGTAACGTGGCTTCCCGCAACAACTCCGGCGGAGCTATGGGAAAAGCCCTTCGCCCGTGATGGGTTGGCCGTCATTGTCCATCCACAAAACGGGCTGCCGGGCCTGACATTAGAACAACTGCAGACCTTGTTTCAGGGACAATTAGAAGATTGGGCCTCGTGGGGCGGGTTGCCAGGTACACCGGTCGTGATCAGTCGGGAGACAGAAGCGGGAGAGTATGCTCTTTTCCAATCCTACGTTATGCATGACGCGCGTGTGACATTGACGGCCTTACTCGCGCCCAGCAGCGAGGCCATGATACAACTGGTGAGCAGCACCCCTATGGCAGTCGGATATGTGTCTACCACGCGCGTAGATGGGCAGGTACGTTCATTAGCGGTGGCCGGCGTCCCTCCGACTCCGGAAACTCTGGCAGCGGCACTCTACCCCTTGACACGCGATCTGTTTTTGGTAACGCGCGGAGAACCCCAGGGAGAAGCACGCGCATTTATCCAATGGATACTCGGTCCAGAGGGACAAGAGGTATTAACCGCGCAGCGGTTGGTTCCCTATACTACTCAGGATTGAAGAAGCTATAAGCCAACTGGCCAATTGCACTAAAGGCGGGGAGACTTTCTTCCCAGACTAACCATTCTGTTGTGTGCAAGAAGATCGAAAGTACAATTTCCCCGCCGGGTGGACCAACGAGGGCTAAATCCACATACGTATTATCCCCCCACCCATCCTGATGCGCGATAGTAATTTCGGGAGGCAGGTTAGCGCCAACAGGCGGAGCAACCTCATTGCGCGTCATCCAGGAAAGCATAGACTGGCACTCCGCTGACGTGAGACGTTTAGGGTAAAGGACGTGCAAGAAGCCACCTTCCCTGGCACATTGTGCGATTCCCTCAAGCAATATCCCCATCTCCAAGGGCGTAGTTTGCAGGTAAGGATTAGGGTTGGTATTAAGATCGGGTACAGAATTGCCGGGGGTCACATAGTTTGGGGAGGCAATCCCCTCAGATGCATCATATCCAAAGGGCGCGGCAATAAAAGTGCTTTGTAACCCCAGGTCCGTAAGAAATTGACTCACCTGCATTGTACCCACGGAGGGATCCCCCAGACCAATTTGGGCCAAAAGTGCATCAGCCGCCACGGGATCGCGCGTCGTCAATGTGGTACTGATAAGTGTGTCGATATATGGGTCCAGGCTCTGCCCCTGGATGTAATAATAAGTAAGAACGACCCCCAATTTGAGTGTACTTAGACCTGAAAAAGCTATATCACAATTAATGCAGAGTTCTTGACCGGTAGGAATATGTTTGATGAAGAGGCCGGCAGTCCCGTCATACCCGGAGAGTGTACCCGCTATCGCGTCGCGCAGCAATCCCATAGAAGCCACCGGAGCCGGTTCTGTCTGGACAATCAGGTAAACTTCACGCTCTTCGGGAGCAGCCGCAAGAATAGCGGCTACCAGTAACGGACGCGAAGCTTCCATATCCAATTGCATACCCTGTTGCGGCGGGCGGAAAACACCGACATCAGACAACCACACCGGCGTTTGTGGTACCTGGTCATATTTCTGAGCGGTACGTTCCAAAAAAGCATCCACCCGCTCGCGAGAATAAGTGACAACAGCTTTTACGGCCTGGGTCTCACTTTCAGGTTGAAGCGCCTGTGCCCGCACATAATTAAAGAATCCTTGCATGCCGGTCTGGGTGGCTAAGATTTCATCCAAATTTTCCGCGGTCGCATCCAAATCTAAAGCGAGATCAACCATTTCCGGCAGCAGTTGGGTAACCTGATCTTGATAATGTACCGTGATAGGTAATGTATAATCCAACGCGATGGCACTGAGCGCCTGGTCACGCGTCATCCCCCCCATATCCTGCCCGTTAATAGTCAAACCGGATGGAAGTACCGTTTGACTGGATTGCCAGTTCGTGTATAACCACGCGATACCCAAGATTAAAATGGCAAGCAGGAAAAATATGGGCCATCCTTCTATACCACTACGATGCCTTTTCATATTGAGTTAGTATATGGGAATTGTTATTTTAGACAATGTTGGAAATATGACTATAATGATTACAAAGTTATACTCAGCCCGCGTGCTTTAATCGTATCCGGCAGCTAAAACTGCCGGTAAAAAAGAGGTAACCGTTTAGTTTTGTGCGCAATTGCCGTTTTCTGTGGTCTGCTCCAGACAGAAACGAGGTTTGGGTGTGTTTTTTCATTGGCGGGCTACACCCACGCATGAAAAAACACCTCTTTCCTGCGGCTTTAGCCGCTTTTAAAATTTAAAATTAAATATAACGATAGTTAACAAAGTAACATCAATACACTAAGGAGCTTGTGGTTATGGAAGATGCAGTAAAAGAACTGTCCTTTGAAAGTGCATTGGCCGAGTTAGAAAAAGTAGTACAGCGACTAGAAGGGGGGACCCTGAGTTTAGATGAAACGGTAACCGTCTACCAACGAGGGCATCAGTTGGCCAAACATTGCCAACACCTGTTAAGTGGCGTAGAGTTACAGGTACAACAATTGCTTTCCTCTGGAGAAGAGGAAGGGCTGCAAATGGAGGCCACTGAAACTACTCCCGATGATATACCGGCGGTTGGATGAAAATTTAAGACAAAACTAAGTTTTCAAACAGTAGGATGAAAACAGGTGCATCCCACTTCAGAAAGTGCGACGCACCATCACCGAGGGAATAATTTATCAATTTGCGATTTTCAAGGGGGGGGGAGAAGAAAGTATGACGAGGTTGAGACGTTTTGGAAGTATAGGGGTGTTGTTTTTCCTGACCCTGGCGTGTACAATTCCAGTACCAACGGTGGAACCTTTAACGATACTTGAGGCTCCTGTGGAGGAGACGCAGGCAGTGGGCCTGGATGGAGCAACCCGGGCAGAAGTACGCTTGAGTTTGCTCTCAAGACGGCTTGTAGTACGGCTTAACGATGGGGTAGGACTTCTACAGGGATGGTTTCACTACAATGTGGCAGAATGGAAGCCCCAGATAAAGCAAACCACAAAAGATAGTCTAACCCAGGTAACGGTCAATCAGGGCATAGGGTCCCAGATTCCCCTAGGGCAAGATGACACACTGGTCAATGAGTGGGAAGTTTGGTTTGAACGAGGTGTGCCGATAGACCTGGGCGTCAATGTGGGATCGGGAACCGCGCAATTAGATTTGACCGGTCTTTCGATCAGCGCGCTGAGCCTGACCAGTGGGAAGAGTGATTTGACGGTGAGTTTTCTGATCCCTAACCCAGAACCGCTCTCAACGTTGCGGGTCACAGCCGGCACGGGGCACTTTATCGCTTCGGGCCTGGGGAATGCAAACTTCGATCACCTCATTGTGACCGGCGGCACCGGCACAGTAGATCTGGATTTTAGCGGAGCCTGGACGAGATCGGCATTGGCGACGATCCGGGCCGGGGCAGGCAAGATCACGCTGAATGTGCCGGCAACGGTGGGGACGCGGGTGAAATTATCGAGTACACCGGCGGTACTTCTGGAGAGCAACGGGTTTGTTGAGCGGGTCGAAGATGAATACGTCAATTACGCTTACGGACAGGCCACAACCACATTTACCATTGATTTAACAGCCGGCGCAGGCGCAGTCAAGCTCTCATCACAATAGGCCACTATCACTTAGGCAGGAGGTTACACGTTATGGGAATCGAGTTCCTTGCAAACCTTTTAAGCGCGCTACCAGGAACAGTTGTCTACCATCTCCTGGTTTTCCTGGGACTGATATCCGCAGTAGGCATTATTTTAACTGAATGGCGACACACAAAAAACGCCGAACTCATCCCCTACTTTATCGGAGTTGGGGGCACTATAGGCATCCATCTACTATCGGTATTTATAGCACCGCTCTGTTTGCAATCCAATAACATCCTAGCAACCTTCAGCGCGCCCTTTCTATATGCAGGAGACTTCTTATCCCTCCTGTTGCTGCTGTGGGCTTTCGGACATCACATTTTCGCAGAAAACAGCCGCAAGATCTTAATGGGATTTTTAGGCAGTTGGAGTGTGCTATTTTTGCTTGCCTTTTTCCTGTGGTGGCGCGAGGTGACGACAAAACCGGTAACGTATACTATACACTCCTGGCAAGTATCCGCGTGGTATATTTTGTCTGCGTTGACCGCCTTTATCGCAGCCGGGCTACTCATTCGCACGAGAAAAGAAGAAGACGTTATCGCCCCTTCTGCATTTGTGCTATTGGGCATCGGGTCTATCTTGGGCGCGTGGGGCAGTCCCATCTGGACACAACCGCTCCTGATCGGTGAGGGGATAGGCAGGTTGTTCTATTTAATAGGTTACCCCCTGTTTGCAATTTCATTATATAACACGGCTTTGACGGATTTACAATCCTATCGCCAGGAGTTACAGTTATTAAGCCAGGAGTCACTGCGCCAGAGCCAGGAACTGCTGTTCCTGGTGGAAGCCACACGTTCCATCGGGGAAACGATAGATCTAAGTGGTATGTTGGGACGGGTTGCGGATAGTGTGGCCATGGCACTGCAGGCGGATACGGTAGCGATCTTATTGACCGATGAGAAAAACCCCGGAGCTATGCAACTGTCTGCCCTGTACCAGATACTGGGCACACCTACCCGGCTGCCACGCCCAGTCTCCCTGAAAACATACCCGATGTTTGCCGTCGCTCTAAAGCGCAAGCTCGTGTTCGGTCAAAATGAGGACTTTGAACCTTTACGCCCCATTTTCAAATTATTAGGAGTTTCAGGAGAAGGCCCGCTCTTAATCTATCCGCTCACACGCCAGGAACGCACAATGGGTTTGTTGATCGCGTGTAATGATAACTCAAAGGCGGCGTTTACCCAGGAGCAGGAACGGCTTTTGTCTACGATGACCGTACAGATTGCCGGCGCAGTGGAGAACAGCCGCCTGTACCAGACACTGGAGGCCAAAGCCCTGGAATTATCACAGCTCCTTAATGAGCGCGAGGCTGAATTGCGAAGGGAGGAGGCCATCCTGGAAAGTATGGCAGAAGGTATCCTCGTATTAGACGCAAAAGGGGAAGTCATCTTGCTCAACGAGGCCACGGAAAATATCCTGGCCTTACAACGAGAGGAAGTGCTGCGCCATACCGCGCGCGAGTTGCTGGAGTATCCCGCCTTAAAGGGGGAAATCGACCTGGAGAGTATGTTAAACATTAAGGAACCGATGCAGGCCACCCTCGACCTGGCGGACAATAAAGTGCGGATTCACGCTTCTCCTGTCGTATTGAACACGGGAAAGCGATTGGGGGTGGTAGCAATTTTGCAGGACATTACGCGCGAACATCTAGCGGAAGAATCTAAGCGTGAGTTTATCGCCAGTATCTCCCACGAGCTACGCACACCCCTCACAGCGATCAAAGGTTACACCGAAGTGATGATGGCCGGTATGGTCGGGCAATTGCCGGCGGGGGTTCTGCAATTTATGAGCGTGATTCGAGAAAATACAGTGCGGATGACGTCGCTCACGGATAATATTATCTCTGTGGCCGAAATTGAACGTGGGCGGCTGGGGTTAAATTACGAAATGATCAATATCGAAAAATTGGTCCATGAGATGATCTCGCTATATGAAGATCGCATCGCAGAGCGCCAACTCGCGCTGAAATTGGATTTTCCCGAACAGTTACCTGACATTGAGGTGGATGCGCACCGCCTCCGCCTCGTCCTTGATAACTTACTGAGCAACGCAATCCATTTCACATATCCAAGCGGCCGGTTGACCGTTGGTTGCCGGGCCATTCAAGGGACGTTAGGTGAGCCAACCTTCTTCTCCCTATGGGTATCCGACACAGGCGTGGGGATTCCTGTGGCAGATCAACCCCGGATATGGGAACGGTTTTATCGAGTGGACAATCCCCTGAGCCTGGAGGCCGGCGGACTGGGCATTGGGTTAACCATCACCAAAGCCCTGGTAGAGGCACATGGAGGGCGCGTGTGGGTGGATAGCACACTGGATAAAGGCAGTACGTTTACCGTGTTGCTGCCGACCAGCAAAAGTATGGCGATCCCCCGAGGCCTCGAAGTGGAGGTGGTTTCATGAATCATCACGCGCGTTTTGTCCGGATCTGTCACGCCGATGGCGACTGTTTACCGCTGCGGGTACGGCGTTGTGATACCCTGCTATGCCGGTTTCGCGGGCTGATGCTCCGCCGCGCCCTGGCTCCTGATGAAGGGCTGTTGTTTGTCGAGCAAATGGAAAGCAAGTTAGCGACCTCCATCCACATGTTCTTTGTCTTCTTTTCCATCGGGGTTGTGTGGATGAACGCGGAAGGCACAGTGGTGGATGCCCAACTGGCGAAGCCCTTCCATCCCTACTATGCTCCCCATGCACCGGCCAAATACTACCTGGAAGCCTCCCCTGCCCTGTTGGACTGGGTCAAGGTCGGGGAAAAGTTAAGCATCGAAAATAGTTGAGGCTTGAAATTTTGAAATTCAAGAATTTAAAATTTTTAATTGTATTATGGCTCGTGTTCGAGTGGCTCGTACCTGTCCCTGCCAGAGCAACACCTGCGCGCGTAGATATAGAGCCACCTGAGCAAATTTACGTGGTGCAACCGGGAGACACGCTACTCGCCCTGGCGGAACGGTTTGGCACGCCCGTGGACGTGTTGATGCGCCGCAACAACATCGCCGATCCCCGGCGTATCTACCCCGGACAGCAATTGCAGATCGACGTAACCACAGCCAGGTATACTGTCGGACTGGGAGAGAATCTGACGCTGCTATCCCGGCGCGGAGACGATACCTGGGAGACATTGGCCGCGCATAACCGGATTCTCAACCCCGACGCGCTATTGGTAGGGCAAACGCTATACCTGGCAACCGAGATCGCGACAGCGCGACTTTCTACCGAAACGCTTCCTTTACTGGCGGCCCTGCGGCAAAATATCCCCTATTGGGACATTGTCACCCTCAATCCATCCCCCTTTGAAACTACAATGGGGTTATTGCTCCCGGAGACGCCCACGGCGACCGTCGTCCAACCGGGAACGGTGGAACTGCCCGCCCCACTCACCTCGCTGACACTCACCCCACAACCGGTGATGCGTGGACAAAGTGTCATCGTCATCGCCGAAACGACGGTAACGGGGACATGTACATCGACATTCCTGGAGCGAGTAGTTCCCTGTTATAGTGCAGTGACTACCACCGGCGATCCCCCCCGGCTGTTTGCCCTGCTCAGCGTCCCTCCTCTACAGGATCCCGGCACTTACGAGGTAACATTGGACGTAGTCGCCGGCGACGCGAGCGCCACGGTCACGTTGCCGGTAATCGTCACGCCCGGCCGCTACGATTATGAGCGGCTTGATCTGCCACCTGACCGCCAAACGCTCCTGGATCCCTCGCTTTCACAGGAAGAGGCGAACAAAATTGCCGCATTGCGCTCGGTGCGAACGCGCGAGCGCTACTGGGAATTCCCCCTGGCTTTCCCGGTGGAGGGCGCGGTCACGTCGTACTTTGGCTCGCGGCGCTCATACGGGGCAGGCTTCAACAGCTTCCACGCCGGCACCGATTTCCGTGGGGAGACGGGCACGCCCGTCCTTGCCGTCGCTTCCGGCGTCGTGGTATTGGCCGATCCCCTGGTGGTGCGCGGGAACGCGATTATGATCGACCACGGCTGGGGCATCCTCACCGGCTATTGGCACCTTTCCCGGATCCAGGTAGAAATAGGGCAATTCGTGACTCAAGGCGACGTGATCGGACGACTCGGCAACACAGGCCTCTCTACCGGACCTCATTTACACTGGGAATTGTGGGTCAACGGCCAGGCCGCCAATCCCCTGCAATGGACAACGCCGTTTGTAGAGTTTGATAAAGAATGAATTGCGAGTTAAGAATGAGAAGTTAGGAATTATAGGTTATAAGTACAAATTACGTTTCACGCATCACCTAAATGAACTTAGCACAATACCAACGTAGCACAGGGTGGTTGGGCGCGGATTTGCGCTATGTGGCGCGGACGGCGTCCACGAATACACTTTTGCTGGACGCCGGGGCGCGGGGCGCGCGGGAGGGCACGGTCGTCGTGGCAGATGAACAGACGGCGGGGCGCGGTCGCCTCCGGCGGCAGTGGCACGCGCCTGCCGGCGTCTGCCTCCTGCTGTCGCTGCTTTTGCGCCCGCCGGTTGAGGCTTTTGCCGCCTACGCCACGCGGGCAATGCAGGTCTGCGGGCTGGCCCTGGCCGAAAGCGTTTCCCTGGTCTCCGGGATCCCGGTATGGCTCAAATGGCCCAACGATCTGATTGTGCAGCGCGCGTCCGGGGACTGGTACAAGGTCGCCGGGATGTTAAGCGAAGTAGGTCTGGACACGCGCCGGCAGCCCGGGTTCCTGGTGATCGGCATCGGCCTGAATGTCAACGTTTCGCCGGATGACCTGCCCCAATTGACGCCGGGGACAACATTTCACGTGCAGGCCGACACATTACCGGTCAAAGGGCTGTTAGCCAGCAGCTTGTTGGCCGAATGTGGGCATCCTGTGGATCGCGCGCGCCTGCTTGACCGTTTTCTGAGCGAGGCCGAGTCGCTTTATACGCAGGTACAAGCGGGATGGGATCCCTTGTCCCGGTGGGCATCCCGGTTGGCGTGGTTAGGACAAGAAGTGCAGGTACTTACTCCCACCGCCACCCTCTATGGCGTCGCGGAAGGCGTCGAGACAGGGGGAGCTTTACGGCTGCGGCTTGCTGATGGCACGCGACAATGCTTTCAGGCGGGGGATGTGAGTTTGCGTAATCTGTAGGGCTATCGCATTTGGACCTTCCAGGAAGCTGTGAGTCCCTTACAATTCTAAGCTTCCTGGAAGGTTAAATAGCCCAAATGCGATAGCCCTGGCGTAATCTGTGACTTGCTTATTCTTAAAAAAATATTATATTAAGCTTACCTGTTTTTCGAGGAGTACAACTCAATGCGTTATGCGGTAATTTCAGACATTCACAGTAACTTTCCGGCTTTACAAATGGTTTTATTGAATGCGCGCCCTTATGATGGGGTGATCTGCTTAGGAGATATCGTAGGGTATGGCCCTAATCCCAATGAGTGTGTTGGGCGTGTTGTAGAGGTCGCAAACACACTCATCGCGGGGAATCACGACTGGGGCGCGATAGGGCGGGCGGATTTAACGATCTTCAACATGGACGCCCGGCTGGCCCTCCAGTGGACACAGCACGAGCTTGAGCCAGAGTACCGTCACGTGCTTTCGGATTCCCCGACGACGGTGCGCATGGGAGACATTTTATTGGCCCATGGCAGCCCGCGTGAGCCGGTATGGGAATATGTGGTGGATGTTCACACCGCGGCACAGAGTTTCCTAAAAGAGGAGTTCCAATTGGCCCTAATAGGACACACGCATATCCCCCTGGTGTTTGAATGGATAGAGGAAACCCAGCAAGCCCGTATCTTTCCTCCGGATTGGAACGATCCCGTCAATCTCGAGGGGCGAAGGCTGATGATCAATCCGGGGAGTGTGGGACAGCCGCGCGATGGGGACCCCAGGGCCAGTTACGGCATATTGGACACCGACGCGCACACGTTTGAGTTCCACCGCATCGCGTACCCCATCGAAATCACCCAGGAGCGGATGCGCGCCCGCGGCCTCCCTCCCCGCCTGGTGGACCGGTTGGAATTAGGGCGATAGCGTCAAATCCCTTTTAAATAGGAATGGCTCCCTTGAAAATCGAAAATTGGCAAATTTAAAATTGGCAAATGTAGTCACGAGTCAACTCAGCATCAGTAGGCATTGGCCCTACTGGTTTGAGCATCCCACGTATCCGCGCAAGTGAATCTTGGGGTACGTCATTCCGGCTACGGGTGCGGTGACTGATGCATTGAAGCAACGTTTCCATCAGAGAGAGTTGCTCATCTAAAGGCAATTTTTTAACCTCTAAAACCAAGTCTTGATAGGTCATCTCCCACCTCCATACATATTGTATCATAATATGTGAAATGTGAAATGATTCAGCCCCTTGACCAGGCGAATATGCGCGATCAAAAAGAGGGATTCTTTGCAAATTACAAATCAGCAAATCCCCTCCACCACCGCGATCTCCTCCTCCGTCAACCCGTACAGCGCGTACACCTGCCGGTCGATCTCCGCTTCCAGCGCACTCACGTCGGCGTTGGGATCAATGTGCTTGGTGTCGAGGATGCGGGTGACGAGGGAGGAAATCGTTTCATTTTGCGGTTTATCTGGAATTGGCAATGGTGAAATATACATTGGCTTGTATTCCAAAAAACCACCCGCTCTTTCAGCCGCACTCTGAGCTATCAGGTATTGCGTCAAAGAAGAATTTAAAATACCCAACAAATATTCACTATCTGAAACAATTGTGTTTGCAGGAGCACACAAATAAGTTCCTGGTTCAGTAAAGGAAAATTGTGGCTGAGTCGCTAAATTTCCCCAAACGATCTGTTCGTATTCAAACTCCTCCCAATACGCACAAGCCCGTAACTCCCAGAAATAAGCCCCCTGATCATAACGTTTCACCAACTGCTTGCGATGAGGCTCAAAATGCGCGTGGATCGCGGGGTAAGTTTGTGCGAAAATTTTCTCCGCATCCGCATCTGATTTGCCGGACCAGGGATGGGTTACATTCTGAGAGGATTCGATCTTGATAAGATACTGTTCGGCAAAGTCCACAACCCATCGTTTCACATCCCGCCCGCGCAGGAACGGTCTGATTACTTCCGCCGATGAAGGATGCTCAGCGATCAAACGGTCGCGGGTAGCGCGGTCGATGACAAAAGCTTCGTTGTAGCCAGTCAAAATACCCCGGTAAAACCGTCCCCCCACGTACTCGCCCAACGGCGTCCCTGCCTTCCGTAATTTTTCCAACAGGGCCAGCACCCCAGGAGGTTCCAACCGCCAGCCATCGGCGGTCAACGCCCTCTTTTGGGGCATCGGCCAGGCGTGCTGCGCCATCACGGCGCTGATGTGCGCGATCTGCTCCTCCGTTTCCACGGTCAGCGCGTTGACGATGTTACCGGCGGGCGCGGGAGTTTTTTGTGTCATCAGGACACAGGGATAAGCGGTAGCATCAAAAACGGGCAAGTCACCAAAGTCAATGAGAAGCCTGGGGGTGGTGGCTTTGGCTAAAAACTGGCGCAGTGCTTTACCGTACCCCGCGCGCATAAACTTGTTACTGGTAATAAAGGCCAAATGGCCGTGGGGACGGAGAACCTTGATCCCCTGCGCGTAAAAGTAAACATACAGATCGGCAGTGCCCTGGTACACTTCAGGGTGCTGCTGCTGTAAGGCCGGCTTGTACTCCCGGATGCGCTCGTGGCGCACGTAGGGCGGATTCCCGATCACGACATCGAAACCCTCCGTCAGGCCGAACATCCACTCCGGGTCGAAGAAATCGGCGGAGACGTTCTGACTGTGGGGATCCCACTGCGCCAGTTTTTCAGTCGTCTCGCGGGCAAAGCCGTCCCGCAGGAGCAGATCGCTCAACTCGGCGCGGAGGGCCTGGTCGCGCTCGCGGTATTTGCGCTTGGTGGCAGGTGTCCGGGCGCGGAAGAGTTTGTGGCGCGTGTCGGCCAGTTCCGCTTCTTTCACATCAATGTCGGCGTTGCGCAGCATGAGCTGCTGCGGCCTATCAAGGCCCAACAACGTGTTGGCGGCCACGAACTTGGTCTCCAGGTTGGGCAAGGGCAAAATGCCGCGATTGGACTGCGTTTCGTCCACGGTCTGATCCACTACCAGCGAGATGAAGCAGCGCAGTTTAGCAATCTGCACCGCCACCGGCTGGATATCCACACCGTAGAGACAGTTCTCGATCAGGTAAAGCTTGCGGGCGTAGTCCATCTCATTGCGCGCAAAACTCTCCTCGATCTCGCGCAGCCGCGCCTCCAATTGCGCCACTGCCTGCTCCCGCGCCTCCTCAAAACTGATCTTCCGGGCGGTCTGGATGTCCCGCAACAGCGGCGCGATCTCGCGTTCCCGCTGGCGCGCCTTCCACCGGGCATTGCCGGGATCCAGTTTACCCAGGATAAAAACCAGCTTGTGTAAAATCCCCATCGGGAACGCGCCCGACCCAACCGCCGGATCGAGAATTTTGACGTCGTCAATCGCCGCCACCAGCGCGTCCGTTTCGGCATCGGAAAACGCCGGAATATCGTCGGTATAGGCAAACAACTGCCGCAAACGAATGGGAAAGGTAGACGGCGGTTGAGTGACGGATAACACATGACGTATGACGGGTGACGCATCACGGGCGTCATCACCCACAACCCGGGTCTGTAAATACGCAATGAGCGCCTCATCCACCATGTAATTCACAATCTCGCGGGGGGTGTAGAAGGAACCGGTCTGTTTGCGGGCCGTCGTCTCGGTTTCGGGATTGTAGGCAGCCAACAGATTCTCGAAAACCTTGCCCAACAGTTCCGGGTCGAGGGCAATTTCCTCTTCGATGGGCGTATTCTCATCAATGGTGAACTTGTAGCTGCTGAGGATGTCGATCAGGCCGCGCACACTGTACCCCTTATCCCGCGTGCCGTAAGTGGCGTTCAAATCCACGTCGTGGGCTTCGCTAAAAAAGAGGAAGTCGGGGACGCGCAGGGGATTGTCGCTGCGATCGGAAAAACCATCCACCCGCAGCGTCTTTCTCTCATCCGCCGGGTCGGGGCCGTCCAGGCACTCAAACAATCCGCCGTTCAGGAAAGGAATGGTAGCAAAGAGCGCAAGCGCGCGCGCCGGATCGGCGAAGTAACGCTCGTAGCGATAGACGTTATGCACCCCATAGTGCGGGTCGCGCCCGCCCTTATGACTCGCCCGCCCGCGAAACTTGCGGTTGCCGGGGTGTTCGGGCGTGTTCATCTCCTGGTTGAGCGTGGCAAAGAAAAGGTTCTGCAAAATGGCCTTGTAATAGGTGCTATCGTCAGGATCGCTGTAGGTCAGCAATGTGTCTACCTTGCGCTTATTGAAAAGGTCTTCGGGGACCAGTCCCTTTTCCTTGATGAACCAGACGAAGATCAGGCGCGTGAGCAGCCGGATAACGGCGGTCGCATTGCGCAGCGCGGGATCTGCTCCCCCACCCTCCGGATAAGTGACGTTGTCCACCGCCCAGAAATACCAGTTGGCGATTTCCTTGAAGAACCGCTTGTTCAGTTCGGAACTGTCAAGGGTCTGCTTCCAGGCGCGGTGCAGGTCTACGAAGTTCTTGCAGTCATAGCGGGCCAGCAACTGCACCAGCGAGAGGTCAAAGAGAATCTCAATGTGGGCGCGGTGAGGAGCGGCAAACCGGATATCCTTGATTAACGTGACTTTCTCTAACACGTCCTGGCCGGCATCACGCTTGTGCAAGCGCCGGTCAATGACCGATAAAGTCAGCGTGTTGCCGTGCTGGAACAGAATCAGCACGGGCATAGCGAATTGTTTGTTCACCTCGCGCGTGATCTGCGCCAGTTGCGCGCGCGTGTAAGCGCGTTCCCGGGCAGACGTGCCCAGGACGGGCGTGCCCGGAGCGGGCGCGCTTATCTCAGGCGACAGGGAAATCGCCAGGAAGAGGTACGATTCGATGATGGTATTGTCCACGCGCGCGGCATCAAAGAGCCGGATCTGCGCGCTGCGGATAACCTCCTCCGTCGTCAACTGGAAGATGACCTCGACCTGCTGCCACCGGTCGAGTAACGTGCGCTCCGGGTCGAGTTTACCCTCCAGGCCAAACGTCTCAACAAAGCCCGCTGCCGTGGCCGGCGTCAAATCCAATTGACGATCACTTTCATATCCCAGCGCGGCAAACAGCCCGCGCGCGTTCGCCCGCAGATCATCGTCAGTGAAGGCCGCAAGCGCGCGTTGAATGTCGAATTTAGTTTGATGGTGCATAAATTTGAGCCCCTTTGAAGATGACAACAACGAAAAATACGTCCCGGTCTACTATCTACTTGATTACCAACCACGTCACCAACGTAAAATCCGTCGTCTGTGTCACCTGCTGTTTCCGTTCCATCAGCATGCCACCGCGTCCGGCATTGACGAGTTGGGCGGCGGCGCGTTTTTTGAAGGTGTGTTCGATGGAGGCCACGGCCCGGTCAAGCAGGGTGTTGTAGTACACCATATCCTCTCCATTTTGCGTCCCGGCGTCAAACAGGTCACATAACGCCTGGTAGGGGGCCGTCTTCCCCAGGCATAATTCGCGGTAGATGTCGAGGATCTGCTTGGGCTGCGCGAAGCCGAAGCGCACAGTGCCGTCATCCCACACATAAACCAGGAAGAAAGGTTGGAGCGGGTTGACACGCGCATCGCCGGGTGTACCGTCCGAAGTTTCGCCCTTCTGCTGCAAGCAGTAAATCACACCCGGTTGGATCTGAGGGACGTCGAGGGGGGGCGGCACAACAGCATACAATCCCAGGGGAGCATCCTGGAGCAGGCGGCGGTTGGCTTCCAGGAATTTCATCAACTCCACCCGGAAGTCATCCAGGGTAAATGCGCTCAGAGCTACCGTCTCGTTGAAATCTTCCAGGTCGAGGATCTCATCCTTCAACCGGAGCAATTGCCGATCCCGGTATGTCAGATCGTCGGCGATTAAGCCCGTGATATCATCCGGGGCCAACAGGTTATCCTCCATCGTGGCGGCAATGTCCACCAACGCCATTCGCGCCTCCACCCGGTTCTTGAGCTGGATGTAGCGGTTCAAGTCAGGGGTCGGCCAGAAGTTGACCAACTGCACGGCGGCATTGATACTGCCGATGCGGTCAATGCGGCCAAAACGCTGGATGATGCGCACGGGGTTCCAATGGATGTCGTAATTGATCAAATAATCGCAATCCTGGAGGTTCTGGCCCTCGGAGATACAGTCCGTGGCGATGAGCAGGTCTATCTGCTCCACTTGAGGCATCCCGGGCATCTGATCGCGATGTTTGGAAACCGGGGAAAAGTTGGTGAGAATCGCGTTGAAGTCGTTACGCCCCAGGGTAGTCTGGTTTTCGCGCGCGCCCCCTGTGACCAGTGCGATATGGAGGCCCAATTCCTCCCGCGCCCACGTCCTGAGCTGCGTATAGACATAATAGGCCGTATCGGCAAACGCGGTAAAGGTCAGGACCTTGCGGTTGGGCCGGCCCAGGGTATCCATGGTGGGTTGTGTGACTTTGCGCGCGATCATGCGCTTTAACTCGGACAACTTGGCATCCCGATCGGGGGTCACGTCTTTGGCCGCCGTATAAATCAGACTGATTTGCTGCAAATCCTGGAGCAAGTCCGCGCGCCAGGCATCCAGGTCCAGGTGAGCCATCTGATAAGGATAGGCTTTGCCCACCTCCAACGCGGCGCGCAGGTCGTCATCGTCCAGGGCATCCGGCTCGACCTGCGCCACATCAAACTCCGGATCGGCCCGGAGTTGCTCAAACCGGTCAAGGCGATCCAACAGCGCCTCAATTTTATCAATCGTGCGCGCCAGCGTAATGGTGAAGGCACTCATCGAACTTTCCAGCCGTTTGAGAAAATTGACTTTCATCATCCCGATGAGGTAATGTTCACGGTCGCGCTGGGTGAAATTACGCGCGCCGCGCGGCTCTCGTTCCGCGTAATGCGCCGCGTGTTCCGGCAAGACATAGGCTGCCGGATTAAACAGCGCCAACTTGTACTGCGAGATTTCCTCATTTAACCGGTCATAGGACATAAAGCGTCGCTTGATATCCAACTCAGGGAAAACTGCAACCGGCGGCAAGCGTTCCGGGAACCCACCTAGCCGGATCACGGACTCGGCATAGTAACGTTGAATATGCCTGCGCGAGCGGGCAATGGTGAGCGCGTCCAACAGCGTAAAGAAGGCCGAATCCAGCTTATCCAACAACACGCGCGCGTCACGAATCTGATCGACCTTGGTCCACCCGGTAAAAGTACGTTGGGCATTGGCCAGGGTCTCCTTCAAACTAGCAATCCCCAACGATGATTGAAAAGCGTCATCCTGTCCCTCGGTAAGCAGATAAAGCTGGTTGCGCAAATCCTTAAGATTGTTGTTCACCGGGGTCGCGGAGAGGAGCAATACCCGGGTTTTGCGCCCCGACCGGATAATATCCTCCATCAGTCGCTCATAGCGGCTCTTGTGTACCACGTTACCATCCTCATCCCGTTTGCCCCGCGTGTTGTTGCGGAAATTGTGCGATTCGTCAATCACTACCAGATCGTAGTTGCCCCAGTGAAAATTTCCCAGGTCAACGTCACCCGACATGCCGCCGTCGCGGCTCAGATCGGTATGGGAAAGCACTGTGTAACCGAACCGGTCGTTCAGGAAAGGGTTGAGGGTGCTGTTGTTGGAGGCCAGGTAGACGGTCCAGTTTTCACGCAATTTCTTAGGACACAGCACCAACACCCGCTCGTTGCGCAGTTCAAAGTACTTGATCACCGCCAGGGCCTCAAAAGTCTTACCCAACCCCACGCTATCGGCAATAATGCAGCCGTTGTAAGCCAAGATTTTATTGATCGCGCCCTTCACGCCGTCCTTTTGGAACTCAAAGAGCGCGTTCCAAATTTGCGACTCCACCACCTGGCTCTGTTCGGCCAGCATACCACTCGCGTCCTGGTCGGCCAGAAATTGTTGAAAGAGATGAAAAAGCGTCTTATAATAGATAAATTCCGGGGCGTTATTCTGATAAAGCTGCGCCAGATAGCGCAGCACTTCGGCCTTCACATCCTCAACCAGGACATCATTGGCCCATAGCTCATCAAACCAGGCTTTCAGATCTTCGAGATCGCGGCGATCATTGACGATTAAGTTGAGTTCGATATTGTTACGCTGTTCCCCCCCCACCCCCAGGCCACTCGCGGTAAAATTGGAGCTGCCTACGATGGCATCGTCTACCCCATTGCGGCTGATGTGATAGAGCTTGCCGTGGAGCAGGTTGCTCTGCTTGATGGAGCGGATTTCGACTTTATCCTCAATCCAGGCGGCACATTCCTTCGCCAGCGGGCGTTGGCGGAGTCGATTTTGCAACGCCAGTCCCTGCTCCTCGATATCAAATGCCTTTCTCTCCGTAGCACCGGCCACACGCCGGATAAAGCGCGGTTCGCCAAACAGAAAGCGCAGGCGATGGATACCGGAAAGCTCCTGCTTGAGCGCGGCAAAGGCATATATCGTAAAATACGCCGAGACGATGGACAAGTCCACGCCACCGGCGATTTTCTTGCGCAAGAACTGCGCCACCGTCCCCCGGTCAAGATTATCGCGGATGCCTGATAACATAGGTAATCCTTTGAAAATAAAGAATTTAGACTTCTCTCATACTATGTAACATAAACAGTTGGAGTATCATTCATAAGAAAAGTGTAGCACTAAAGCTAGAATTAGTAAACTGAATCCAAAGTGAGGAATGACACTCTGAGAATGATTTCCTTCTTGACAAGAACATGAGCATCTCTATAATAAAAGATGAAAAAAGACAAATGGAGGGATCTACATGAGAAACATTCTGCCAATCCGCCTCGCAAGAACCATTGCTTTAACCCTACTGTTATGTACTATAATAATTCCTACCAAGCGGGTTACATCATACCGGGAAAGCCAGCTACCAGAAGCCTATCCTACATCTATGACGGCGTATTCTTTTTTTGGCGATCCCGTGAATATCACGAATAATGCCGGCATCACCGTTGACACCCAACCTTCAATAGCGGTTGACCACAATGGGTACGTTCATATTGCCTATATGGGGACCTATGTTAAGACCGGCGCGCCGGATAATGTAACCACCGATATTTTCTACACCCATAATATTGAAGGGATGTTTTCATCACCGCTGACTATCACAGTGCCGACAGATTGGTACTCTCATGAACCCACACTCGCGGTGGACAGTACCGGCGCCGTGCATATCGTATTTCGCCGCAGCGAGGATCAAATTTTTGTTTCTTCTGAAGATGATCTGTACTATGCTAACAATCGAACCGGCACTTTTAATGTCATTCGACTTATTGATGGTTATTGGAACGAATTAAGTATGCATGGCAGCCCCATCATCTGTATAGACAAAAATGACACCGTTCATGTGGCTATGATTGCAGAAACGGGTGAAGATCTCTTTGATCAAATCTACTATTTTAACAATAGCGGCGGTACTTTTGGAACGCCTGTACGAGTGACGAACGGAATTGATCTGGTCTATGACTATATGATGGCATTGGATAACAATGGCTGGCCGCACTTTGCCTTCTTTGGGATTGCCGAATTCGGAGAAGATGATGCACAAGCCTACTATGTCAAAGCCATCACCGATCCATTCAACGCACCAACCTTTTCCACACCGGTCAATGTATCCAATTGTCCTCGCAGTATAAGTAACTTCTTTCCAGGACTGGTTGTGGATACGCAGGGAAATGCCCATATCGTGTTCCGCGACCCTTACGGCGACGTCGGCGCTCCTGATTTGGTTTATGTGACCAACAGGGGGGGTAGTTTTAGCACGCCCGTGGGTATCTCGGCGGATTATATGGCATGGGCTCCCTCCATAGACATTGATAAGGATGGATATATCCACGTCGTTCATCGTATTTCCGGTGGATTAGGTTATGCGAACAACATCGGGGGCGTCTTTCCCCTAGAAAATTCTCAGGATATTGGGGCTCCAGTTGTCCATTCGGGCACGCGCTATTTTGCTATTGGGCCAGATTACAGTTTACATATCGTGTACTACAGCACTCTCAGCGGTATGGAAGAGACAGACATCTACTATGTGCGCGGCAACATTTATCAAAAACCCGTCGCTATGTCCATTGCAGGATCAACAACCGGGGTTACCCACGTTACCTATCCGTTCACGGCCACCGTTACCCCCATCACGGCGACAGTTCCTATCACCTATGTTTGGCAAGCCAGCGAACAAAGCACAGTTATAGATACCTCAACCCGTACAACTCACAGTACTGACTTCAGTTGGACAACTGCCGGTGATAAGACAATCACGGTTACGGCGATGAACGCCGGGGGTGCGATCACGGCAACACACCACATTGCCATACAACCTTGTTATGCTCTGATCACTGCTGCTACCCCTAGTACAGCAGGGTATGTGACAACCACTCCCGCGCCAAACTGTGGGGGTCAGTACCTTCAAAATACACACGTCACTTTAACTGCTGTGGCGTCACAAGGGTACGCTTTTGACCACTGGAGCGGGGATGCTACGGGGATGACTAACCCCATCACCGTGATCATGACGGCCAACAAGACTATCACCGCCACCTTCTATGCCCCGGTACACGCAAGCTTCAGCGCAACGCCCACCTCCGGCCCTATTCCATTAGATGTCACCTTCACCAACACTTCTAGGGGTGATTACACCACCAGTTTGTGGGATTTTGGAGATGGCTTAACCAGCACGTTGGACAATCCGACCCACACCTATACGGCTGCGAGGACATATACCGTCACACTGACCATCAACGGGCCGGGGGGTACCGATGTGATCAGCCACGCGCACTACATTACCGGCTACAGACCTGTGCAAGCGGCTTTTACCGCAGCGCCTACTTTTGGTTTCACGCCGTTAGCGGTCACTTTTACCAACATTTCCAGCGGTGACTATACCACCAGCCTGTGGGAATTTGGAGATGGCTTAACCAGCACATTGGCAAACCCCTCTCATGTTTACACAACGGCAGGGACACGAACCCTCACCCTGACCGTTAATGGCCCAGGGGGAACACATACGTCAGTGCGGACAAACTATATTACCGTCTATGAAGGCGTCAAAGCAGCGTTTACTGCCACACCTGTATCTGGGGCATTGCCTCTCATCGTCACCTTTACCGATAGTTCCAGCGGGCCGGTAGCTGCCTGGCAATGGGATTTCGGCGATAGCACAATGAGCGACCGACAACATCCTACACACACCTACACGCAAACCGGCGTATATACCGTCGCTTTAACCGTACAGGTGGCCGGAGCCTCCGCTCTCTTGCCAGGAGGAACAGATACAATCAGCCGCGCGCGCGCGATCACCGTTACAGAAGCGCCACCCCAAGTAGCTTTTACCGGCAGCCCGCGCAGCGGTGAGGCCCCCTTGACCGTGCAATTCACCAGCGCGGTTACCGGAACGGTCACAGACTACCGCTGGAATTTTGGCGATGATGGCGTTGCAAGCAC
>JAFGFI010000034.1 GCA_016931185.1 Anaerolineae bacterium
CGACCGGGTGGCGCTGCTTGCGCATGGTGAACTGCTTGGGACCGGCACACCGGATGAACTTTACAGCGCGGTCGAGTGTCTCCAGGCCAATGATCTGCGTCCTCCCCAAGTTGCAACTACGTTTTATTTGATTAACAAGTTCAGCAGGAGCCAGGAACAAGAGCGAATGACGAATCACGAATCACGAATGACGAATTGTGAAATCCCGGTACGTCTGGAACAGGGGATTCAGAAGCTTTTGGAATTACGTAATAAATCACAAGTCGGTATACAACCGTTGACAAGTTCGCCACAGTCGTGCCTACCTGTTGGGAAGCTCTTGTTGTCAACAAAGGAGTTGCATCATATCTACAGCGATGGTACCTATGCACTGCATGGTGTTACCCTTGATATTCACGCGGGAGAATATATTCTGATTATCGGCCAGAACGGGGCGGGAAAAAGCACATTGGTCAAGCATTTTCTTAAGTTGCTGGAGCCTACCGGTGGCCTCGTTTGGGTCAACGGTATGGATACTCGTAGCCTGACGATGAGTGAGTTGGCCCGGTGGATCGGTTACGTCGCGCAAAATCCCGATAACCAGATTTTCAGTGCGACGGTGTGGGAAGAAGTGACGTTTGCACTCAGGAATTTGGGGTATAGTCAGGAAGAAGTAGATGCACGCGCTACGAAAAGTCTGGGTTCAATGGGCTTGCTTGCGGCACGCGAGCGACACCCGCTGGCGTTGCCGAAAGGTGACCGGGCGCGGGTTGTGATCGCGGCTATTCTCGCTATGCAGCCAGAGGTTATCATTTTTGATGAACCTACTACCGGGCAGGACTATCGTGGTGCGAAGTACATCCTGGAAATCAGCCACGAACTGCATAAGATGGGCAAGACCGTTATCGTTATCACACATCATCTTTATCTGATGCCCGAATATGCTGAGCGGGTTATTGTGATGGGGAAGGGAACGCTCCTGTTGGATGCCCCTATCCGTCAGGCCTACCATAGGATAGACCTGCTCAATGCGACGTATCTGACGCCGCCGCAGGCTGTATTGCTGGCGCAGGCCCTCGGCGATGGATATATCTGTCCATTGGTGACACCACAAGAGGTCGCGGCGCGTGTGACCGGCCTGACAGCATCATCTGTGCTGGAGCCGGTTTTTGACCATATCCGGGAACCGTTTGCGCTAGGACCGGGATCTACCTCTATCCCGGAACCTGCTGCGCCGGGGACAGTCTCTGCCCGTACTCAAGAACTATCTATTCAGACCGTTGAGCGTGCTTCCTTTTTCACCCACCTGGATTTTCGCCCCAAATTATTTATGATGGTAGTATTGATGATAGTTGCGTTTGTGTGGGAAAGTCCCATTATGGGGGGACTGTTGGCCCTGTCCGTTATACTGGCCTGCCTGGCTACGGGGATCAAATTTAGCTACATTCGTAAGTTGGTCGTTATTATGATCCCATTTTATATCCTGCTGATTGTGACCCAGGGTTTCTTTGCCGGGGAGTTAATCCGTTCCCGTACCGGTCAGACCACATTGACGCCGTTGTTTACCTTCCCGGCCAATTGGTGGGGGGTGGGCGATGCAATGATATCAGTTGAAGGGGTTGCTTATGCGATGAATATCGTGTTTAAAACTTTGACGATGACGCTTGCGATTCCATTGGGAGTTTTCACTACCGATGTGAACATGATGATAGTCGGCATGGTTAAAGCGCGCATCCCGTACAAAATCGCCTTTATCTTTTCTTCGATGCTGCGATTTTTCCCATTGCTTTTTGAAGAAATTCGATCCATTATTGAAGCCCAACGGCTACGGGGACTAGCGTTTGAGAAGATGTACCCGCTTAGTCGGGTGCGTGTCTATGCGAAGGTCGCCGTTCCGCTTATCCTGGGGGCGATGGTCAAATCGCAGATGTTGGAAGTTGTGTTGCGGACAAAAGCCTTCTCCGGCAATCCTGACCGTACTTATCTGCATGAGTCGAAGTTGGGTATTGGAGACTACGGACTGTTCGCGTTCTTTGCATTGTTTTTCATTATCGTTGTGGTGGCTTATGTGGGATGGGGCATTGGACAATTCGGTGGGCCTATTTAAGATAACGGGACTTTCAGATTGGGCCAGTTTTAGCCCGCGCTATCTGCTGTGGGGCCAATAGTTAACCTGAATCGCGCGATGTGTACGGTTGCTAATAAATTGGCCCAATCTCCGTTGATGCCCACCCCGTCGCGATAGTGAAATTTAAAGAACTGATAGCTGATAGCCGGTAACTGACAACTATTTAATAAGGAGAAGAATGAAACTTGAATTTGTATTGAATGGTGAGCTTGTGTCGCTCGCGGATATTCCTGAAGATATGCTGTTAGTTGATTTGTTGCGTAATGTGCTGGGACAGACTGGCACGAAGCGCGGCTGTGAAACAGGAGTCTGCGGCGCGTGTTCTGTGCTGTTAGATGATAAATTGACTAAGTCGTGCCGGACCCCTGTGAAGAAAATTTCCGGGCGCGCGGTGACGACGATTGAGGGACTCCATGGCCCCGATGGCGGATTGAGTGACCTGCAGCAGGCATTCTTGGACGCTGGCGCGGTACAGTGCGGTTATTGCACACCCGGTATGGTGATCGCGGCCGAAGCCTTGCTGCGTGCTAATCCCAATCCTACCCGTGAAGAAATCCGCCGGGCGATAAATGTTAATCTTTGCCGTTGCACCGGTTATCAGCAGATTATAGACGCGGTCGAGGCAGCGGCGAAACAGCGAAACGGTGAATTACGAATTACGAATTACGAATTACAAATCTGTTGTCCTACGCCTCAACTTGCGACCCATTTTCAGTATGTCGGTAATCCTAATGTGCAGAGTGTAGACGGCCCGGATAAGGTTTCCGGCCGCGCCAAATATGTGGGAGATATGGTTGTGCCGGGGATGCTGTATGCTAAAGTGTTGCGTAGCCCGGTACCGCATGCGCGTATCGTTAATCTGGATATCGGTCCGGCGTTGGATGTGCCCGGTGTTAAAGCCGTCATCACCCACGAGAACTTTGTCGATCACGGTAACTTTGGCTGGCCGGTAAAAGATCAATACGTATTGGCTTATCAGAAAGTACGTTATATGGGAGATGCTATTGCTGCTGTTGCGGCTGAAACAGAGTCGGCGGCCCAGGCGGGTATCGCGGCTATAATACTTGATTTGGAAGAGCTATCCGTGGTCAGCGATATGACCTATGCCCTGGATGCAGATACCCCCCGGATGTCTGCATCTGCAATAATCCCAGACAAACCGGTGACTCTGACAGCAGGAGGAGTTGGCGAGGGCAATCTCTGTGACCGGCATATTTTGCGCAATGGCGATCCCGCTCCCATTTTAGCGGTGTCCTCGACGTTTGTAGAGGAGACATATACCTTCCCACATCAAGAACATGCCTATATGGAAACCGAGGGTGTGCTGGCAATTCCTGAACCGGATGGGGGGATCACACTTTATGCGAACAACCAAAGCCCTTTCATCAACCGCGATAACGCTGCGGCTGTACTCGGCCTTCCGGCGCATTGGGTGCGCGTGATTCAGCCGCCGGTTGGAGGATCCTTTGGGGGCAAGGATGACATTCTTTATCAAAGCACGGCGCAGGCAGCGAAATTAGCATTATTGGCGGGGCGGCCTGTGCGGCTGATACTGTCGCGATCCGAATCTATGATGGCATCGTACAAGCGACAGGCAATGCAGGCGCATTTGAAACTTGGTGCGGATGCCGGCGGTAATCTCAGTGCGGCTCAGATCGCGCTACTTGTGGATAGCGGCGCGTATGCTTCAATGACCCCCTTATCTTCGTGGCGCGCGACGATGCACGCGGCTGGCGCGTATCGCTACCAGGCCGTCCACGTGGACACGACTGTGATGTATACCAACAATGGCTATTCTGGCGCGTTTCGTGGCTTCGGCAATATTCAGGCCAGCGCGGCAGCCGAAATGGCGGTGGATGAGTTAGCGCATAGGCTAGAGCATGATCCCATTGTGTTTCGTTTGCAAAACTGTTTGCGCGAGGGTGACACAACGATGACGGGGGACGTGATCGACCACGAAGTGGGTCTGGCAGCGTGCCTGGAATGGGTACGCGATCAATCAGGCTGGGCGCGCAAACGTGCTGCGTATGCAGCGCGTTCCCCCAATGAATTGTACCGCAAGGGCATTGGCGTGGCCTGTTACTTCCACGGCAGCGGCCTCGGTGGCGAAGGGGAGGATTTTTCCGTCTCGACGTTATGTATAGAACAGGACTACAGTATCACTTTGACCTCCGGTCTTACCGATTACGGGCAGGGCAGCCGTACCGTCTTCACCCTCCTGGCAGCAGAATTGCTGGGCGTGGACCTGAAACGTATTCGCGTGTTGCGTCCTGATACACACACTGCTGTTGATTCCGGCCCCACCGTTGCCTCGCGTGCTTCGATAGTCGGGGGGAATGCGGTGCGAGTTGCGGCGGAAAAGTTGTTGCAGCAGCTCAACTTTGCGGCTGCGGACGTGTTGGGGTGTGTACCAGAACAGCTTATACGCGACCGAGAGGTTTTTATGAGTCCTGGTGAGGACTCGCTGCCCTTTGAGGCGGTGGTAGACCACGCTCGCGCGATGGGGTTGCAGCTTTCGGTCGAGGGCCGCTGGCAGATTCGGCCCATCAAGTGGGATTTTCAAAGGGGGGTCGGGGAACCCTATTTTTGTTACGTTTTCGGTGCATTGGTAGCCGAAGTTGAGGTCAATACCCAGACCGGCAAGACTCGCGTCACCGGTATCTGGGCCGCTCACGATGCCGGAAAAATCCTTTATCCGCTCGGTGCGCTGGGTCAACTGTACGGCGGTATAGTACAAGGACTCGGTTATGCACTGACGGAGGATTTCCGTTTCGAGGATGCCGTCCCGCAGACGTTGGGCCTCAATACTTATCGTATTCCGCGTGCCAATGATGTTCCTGAAATCGTCGCCACCTATATTGAGACGACACATCGTGATGGCCCATTCGGCGCGAAAAACCTGGCAGAGCCGGTCATGATCGGCGCTGCCCCGGCGATTGCGAATGCTGTCTTTCATGCGACAGACAAACGGATCCGGTCGCTGCCTATTACGCCGGATAAGATTAGAGGGAAGTAATGGCTCAGGTGAGATGCACTTGCACTATAAAATGGCGAAACCGGTCATTACAATGGGCCGGATTCAACGCGAGTGAGGTGCATCCCACCGGTTACAGAGTTGTTTCTAGTCTACCCGCTGTCCTCCTTTTAATGCCTCTTGGAGTTTTGCCAATCCCTCCCAATTCTTGGCGGCGGCGAGGGCAGCTTGCTCGGGCCAGGTAGCCGGGTTGAGGAAGCGCAGGTTAGCCTCGTCCAGGATCCTGCGTAGACGTTCTTGCGGTGTTGCGGCCAGTTGCGCAAAAGTGAGAATACCCGCGTCATTGAGCAGGCTTGAGACTTTGGGGCCAATGCCCTCAATACGTTTCAGCTCGTCTGGTTCGAGAGGGCCTGTGTCAGGAACCTCCTCTCCCGGAAGTGTGGCGGCCTCTTCCTGGCTCTCCGGTGCGGGTTCCGGCGTTTCGGCCATATCAGCCGCAGTCATAGAGAAGGTTTCCTCAACCTGGATTTCGGATTCAGGCGGGGTTTCTGGTGCAGGCTCCGGTATCTGGATTTGGGGAGGCGACTTGACAGGGGGAGCAGCTTCAGGAACGCTCTCTATTGTGACGGTAGCTTCTGCAGGAGGGGTCTCTTCCACAGGAGTTATTTCTTCTTCTGTAGGGATTATTTCCTCTGGGGGAGTCATTTCTTCCGTAACCGCAACCTTCTCGGTGGGAGGAATCTCTTCCATAGACGCAATCTCTCTTGTAGGCGCAATTTCAACTACGGGCGCAATTTCCTTTGCGGGCGGAGCTTCCTCTTCTTCGGATGCCTCCGTTTCCACAGGTACAACAGATGCCTCGGGCACTTCGATAGGTTCTAATTCTGGCTCTTTGGAAGCCGGTTTCTGGTATTTCTCCTTGTTCTCTAACCACCAGAGTACAAAAGTCAAGATGAGGATGGGTAATCCGACGATGATAATAAGATAAAATAATGAGCGAAATAAGCAACGTAACATAACAACATACCTCCTTATGGCGTGACTAATAATGCAGAATTAGGAGTTAGGAGTTAAGAGTTACGAATTGTAAGTTGCGTGTAATGCTTAACTCCTAACTCTTCACTCTTAACTTTTTAATAACTTTTTGATCTTGCCTTCCTCCAGCTTAGCCTCTTCTGGCGAGAGCGCGCCAATCTGAAACTCCGCGATGAATGTCTCGGCAGGGGCAAGGTACTTGATGTTGCCCTTAGCTTTTTCGGCGGTATATCCTTCCGGCTCACACGTGCCTGCTTCGACCAGGGCTATGGCATCCTGATCGGGAGTGCGTGAAATCCAACGGGTGGCCTTGGGGAGTTGCGCGGGCCTGTGGCGGATAATGTCGGCATTGCCTCCTGGATGAATTTGTAATGAGTGTGCCCAACCCTCTTCATCAGCCAGGTAATCAATGAAAAAAACAGCCTCTGGGTCGAAAGCCATATCGGGAGCCAGCACATGGTGCTTTTCCGGGTGCGCGCCAAGTTCCCGGATGAATTCTACATAACCTGGGCCGGGTGTGATATGTGATGGGATGCTGGCTCGCACGCGGACGTGTTCTGCCGTGGGGATTGCGCTGTAGATCAATCGCCCGTTATCCACCGGTTTGAAGTTGACGTGCGCCAGATAAAGCAGTTCTTGGGAAGATTGCTTGAGATTGGTGATCGTCATTGTGACATCGAAAATCGTCGCCCCCGCATACAGTTTCACCAGTGGCTCGGCCAGATAATTGTGCGAAAATGCTACCGTGTGTTGGTATTCCCCGCCCATTCCGATATATAGCCTCTTCGAATGCAAGACATCCACCGGATGTCCTGCATCCGCCGGATGTCCTATGTCCGCCTCGTCTTCGCCCACGACAACGTAAGCACTTTCATAGGGGGCGTTAGGCAACTCGCCATGCAGTGGATGCGTATCTTTTGGGCCGGGGCCGCCTAGTGCCGTCGCTCCACAGTGCTGTAAGAAACCGCCAAATGTATCGAGAAAGACGCGCGTGGGGTAAGGTTGGTCAAACATGGACTTCATTGTCAGCGTGCGCTTGTTAAATGTTGCCGACCAGACTTGTTGTCCCTGGAAAGGGAGTAACACCAACTCACCTACGTCGCTGGTGAGTCTCAATCCACACACGCCGCTGTCAAAGCGGAAAGTATACGCGGACAATGGTCCATGTTCCACCAATAACTTTTCGCGCTCAGAGAAAAAATCTGGGGTAAGATGAATGACCGTTTCTAATGATGTCATAGCAATCCTCCTAATCATAAGTAACCCGTGATGCGTGATGTAGTTTGTAATCCACAATCCATCTTCTGTAACAAATGTTAATTGTACACGGCAAGGTTCACAAACCTTGCTTTTTACCTTTACACTTGATAGGGCATAAAGTGTAAGGGTAACTTGAACCATCCTTTGTACACCTTATGTATATTGTACACCAAATCAAACGAGACGCACTTCGTTTTCCATCCCTTTCCTCTACGCAATATACATAACAAATGTGGTTTGACACGCCATATCGTCCAACAAATCCCATTGGCCATAGCTATTCTTGTGACCTAGCTTTTGATGCGCGGTGCAAGTGCAATCGGGATTCTTAGGTTGTGGACATTGTTTAATAGTGGCGTGTAGGGACTTTATCTCTTGCGCACTGAGTCCATACCCTGTATGATGAAACGTATCACTTGCGCCGCGCCGGGATTCTTCATAGACCGCGATACCGTTGAATTTACAGCACGCGCAGTTCACGATCTGTAACGTGATTTCGTCCGAGCGGCTATCAGGGGGAAGTTCAATCGACGCAGTGATTCTGAGCGCGCCAACCTTACATTGTGGACAAATAAAGGTCATAATCCCTCCTGATGGTATTTTTATATTTTTACATACTACGCACCTGGCTACCGGACACTTTTTCACAGCAGAGTATTTAGCCGCAATTGGGTTGGATTTTGTGGCTAAAATCGCTTTTAAGTAGGTATTTTTTGATTTCGAGCGTAGCTCGAAATCAAAAAATACCTACTTTTCCGGCGGCTAATGAACTTTAAAAAAATAAATCGGTAATTGTGGTAGAATAGGAGCGGAGGTGAAGAAATGGCCCCACGACGTAC
>JAFGFI010000400.1 GCA_016931185.1 Anaerolineae bacterium
CCCATTAACGACTGGCGTTCACCAGCAGTAGGATGAAAAATTGAATCCGTAATTCGTTATTCGTAATTCGCTATTTTCAAGGGAGGTGATGTGTAATATGTAGTGCGTTTGTTCTTGTTTAATTCTCTGGTGACCTAAAAATGAGTTGGCGTACATAAGTGTTGGGATATAGCTGCGCTTTCGATAGCGCGTTCTTCATACTCCACCGGTTATACGCGCTAATGAAAATTATGTTCACATTTAATCTATGAAAGGAGAGCCATGAGTGATAAGGAAACTTTGACGACGGCGGCGGGTATTCCGGTACCCGACAATCAAACCTCGTTAACGGCAGGGGAGCGTGGGCCAACGTTGCTCCAGGATCACTATCTGCTGGAGAAGTTGGCGCACTTCAATCGTGAACGTATCCCGGAGCGGGTCGTTCACGCAAAGGCGGCGGGCGCGTTCGGAACGTTCACCGTGACACAGGACATTACGCGCTACACGAAGGCTAAAATTTTCTCAGAAGTGGGGAAGCAGACCGAAGTGCTGGGCCGTTTCTCAACAGTAGCGGGCGAAAAAGGCTCGGCGGACACGGTGCGTGATGTGCGTGGGTTTGCGCTCAAATTCTATACCGAAGAGGGCAACTGGGACATGGTCGGCAATAATACCCCCGTCTTCTTTATCCGCGATGCCATCAAGTTTCCCGACTTTATCCACTCGCAGAAGCGCGAGCCGCACACGAATCTGCGCTCTGACACGATGCAATGGGATTTTTGGTCCAAAGTGCCGGAATCGCTGCACCAGGTGACGATCCTATTTTCAGATCGGGGCATTCCCAAGGGGATTCCCTACATGAATGGCTACGGCAGCCACACGTACAGTTTCATCAACGCTGCTAACGAGCGTTTCTGGATCAAGTTCCACTTCAAGACGCAGCAGGGCATTCAGTGTATGATGCAAGAAGATGCGGACGACATGGTCGGCAAGGACCCGGATTACCACACGCGCATGTTTTTCGAGGCTATCGAGCGGGGTGAGTATCCCAAGTGGACCTTCTACGTGCAAGTGATGCCGGAACTGGAGGCAGAGACTTACCGCTGGAATCCGTTTGATCTGACGAAGGTGTGGCCGCACGCGGATTATCCGTTGATTGAGGTAGGTGTGCTGGAGATGAACCGCAATCCCGCCAACTACTTTACCGACATCGAGATGGCTGCCTTTGCGCCATCCAATGTGGTGCCCGGCATTTCCTTCTCACCGTGCAAAATGCTCCAGGCGCGGCTCTTTGCGTATGCGGATGCACACCGCTATCGCCTGGGCGTGAATTATGAGCGGCTGCCGGTCAACGCGCCGCACGCGACCAAGGTGGTGAACACCTACCAGCGCGATGGCTTTATGCGTTTTGACAACAATGCCGGGGCCGGCCCCAATTACGAGCCAAACAGCTTCGGCGGGCCGGTGGAGAATCCCGCGTTTGCCGAGCCGCCGCTTAAGATTTCGGGCGATGCTGATCGTTACGAGCAAAAACGCGGCGTGGATGACGACTACATCCAGCCGGGTAATCTTTATCGCCTGATGTCGCCCGATGAGCAAGCACGTCTGATCAAGAATATCGTCGATCACCTCGGCAACACGCCGGAGGCCATTCAGGAGAAAATGGTTGAACACTTCACCCGCGCGGATAAGGACTATGGCGCGAGAGTGGCGAAGGGATTAGGATTAGCGTAGCACCGCATATAAATCCGTTGGGAGCGGCTAAAACCGCAATTTAAGGGCGTGATTTTTCGTTGCCGTACACAGCGCGGCAACGAAAAATCACTCTCTTTACCGGCCTTTAGACCGTCGCTGTGACGGCAAGTAGATAGCCTGAGCAGCTACAAACTTTGACGCCCACCCATCATAACACAGAAACTCCAGAGACGTTCTTGACATTTTAGGGATTGAGCGTATACTTTTTATTGAAAGATATTATCAATAAGGAATACTTTGGAAGACTGGGAACAGATTCTAACCGCAGCGGGACATCGTATTACCGCGCCACGCCAGGCGATTATGCAGGTGCTGGCACAAAGCGAAACACCGCTTTCGCCACAGGAGATTTTAGAGCGTGGTCTGGCCTATCATGTGCGTTTGGGATTGGTCACTGTTTACCGCACGTTGGAGCTTTTCGAGGAATTTGGACTGGCTTGCCGGGTTCACCTTGCCGAGGGGTGCCACGGGTATGTGCTTAGACAACCGGGGCATCGTCATGTGCTTTTATGCCAGGAATGTGGACGATCCATTGAATTCTCAGGGCAAGATGATCTGGATACGTTAGTTGCGCGCGTCGCTGCGCGGACCGGCTATCGTATCGCCGATCATTGGCTACAATTGTTTGGTGTCTGTCCGGCTTGTCAGGAGATAGAGACTTAGTGAGCGTGGTCGGCGTTCCTTTTTTTTGCTCGTTAATGAAAAATTTTTTCAATAAGATCGACGATATATGGATCATTTTGGAGGTAACAGGATGAAACTTTACGGTACAGCAAAATGGTGTGTGTTGGAGTCGCTTGTGTTGCTCTCGTTTTTGATTGTGGGACTGGTGGGATGCGCGCCACAAAGCGTGGCAGATAATGACAGTAAGCTTGATGTAACGGTGAGTATTGTACCACAACGCTATTTTGTGGAACGTATCGGTGGTGAGTACGTGTCCGTCAGCGTTATGGTTGAGCCGGGCGCAAGCCCGGCGACTTATGAACCCAAGCCGGAACAACTTAAGGACTTGAGTAAATCCGTCGCTTATTTCAGTATCGGCGTGCCCTTTGAGAACGTTTGGCTGGGTAAGATTGTGGAGGCGAACAAGGCTATGTTGCTGGTGGATACGATTGCGCAGGTTGAGCGGATGCCAATGGCAACGCATCATCATGAGGGAGAAGATGAACAGGAAGAAGAACACGAGGACGAAGTTGGCGCCCCCGACCCACACGTTTGGGTGTCGCCGGAACTGGTCAAGCTTCAGTCCCAGGCGATATATGAGGCGTTAAGCCAACTTGACCCGCAACATCAAGATGCCTATAAGGCTAATTTGATCACGTTCATCGAAGACATTGATGCGCTGGAGTCCGATATACGTGAGACGCTTTCCGGTCTCAAAAATAACAAATTTATGGTCTTTCATCCTGCGTGGGGATATTTCGCCCGTGATTTTGGTCTGGAGCAGATTCCCGTCGAGGTAGGTGGGCAGGAACCCAGCGCGCAGGAACTTGCTGTCTTGATCGAACATGCACAAGAGGAGGGGATCCAGGTTGTCTTTGCACAGCCGGAGTTTAGCATCCAGAATGCAGAGACGATTGCCAAAGAAATTGGCGGCGAAGTACTTCTGATCAGTCCATTAGCGCCGGACTGGTTGGACAATATGCACAAGGTGGCGCAGACCTTTGCGGATGCGTTGAATAAGGAATAGAGATATGGACTATAGTGGGGAGCAAATGGTGCGTGGTGACCGGCAGGAAGTAATCATTGTCCGGCATTTGTGGGCAGGCTATGAGAACGAGCAGGTGCTTGAAGATATCAACTTGACGGTCCATAAGGGAGACTTCATTGGCTTGATCGGCCCCAATGGGGGGGGGAAAACGACGTTGCTTAAGGTACTTTTGGGATTGCTGCCGCCGAGCCGGGGTGAAATTCAAGTCTTGGGACACCCGGTTCGAGAAGGACGGAAGCATATCGGTTATGTGCCGCAGGTGGTCGCTTTTGATCGCGAGTTTCCTATCAATGTGTGGGATGTGGCGCGGATGGGACGTCTGGGTAAGCGCAGGTTGCTGCGGCGCTATACCATCGAAGATGATGTGATTGTGGCAGAGGCATTGCGGCAGGTGGATATGTTTGACCTGCGAGACCGTCCCATCGGGGCGCTTTCCGGTGGGCAGCGACAGCGGGTTTACATTGCTCGCGCATTGGTGACGCGGCCCGAAATCTTGTTATTAGATGAGCCTACGTCTAGTGTGGATCCTAAAGTGAGTACCAGTATCTACGAATTACTGCGCGTGTTAAATGAAACCATGACGATTGTGTTGATCTCGCACGATATGAGTGCGATTTCATCGTATGTCAAAAGTGTTGGATGTCTGAACCGGCGCTTATTCTATCATGAAGAACCCCAACTTACGCCGGAGATGTTAGCCCTGGCTTATCAATGTCCGATTGACTTGATTGCTCATGGTGTGCCGCACCGGGTATTTGCCGATCACCATCAGAATTGAACAAAGCCGCGAGTTAGTGATAGAACTTCTATTGCCTTATTGCTTATTCTTTTACTTGCTTTATCGTTTCCTTGCTTCCCAGATGGAGGTCTATTGGTGATTGAAACTATTTTTGAAGCATTGCAGTTTACTTTTATGCGTAACGCACTGTTGGCGGGCGTATTGGTGAGTATTGCTTGTGGCATCATCGGCACGTTTGTTGTGATCAAGCGCATCGTTTTCATCAGTGGGGGAATAGCTCACGCAGCCTATGGGGGGATTGGGCTAGGGTATTATTTCAAGTATATGGTGTTGCCCCTGCTCTTTACCGGCAGCGTAGCTGCCGCCGATCAGCGTCCCGGCTATTGGCCCCTGGTTGGGGCCATCTTGTTTAGTTTGTTTGCCGCTCTCGTGATGGGGATTATCCAACGCCAGACGCGACAACGCGCCGATACTATCATCGGGGTCTTGTGGGCTATTGGGATGGCGATTGGCATCATCTTTGTTGACCTGACGGAAGGATACAAAGTAGACTTGATGAGTTATCTTTTTGGGAGCATTCTGACGGTTGAGCAAAGTGAGTTATGGATTATGGTTGGCCTCGATGGGGTTATCATTGTGTTGGTCGCGCTGTTTTATAAGGAACTCGTGGCGATTACATTCGATGAAACCTTTGCCACCGTGGAAAATGTGCCCGTGGATGCTCTTTACCTGGGCTTGTTGTGCTTGATTGCGTTAACGGTGGTGATGATGATGCGTGTGGTGGGGTTGATCATGGTCATCGCTATGCTTACCATGCCCGCGGCCATCAGTGGTCATCTTTTTAGAGATATGAAGAAAATGATAATCGGGGCTATTGTCCTGGGAGTAGGATTTGCCATTGTTGGCTTATGGGTGTCCTATACCTGGAATCTGACCTCCGGGGCCAGCATTATCCTGGTAGCCGGCATTTTGTATTTGCTCAGTCTAGGGGTGAAGCCCTTACGGGCGCGTCTTAGTTTCAAGGTTTGATATTACGCGCAAATTTGCTGTGTTACTTGACGATGCCGGTGACTGCTGCGGTACGCCAATGAGATGGTGTGGCAGATACCCGTCGGATACAAGGGTTTGGAGGGTGGCTGCGTTCAGTGAGAAGGCTTGTATATCTGCTGCGCGGTTGGGTCTATGGCATGCGAACACTATCATAGTACTGTCGGCTATCCAGATTGGTGGGCCATAGTGAGCGGTAATATCTGCAGTGATCGCGTGACTATCGCTGCCATCAGCACGCATCATCCAGAGTTGTTTACCCATCGCTGTGCCGGCGGCTTTGCGACGAAAAGCGATCCACTGTCCATCCGGTGACCATGCCGGAGCATCGTCTTCCACGCTAAAAGTATTGCTCAGATCCACAAATTCCCCCGACGCGATATCCACGCGCAAAATGTGACTGGCAAATCCTGTCTCTAGCCGCATATCCGTTGCCAATAACTGTGTTCCATCCGGGGACCAAATCGGCGGTGATGCTATCTGAGCCGGGATGCAGAGGGTATCGGTTACACTGTCCCAAGCCACAATACAGAGCCGGTTTTCAGAGTTTACATACGCCAATTGTGTTCCATCTGGGGACCAAGCCGCATAATGCCCACGCAATTTGGACATCTCAAAAAGTGGCTTGGTTGTGGCAGTCTCATACTGTATCCACCATAATGTGGGTTCTCCATCAGCAATGCGGGTGTAGACGGCGCTGCGCCCATCAGGGGCGGGGGACACCGCAAGACAATCATCGGGAGCACAGTCCAGCCATCGGCGCGCGCGCCGGCGAGGTATGTCCAGTAGCCACAGATCGTGACTGCCATCTGCGCGTTCGACGGGATAAACCACGCGCGCTATGCTGGGAAACACGGCATATTCCAAAACAGCACCGGGGAGTTGTGCGATTTGTTGTGTATGGCGCGTCGCCCATTCCAGTTCCCAGACCTGGGTTTCGTCATCGGAAGTGGCGACGAGATACAAGAAACCAGGCTGGATAGCGCCGTCGCGCGTGTCCCAAACCGCCCACAGAGCAAGTCCCAACAAGAGTATGCTTAACCCGGCGATGATGCCGATCATCATACGGTCGAAATGCGTCATATCAGCGATAATACAGGTAAGGCTGTGTAGGTGGCTCAATAGGAATGACTGTGGCGGCGGCTAACACTGGAAGTTGCTCATCACCAACGTTTTCGGCGGCAAAATGTCCTTGTACTTGTACCCAGGTATCGTTCGCTACCTCCACATCTGGCGCGCGCACTAGGATTCCAATTGCCGTTGCGTCGGCTACGCAGCACGTGACGACGAAACGACTGAGAAGCCACGTATCGGGCGGCAGGCCCTCGCGTCGATACACAAAGCCAATGAGATCGGCAGACTGTCCGGCAAAGGCTGCCGGGTCGGGATGCTCGCCAAAAGCCAGCACCCAATCCAGGAGCGTCAGGGCACGCTGCTGCTCAGTCGCCTGTCGTATGGCAGGGGCAGACAGGGTGAGCGCTGCCTGCGGAACAGCATTGACCTCGCGGCTGGACAGGGCTGCCGTGCCTAACGGCTGGGGCGGAATCAGCCAGCCTACCAGTACGGGTAATGAGATGAGCGCGGCCGCGCGCCACGTCAGTCGGTGCGCGTGATTTGAGGGGAGTTTATGGGTGCGATGATAACTCAGTGTCACGAGCAGCAGCGCGCCCACCGCCAGCCACGTTAACCAAACAAATCGCCGGTTGATGTAGAAAAATATGATGCCGTTTACCAGACGATTGTACAAGAACAAGGCCATACCTAAGAGCAGAAGTGGTTTGAGCGACTTTGGCATCTATTGGCCTCCCCACATATTGTAGGCGATAGCGAAAATGGCTGTCATCAACAGGGGGAGCATAACGAGATAGACCGTCGCGCGGGGCCGGAAAATCTGCCGGAAGAGCAATAAGCTTTTCAAATCTACCATGGGTCCGAAGACCAGAAAAGCCAATACCGCGCCCGGCGCGAAGGTATTAGCAAAGGCCAGCGAGACAAAGGCATCCACGGTGGAACAAACCGATAATATAAAGGCCAGCAGCATCATAACCATCACCGACTGTACCGGCCCGTTGCCCCATGCCAACAGCATTGACTGGGGGATCAAGATTTGCATTCCGGCAGCTAGCAGACAGCCGATGACCAAATATTGTGCCATTTCGAGGAATTCATCGCCAGCAACCGTTAGCGCGCGCCAGAACCGTTGGCTGCGTTCCGGTTTGTCAGCTCTCACTACCACCGGTTCAATCATAACTAGGTCGGTGTGATGATGAGAAGGATGCGCGTACTCCAATATCGCTTCCGGTTCCGCCCAATGAAAAAGCGCACCCACTGTGACTGCGATTAGTAATGCCCCGCCTATCCGTCCCCAGAACATCGCCGACCATCCATAGGCTGTTAGCGTGCTAACGATAACAACCGGATTAAGTACCGGAGCGGCCAGCAGAAAGGTTACGCCTGAGGCCAGAGGTAGTCCTTTTTGATACAGCCGCCGGGTCACCGGGACTACACCACACTCACACACTGGGAATGTTAGCCCCAACAGCGTACCGGCTAACACTGCTATAAGGGGGTGGCGGGGTGTGAAGCGTTGCAACCAAGCCGGTTCCACAAATTCGGAGATCAAGCCGGAGATCACTGCCCCCGCCAGCAAAAACGGCACTGCCTCGATGAAGATGCCCAGAAAGACAGTTCCCCAGGCTTGCATTTGCTGCCACAGCATACCGGCGGGGATAGCGCGGAGCGCGGGCGGCCCAACCAACAGGGCCAATATGGTCAGGGCAATGAATAGATTACGCTTTTTCATTCGATTGTCCCCTCACTTTTTTCTTGTTATTCGCGATATCCACGCTGGATATTATAACATGATGATTGCTTCGGTTTGGGGGATCAAAAATAATCCTGCTGTATCTTTCTTTGGTGGTCAGGAGTAACCCCGGCTATGCTGGATAGCCTGTACGTTGCGTATTTAAAGTTCAAGAGTTTGGCAACGCCTCTTGACTGCGTCCACCAGACACCCTGAATCCCCAATTGTAAACCGGGATCAGGGTATCTGTGAAACCTGTGAGGTGGTAGCGATAAGGGAAACTTACTCATCTCGTTGGCTTGCGAAAATTAAGCGTATAGACCAATCCGTTGCCATAACATTCAGCTTGTTGAAAGCCTGCTGTTTCCGCCCAGGCAATCGTTGTCTTACGGCGCGGATAGTCGGGGTCGAGAAACTCTTCAGTAGTTGAAAAGATCCCACCCGGCTTGAGTACCCGGTAAATCTCGCGTAGTCCACGCACCGGGTCGGGGATTTCAGGCAGCACGGTGACGAGAAAGGCGCGATCCACGCTGGCGTCTTCGAGCGGTAGCTCGTAGGCGCTGGCGACGTGGGTTTCTACGTTGGTCAATCCAGCTTTATGTACCCGTTCCTTCACCTGGGCGATCATCTCCGGCTGGATGTCCACGGCAATCAGTTTGCCTCCTGGCGCCAGGCGACGGGCGGCATCGATCGTAAACATTCCTGGCCCAGGCCCAAGTTCTAGTACTGTTTCGCCGGGGCGAATCCCTACCCGGTCGAGTACCGGGCGCATATAACGCCGGCGAATGGGCAAGTCTACCAGCCAACTTAACGAGGATGGGCATGGCATACTGCGCCCCTTAAACAATTTTATGATCAATTTCAAGCCAAAGAGCCAGAAAAACAGAATCCCCAGGGCCACAAGCCCAACGATTTGTAGTGTTTTCTTCATTTGATTCTCCTTACATCGTTCTCAACTATTCATAGATTTAATTTCTTACTGGTAAAAATATTTACTTGATCCCAGTACCTTTTGTTGGGAACGCCGGCCAAAGTAACGGCCTGTTCGCCGGTAATAATTCTGATATATTATCCCATAGGTTAAAAACAGCAATTTTTCTTCTTGAAGAATCTGATAGTGTAATCCTATCACGATTAAAACTGCAAAAATCAGGAAAATTGCAGTTCCATTGATAAGAAATGTTCCGACAAAGTACAAATCTACAAACACGAAGATGGGATTTCTGGTTATAGCAAAGATGCCTGTTGTAACCAGGGTGCCCGGCATTTGCTGACCTATTCCAACACGCCAAGAATCGCTAAAGGCAATCAATGCCAGGGTAAAAACGATCTGTCCTATAACAATCAGGACAACACCGATGAACTTGGCGGCCAGGGAATTGATCAACAGTATAGTGAGGGGGGGAGGAAAGATCCGAGCTTTTCCAGGTTGGGTGTACAGGAATACTTCACTAATCCACAGTGACAGTCCGATCAGGACAGACAGTTTTATGACTTGTTGCACTCCCTGTTTGGCAACACCCAGGGTAAAAACCCGGATATTCTTACACACGCGCATGTAGAGCGTCCTACCCAAGAAAACATACAGGAAGAAAACCAGGCTAATGATCTGGAAGTAGTCAAACAATTCTGGGGACATATAGAACGCTCGCGCATATTATCTTAACGTTCGACACCGGCTGCATGGTATCCTTTCGCTGTCAAAATCCATTTTCTGGATGCAGGTAACTTGTCTAGTGTTTTGGTAGGGCATGTTTTGCCCACGCCACAACCACTGCACCCACCACACGCCGGCGTTGGCATGACTGGCATGAGATAGCCCTTATGCATGAGTTCTTCCATCATTTGCATCAATAAGCCCTCACTGATACCCAGCCGTTGCGCCAGGTCGGCCTGACTGCGTACATTGCCTGTAGACAGTTCTTGAAGTACTCTCTTTAACATACGACTCCCTTTTAATTTTGACGCACCATTCGTCATTTGTCATTAATATTATCCTAATCCTAGCAGTAGTCCGCCCTGGAAAACTACAACGGCGACAAGCCACGCGAGGATAAGCTGTCCTATCACACTAACCCACATCCATTTTGTACCCAACTCCTGTCGTTCGGCGGCGACGGCGACCATGCAGGGGGTATAGAGCAGGACGAAAAGCATATAGGCCAATGCAGCCAGAGTGCCGTGCCCGTTGCTGGTAGTTTCGAAATCATCGCGGACGGTGAGCATCAGGTCGGTCAGGTCTTCTTCCTCCTCGCCTTCGAAGAGATCTATGCCCACGATGAGGGGCAGCGATTTTACGGTGTCCACCGTCGCACTTACGAAACCGGTGAGAATGTCGCCCACATCCTCGAAGAAGGTTGTCGGTTCGGCAGCCTCTTCTGTGCCCTCTACGGCGTAGACCTGCGACATTGTTCCTACGACTACCTCTTTAGCGACGAAGCCCGTCACTAATGCGCCGCTGGTGCGCCAATTGCCGAAGCCGGCCGGCTTGAAGAGCGGCGCGAGACTCCGAGAGACAGCGGCAAACGCACTCTGTTCCACATCCGTGTCGGCAAAACTGCCTCCACCGCTTACCGGAATCGCCAGCAGAACCCAAATAATGATACTGGTTGCCATAATCAGCCCCCATGCTTTGCGCACAAACCCGCTCGTGCGCTCCCACATGTGGAACCAGATGGCCTTGAGGGTGGGCAGGCGATAGGGGGGGAGTTCCATCACAAAGGGGGACTGTTCCTTACCCTTGAATACTGTGACTTTGAGCAGCACACCTAACAGGATGGCGACAATGATGCCGATGATATACATCCAGAAGATGGCAGCGCCGGCGTTATCAGGGAAGAAGATTGCCGCAAAGAGCGCATAGACCGGCAGACGTGCCCCACAACTCATAAACGGCACGAGTAGTCCAGTCAGTACGCGATCTTTCTCGTTTTCCAGCGTGCGGGTTGCGTAAAAAGCCGGTACAGTACAGCCAAAGCCTACAATCATCGGTAAGAAGCTCTTGCCATGTAACCCAAGCGCGTGCATCAACCGGTCCATCACAAAGGCGGCCCGCGCCATATAGCCGGAGTCTTCCAAAATAGCCAGGGCCAGATATAGCGACATCATTACCGGGACAAAGACGAGTACCCCGCCCACGCCCGCGATGATACCATCCACGCACATACTTTCAACCCAGGTACCGCCCAGCCTCAATAGTCCCAGGATAGCGACGACCCAGTTGGTGATCGGCCCACCGATGACGCCGTCTACCCAATCCAGGTAGGGACCGGCCACATCTGTCGTTACTTTGAACACAATCCACATCAAAGCCAGGAAGATGGGAATGCCCAACACGCGGTTGGTCACAATCCGATCAATCTGATCGGAGAGCGAGAGGCGATCTTGCGCTGTACGCTGTACCGTTTCTTTAACCAGACCATGAATCCAGCCATAACGCCGGTCGGCAATGATCGTGTCTACATCATCGCCGTAGATGGTGCGTAGATGCTCGACGCTGTCGTTGGCCTGCGCTAACAGTAGTGTGTGATTTCCCGTAGCGTGTAGTTTTGCGAGGATATCGCTGTCCTCTTCCAAAAGTTTGACCGCCAACCAGCGTGTACTATAGCGATCATACAAATCGGTATCTTGTGCAATCAAGGTTTGTAGTTTTGCAATTTCATTTTCTACTTCGGCGCCGTAATCCACCAATCCCCGGCTCCCTGTATAGGCTGCTGTGTGTATTGTGGTCATTGTAATATCTCCTGCTTTGTGTCTAGAGCCGCAACGATGGCGTCTCCCAAGGTATCTATTCCCTCTTCCTCACGGGCGACCATCGGAACCACGGCAATGCCGAGCCCCTGTGCCAGCTTTTCGGTGTTAATTCTAAGACCTTTGGTTGTGGCAATATCCGTCATATTGAGGGCAACTACGACGGGCACGCCCATCTCGATAATCTGTAAAACCAGATAGAGATTGCGTTCCAGGTTAGCCGCGTCTACGACCACTACGACCGCATCGGGGCGTGCGTCAATGATAAAATCGCGGGCGATGATTTCTTCCATTGAATAAGCTGCGAGGCTATATGTGCCAGGCAAGTCTACAACAGTGTAGCTTTTGCCCCGGTATGTCCATGTCCCTTCTTTTTTCTCAACGGTTTTTCCCGGCCAATTCCCTACGTGTTGCCGTGCACCGGTGAGTGCGTTGAATACGGTACTTTTCCCCACATTAGGATTGCCGGCCAGAGCGATAATTGCTTGTGTCATTGTATTATTCCTCAGATAATTAAAAATTACAAATTAAAAGTTTTTTACTTGTGTTCAATGATGTCGAATCTATCCGATCTGATCTCACCATTTACTATTCTAATGGTTCTACCATAATATGATGCGCCATCCCGCGCCCGATAGCGAGGCGGGTGTCCTTAACAGCCACGATCAACGGGCCATGTCCATTGCCCTGTACCAGGCGTAATGGCATATTGAGAGTCAATCCCAGGTCAGCTAATCGTTTGCGCATCCGGTATCCGCCGTGTAAGGCGACCAGTTTCAGGTTTTCCCCAGGTTGGGCCATCGCTAATGGCATCATAGGACGCTCCTTATACGATTTCCACATGAATCGTGTATGCTTCCGATTTGCGCAGCGAGAGGCTGTATCCTCGCACGATAAACTCAATGGGATCTCCTAACGGCGCAACGCGCTTGACCAGCACTTCCGCACCATTGACCAATCCCATATCTAACATTCTCCGGCGAATGACCTTATCGCCTTCTACTTTGCAGACTGTGCCTGATTCACCGGGCTTTAAGTCGCTCAATCGTTTCATCATTCTCCACCTCCATATTATGGTTCACTATAATATATAGTCGTTTAATTATAAGGTATGCCTAAATATTATCATATACTTTGTTCCTGTCAAGTGAATTTTTAAGGCAGGCCTAAAGATAGAAGGATTCCTTATTAACCGGTGGTTCACCGGCAGTAGGATGAAAATTTAAGACGAAACCAAGTTTTCAAGGGTTTTCACAATTTGTCAGTTTTAAATTTGCCAATTTGCGATTTTCAAGGAAGGAAGCAGATGATGTGATACATAAAGCGTGAATAGTATTTCACGCTTTATGTATCGCGTTTCATGGTGGCACTCAAAATCGGGCTTCCCGTTTTGAGTGGGCTTTCCGTCAAGGTAAGATGCAGGTAAATCTCAAGTGCAAGCAGCGACTTCTACCATAATCTCCGCTGCCTCTTCTTTGCGTAATGAAATCTGATAATCTTTCAGGGTGAATTCCAGAGGATCGCCGAACGGCGCTTTGTGCCTGAGATGGATTTTCTCACCGGTCACGATGCCCATGTCGAGCAATCGCTGGCGCAGTGGGCCACGACTGTTGATGCGCACAATGATACCGGTTTCTCCTTTTTGTAACTGGCTCAAGGGAACTAATTTGATGTAAGGGGCTGTTTCCGGTTCCGACTCACACGCTACATTTACACCTTCGAGCATATCTTCCTGTGGTACAACCAGAACTTGCGCGGCAGTGGTCTGAGTTATACTGAGATGGCGTGTCGTATTTTCGTTGCTACCCATCGCCAACAATCGCTCTCCAGAATCTGCGATGCTGAGTACTGTTACCGGCGTGCCCACTTGTAGCCCGTGTTTATGGAGAAAGTCACGGATCGTGGCATCTATGGGAAGTTCTGCTACATGTCCGACGTGTCCGGTAGCGATAGTTGTCAGGGGTATGGCAACTGGATAAGCATAAATTGTATCGGTAGAAGGAATAGGCATGCCTAACGGTGTCACCCTGGGATTTCCCAGGAAGTCCGCCAGGCGATCCGCTATATCATCTGGGGTGCCATGTTCCAATACATCGGCGACTTCTTGCGCGCGTTCCGGCGCAATCCCAAGTTTCTGTGTCAGAAAGACTGTCCAGATACCGCGTCTCCGCAATACTGCGCGTCCCCATTGTTCTCCTGTTTCTGTGAGTGTCACGCCCTTGTAGGGACGGTAAATCACCAGCCCTTGTTCTTGCAGTTTACGGCACATTTCATTGGCCGATACACTGGCAATGGATAGCGTATCGGCCAGGGTTGATAGTGGAACGGGTTCGTGTCTGGATTCCCGCAGGCGCATAATGGTGGAGAGATACATTTCTAAACTTTCACTCATACTGATATTATCGTTGCACCTTGCAAGGATGTCAAGAAAGACAGACCCAACTCGTAAGCAAGTTGCCAGCGCATACACCGGGGCAACGGTGTTGAGAAAACCTCCTTGAATAGGTGCTCCTCGATCCTCAGCCAGGGCAGTTTCCAGCCGGACGTGCCGCCGGCTTAGAGCGAAAGCAAGCTTCCTTAAGGTATGGGTTGACTTGGTGTATACTTACATGGTTTCTAGTTACCGGACACTTTTTCACAGCAGGGTATTTAGCTGCAATTGGGGTAGATTGTGCGACTAAAATCGCTTTTAAGTAGGTATTTTTTGATTTCGAGCGTAGCTCGAAATCAAAAAATACCCTCTTTTCCGGCGGC
>JAFGFI010000401.1 GCA_016931185.1 Anaerolineae bacterium
AGGGTTTGGGGGTGTTTTTTCGTTGGCGGGCGTAGCCCGCCAACGAAAAAACACCTCTTTCCTGCGGCTTTAGCCGTTTTGCTGCCGTCAATGGCACCGTTTGCTCACAAAACTAAACGCATACGTTTTGATTAATATGAGGCTATAAAAATATGATCCGTCCATTTCACCACTCTTGTCTTTCCATTTTCAACCGCGATTCCTATTTTATAGGTTCCGGTAGGAATTATATATGCCTCCAAGTTAACCGTATAACCAGACTCATCATATAAATTCCCTTTGTTATAATAATCAGAGACATCGGGCCTTTTATTTCTACAAGGAACAACTTTCCAAATTTGCTTCCCATCTGAGAGAAGAATAAAAATTTGAGAAGATAGCGTGTCTTTATTCGGAATAAGAGCCCAGCCAGAGAGCTTTATGCCATCATATACATCAATTGATCCTAAGTAGTCACCAGAAGGATAAAACATATCGGGCTTGATCTCTTCCGTAGACAATTTATTTTTCTGTATCTGAAATAAATTTACGTTAGAATCCTCATAAAGAGGTTCCAGTAATACAGCATTACAGGAATGATTGGCTATTTTAGAAGAGGCGAGTAAGTAGTGGATGTCATACTCTTCCATAAGTGTGAAATAGTCTCGAGTTTGAATTGCCTGCAATTTTTTACCGTATTCAGTAAATACACTCGTTGGATATCGAGAGATATACCCATCTGCCATTGGTTTTTCATAAATAGTTTGATAATACAGGGCTATGGAAGGTGGAGTAATCGTATCCATAATCCCTCCATCGTCAGGTAAATTCTTCAACAAATGAATATATTCAGGGGCGATAATCCTTGTAGCAGGAAGCGGTTTGGGGAGAAAGTCGAAAAATAACATGATTCCCAACAGACCACCTATAAGTATCTTTTTAGAGTGTAGCTGTTGAAACAATAGAGGGAGTCCCATTGCGCTAATTACAGAAGCGCTTAACATAACCATAACCATCATTCTTACAGGACATCCAGATAGTTTTAACGGGGGAAACAATGTTTGAAGCACGTTATAGGGCATTATTCCCTCAAAGAGACTTGCTCCCCCAACCTGTAACGCCGGCCCTAATGCCATTATCCCAAAAAATAACAATACCCCATACCAAAGAAAAAATGAAGCATATCGTAAACGAATTTCTCGTCGTTTATACCAGCCATAACAACCCAATAAGACTACTGATAATCCGATATACACACTACTTTCATTGATATTACCCGGCAATCTCGACCAATAAAATTTCGTTAATTGAGCAAATCGCCAATGTGCCCCTGGAATAAAAGGAGCCAACACATCAAGCGAAAATTGTAGTGGATCATGCGATCCAAATAAAGGATCTTGGATACTGATTCGTAATAAGGATCCAACTAAAATTCCCGAAGTAACCAAACTTACGAATATAAAGATAGCAAAAGTAAGGAGATATGTCTTTTTTAAGAAAAATAGAAAGTCTTTACTTGAAAATGCATACCATACCATAACCAATATGCCGGTAAGAACACAATACAAAAAATAATAATGATCACATAACAACACGCCAAAAAGAACAATCGCCGCCACGATCGCTTTTAGGACACTTGGTTTGGTAACTAGACGATACCAACAAAGCACAAACAGGGGGATCCATTCAAGAGAGACTAATTGTAAATGCCCTTCGGCATGCATAAAATGATATTGGGAAAACGTGAAAACATATCCTGCGACGAGGCTGCTCCAATATGATTTTGTAATGGAATAAGCTAACCAAAACGCCATAACTCCGCCAACCACAAAGGAAAACAAAACGATCACATTATGCGTCTCAGTTAATGTCAAAAATTTTAATAGGAGAATTCCCAAAAAGCCATTGAAAGGATTCAATGTTTGTCCAAGAAGCGATGTTCCCTGGGGATAGTGAAGATAGGTTGTATACCAGGGACTTTGATGCAACTCTGTCACGGCTTTGTTTATCCACCAGATGTTCCATACATTCTGTAATCCATCCCCGGCATCCGCAAAAAAATGCGTGTGGAAATGAAATATTAACGGATATGTCAAAATACACCATATCATGAGATAAATTAATGTTGGAACAATTAACATTTCCGCCAGATTTGTCAAAAATTTAGAATACTGTTTTTTCATAAATTCTCCTACACCGTTAGGTTACACATAACTATAAATTAGTTTTCCTGAGTGTCAAACAATAGTGCGTGATAAGCGAAAGGGATCCGCGCCTCTTTTCCCAAGCAAGGAGAAATCAAAAGACAATCAGTAAGATTTTTCCCTCTTGACAAAACACCTGATTTATTCTATAATACACATAACCCGGTTATGCGCATAACCACACAACATACATAACTAGATTGTATTATTTACCATAAGCTGTCGCTTTAGCGGCCTATTTTAAGAGAGGGAATATATGCCAATTCAAGATTCTATCGTCATTCCAAAAATCGAGCCAGTTACTGTATCCCTGGAACCTGCTCACAATGCCATTCATAGTTTGGTTCTACTCACCAGGGTATCTAAACTATCCGGCCTAAATCACTGGATCGTCGAAACCGCGAATGCGATGAGCGCGAAGGAACGCGCGCAAAACACCCTGGTCACTTTCGGATTGCATTATGCCATTGCGCCAGAACAAAGTTGGCCGAGTTTTCCAGCTTACATCGATCACCTGGCTTCTCTTGATCCCGTAACGTTGCGCGATAAATTGCTAAGGATGTATGCCAGATTTCCTTTGTTAAGCGAGTCACGCGAGGATCTCTACGACACCCCCCCACCGGTAGATTGGGATACAGTGCTTAAAAATACAGAGAATTATCTGGAATTTATAAGCGCGCGTTTTTGCAAAGAGGCGGTAGATATCGATCTTGAGATGTTAGCTTACCAATATGTACTCGATCCACCAGCAATGCAACAACTTATCATCTCGCATCTACGGTCGATGTGGGATACCTATCTCGCTCAGGAATGGGCGCGGGTAGTACCGATGTTACAGGACGCGGTCACTGCTTTTCAACAACTCGACCTTACAACGCTATCTCGAGCTGAGGCGGCCCAGGTGATCACCGGTCATAAACTGGAAGAAGAAAAATGGCAACGCGCATTTGTGAGTAAACAACAGATCGTTTTCGTGCCTTCCGCCCACATTGGCCCATATCTCAGCAAATTTTGGACACCCGATACATTGTGGGTTTTGTTTGGAGCACGCCTACCGGAGGGCAGCAAAATCACTTCACCGGATTTAAATCGCGCCGAGATCGTTATGCGACTGGATGCACTGTCGGATGATACACGACTGCGTATTCTTAAGTTACTCTCGGAACATGGTGAACTGGCTTCGCAGGACATTATGACTCATTTAGAGCTGAGCCAATCCGCCACCTCGCGCCATCTTAAGCAACTCAGCATGATCGGCTATCTTCAGGAACGACGCTGCAATGGGGCCAAATGCTATGCTCTCAATCCAGAATGGATTAAGGAAACTTTACAGGCGGTTACAAAGTTTCTCATTGGAGAAAAATAAGACAATATGGGATTTTTTTTGTGTGCAACTGGATTACAAGCACAAACATCCTCTTTTGTGTTTCCCGTATAGGAGGTTCTGATGTCAACTAACCACAAGAAAGTTCGTCTAAAATTCCTATTTGAATTTTTGGTTTTGGTTGTTATCACTCTAGTTGAGTACATTCGCGATAACATAATACATCCTTTCAGGAAATATAGTTATATCAGCACAGAAGTTACAGAAGGGCAACAAGTCTGGACTATAACCTAAATATTTATCTCAACGGATTTAACGAGTACTGATTGGGGCAAGGTTCAGAAACCTTGCTTTTTACCTTCACACTTTTATGCTTGATAGGGCAAAGTGTAAAGGTAACTTGAACCATTCCCTGACCAGAATGACCTGTTCGATTCCGTTAAATCCGTTGAGGTAGATAGATCCGTTGCGCCTGAATTTCTATACCTTCAACATAGCAACCCATGCTTTTACATGAGCTTCGAGTACAGACAGCGGAATCCCCCCATTCTCTAACACGATGCGGTGGAATTCACGCACGTCAAAGTGTATTCCCAATGTTTCCTCGGCGAAAGTGCGCAACTCGCGGATTTTAAGTTCTCCTATCTTATATGCCAATGCCTGACCGGGCCAGGCAATGTAGCGATCTATCTCATTATGGATGTTAAGCTCCGATAAAGCCGTGTTTTCCAGCATAAAGTCTATCGCTTGCTGGCGGGACCATCCCAGATAATGCATTCCGGTATCCACCACCAAGCGGCTGGCGCGCCATATCTCAAAGGTCAAGCGGCCAAAGTCACAATACGGATCTTCGTAAAATCCAACTTCCAGTCCCAACCGCTCAGCGTAGAGCGCCCACCCTTCCACAAAGGCTGTTACACCCCCAAAACGGCGAAAGTTAGGCATCTCCAGTTCCATCTGCAACGCCAACTGGAGATGGTGTCCCGGCACCGCTTCATGCAAAGAAAGGGCTTCATATTCATAGAGAGGCCGGCTGGCAAGACCGTAAGTATTGACATAGTAGAACCCGGCCTTCGTGCCATCACCCGCTGCCGGGAAGTAGTAGGCAGTCGTTGTCTTGGGCGCGATATAGTCAGGGATACGCCGCAGACCATAGGGCGTGCGAGGTAGCTGGTTGAAGAGTACCGGTAACTCACCATCAATCTTTTTCATAATCAAAGCGACGTGCTGCATCAATGCTTCTGATGTCTCTACGTAGAATCGCGCGTCGGTGCGCAGGAAATGCAGGAACTCGTGCATCCCTCCTGCAAAGCCCACATTGCGTATCAGGGTCTCCATTTCACCGCGAATCCGCCGGACTTCCGCCAGCCCAATCTCGTGAACTTCTTCGGGAGTCAAATCAAGTGTCGTAAACTTGTGTACGCAATACCCGTAAAACGCGCGCCCGTTGGGCAGATTGGCAGCCCCAATCTGCTTCGGGGCAGCGGGTAGGTACGTATCACGCACAAAGTCCAGTAACGCCTGATACCCAGGGACAAGCGAATTAGCGATGGCTTCGCGGCCAGCCGCCATCAAACGCGCGCGATCAGCCTCACCCATACCCGCCGGAATGTGTGTAAACGGCTCAAAGAACAGACTTTGCACAGGATCAGAGACAATATGTGCCTGAAGCGCGTCCTCAATCCCCTCCAATGCCACTTGAGGCTGTATATAGCCATTGCGCAACCCCAAACGCATGAGGGATATCTGCCCTGCAACGTAAGACTGAAATGCGTCCAGGCGCGCTACGTAATTCTCGTAATCCACCAACGTATTGAACGGTGTCACATTAAGCACATCAGGGAAGTCCACGTGAAAACCATAGACCTTAGTCATCGGCATTAAGTGCAGTCCGAATTCAATATCAGCTATCTGATTTTTTAGATCTTGTTCAAAAAGTGTATAGTTCAGTTGGTCTTCTGAGGAGATCGCCTCATACGGAATTGCCACCAGTTTTTCCAAGTAAGCGCGAAGCTGGGCCAGACGCCGCGCAACAGCCGCTTCGGAAACATCCGGCAGCCGGTCATTAAAACGGTGATCGCCACACGTGGTAGCAAAGAGCGGATTCTCCTGCATCCGAAACTCCCACTCTTCCGCGATCAAAGATGTGAGAGCGCACGGGGAGCAGGGAGACGAGCGAACAAGAGAGCAAGGGATGGCCTGGATAAGATCCTCGGCCATGAGAAGAGCGTCCAGGCCATCAAGCAATGTCTCAATGCGCGCGACCAAGTCTGAAGCGGATAATACGCTATGCGGAAATGGCGCCGCGGCCTGTAACACAGCTTCAATTTGTGCCTTCATATCCTGAGGAACCTGCGCACAGTGCGTCAGGGCAACCTCCACCAATCGCTTTTCACCGGGATTGCGCACGCGGTTCAGGGCAAAAAGCACATCGAAATAGCTGGCGAAGAGCGCGGCAACCCGGTGATTGACACTCACAGCATCCCCACGCTTGAGAGCTTTCTCGATCTGGTGTAAGTAAGAAGGGATCACATTGCGCAGTACGGGATGATTCTTAGCGATAATCGCGCGGCGCAACGGCTCCGGAAACGGCACACGACTTTTTTCTTGGAGCGACTGAAACCATCCATGCCTATCGTAAAGCACATGCGAATTGTAGATCGTGTGCCAAAAGCAAGTCGTATAGCCGACACTAGCCTGATGTTGGACCAACACGCGGTCAAGTTGCTCTGCAATCCAGGTCGTGTCCCAGTAAATCACATCCACCTCAATACCCGTTGAAGCGTCGTACCACTCATCCCCCAGATCCCAAAATTGTAGGTTTAAATCGGCCTGCGTTGCACCCAGTTGCGCCACAATAGCCTCACGCGCCTCCAATGGAATCACGGACACCTGCCCCTGCGACGTCTGCATCCGCGTGGTATAGACGTAAAGGTCAATATCCGAATCAGAATCCACTGTACCGGAGGCCAGAGATCCTGCCACAGCTATCGCCTCTACATTGGGAAATTTGCTGAATTGCTCAGCCAATTTTTGCGCTAATTGTAAACGTACAGACGGTTGATTATTCATATTCAATCTCGTTACTCCTGTGAATCTTGTCTAAGTAATGCCGCCAGTACTTCATCCAGTGGAGGCATATCTGGTGCATCCTTGAATCCTGCGATCCGCCGGTAGACTTCTCCTGCCGCACGGTGAAACCCCCCAGGTAGTCCCGCGCTCTCGAAGGTCGCCGCAATCTCGTCCATCTCACCCGCAAAACGCCAGGCCTTTGCCGTCACACGCTGCGTCCGTTCCCGCGTCTGACTGGCGAAATCCGAACCGCCGCGCGACCACTGGTATTCCAACATCTCACGGACCCCTAATCTCTCCGCCGTTGCCAGGATGGCACACAACAACGCGGTACTGCCCTTCGTATAAGCCGCAAAACACATCTTGAGGGCGGATGCACTGCCAATCTCGTCCCCGATGATTTGTGTTTCCAATGGGCCACGCTCAAAGCAAGCAGCCGCCTGATATGCCTGCGGGCCAGAAAGGTAGAGCCATGTCTGTCCCGGTGTCCACGCCGGCCCACCGATAATGCCACCATCCACAAACGTCGCTCCGGCCTCATCCATCGCTTGTCCGATGCGGCGAACACGTTGTGGCGCGACAGCATTGACATCCACATATAATCCCGTGAAGCCCTGTGCCAACACCGCTCGCGCCACATCCTCAGCCGCGTGAGGAGGACACACCGACACAATGATGGGACATATCTCGCACAACGCCGCCAGTGTCCCAGCATCTTTTAACTCAAACGACTCTGCTCGCTCCCGCGTCTGCGTACTACGTCCCTCGGATACCCAATACACAGGATGCCCGCTATTCTGCGCCGATGCTGCAACAGAAATCCCCATCTGACCGGGATGTAAAATACCCAAGTTCTCCTTTATGGCCATAAGAAACCCTCCCTATAGAAATTGCGAATTGCGAATTGCGAATTGCGAATTGCGAATAGCGAATTACGAATTACGGACATGTGATACGTAAAACGTAATTCGCTGATTCACGCTATCGCTCAAACTGCGGGAGCCACTGCGCTTCCGCTTCGAGCATCTCATCTACCATCTTGTGGATGGTATCCAGTGACAACATCGCGCCAGTGTACTTATCCAGGGCAACAGCGGCATAGAGCAGATCACGATCCCCGGTCTGCGCCGCGCGGACGGCGCAGTGTTGTACCGCGACGCTGCCCGCGTTTACCCCCGCACAGGCTGGCGGCAGATCACCAACGTAGGTCGGCTGGATACCCTGTGCATCCACCAAGCATGGGACTTCCACACTACACCCTGGCATCAGGTTAGTGATCATACCTGTGTTAGGTACATTGCCATAAATCACACGAGGGGTATGGGTTGTCATTGATTCGACGATATAGGCCCCATACTCGTGACTTGGCTCTAACTCCGTTCGCGCTAACTCTTCGGCGCGGCGCATCAAGCCCTCGAAGTCGTGATGCTTACAAATCTGGTAGTAGTCCCAGCGCTCAGGCAGCCACTCGGCAACCTCCTCCGGCGTGTGGCGGAAATAGGGTAAATATTCCGAAGCGTGATGGCTGGACTCAGTCTGGAAGTAGCCGGTCAGGTTCATGATAGCCGTGCGGACCTGCTCCCCGCCTCCGCCATAAAGCTCATCACTGATATTGCCCTCAGCATGGGCCGCACGCGCGGCAGCAGCGTAATCATTCATCGTCTTGCGCAACAAAGGCAATACATCCCTACCCCGGTGCTTAAATTCGATAAACCACGCCTGGTGATTTATCCCCGCACACTTGAATGTCCACGTCCCGTCCTCCAATCCCATCCGCCGGGCGAGCATCTGCGATGTGCCTTGTACACTGTGACATAGCCCCACCGTCTTGATACCCGCGTCCGATGAATACCAACAATTGATAGCCATTGGATTAGCGTATTGGATAATAAGCGCGTCAGGACACACTTCGTGCATCGTCGCCACAATGGGATCTAGCGCAGCGGCAGTGCGCATCCCACGGAAAACGCCACCTGGCCCCAGTGTATCGCCCACCGTTTGATCCAGCCCGTACTTACGCGGGATTTCCACATCATGCTCATAAGCCTCAATACCCCCGACCTGGAACGTGATAATGACAAAATCCGCTCCTTCCAGGGATTTCCGCAAATCAGTCGTCGCATCCACCGTCGCCGGCAATTTGTGCGCTTCAATCAATCGCTGCGCGTGCCCGTATGTACGCTTCACGCCCTCCGGATTGATATCCATCAAGCTAAAATGTGACTCCTGCAACGCAGGGAAAGATAGAATATCCCGAATCAATGTGAGGGGAAATACATATCCCCCGGCTCCAATAATGGTAATTTTTGGCATAGTCTCCTCTTCGTAATATGAGTATTCACGAGTTTTGGATGTCAAACGTGATGCGTAATTCGTAATCCGTGACATTGTACGTCTCACGCATCACGCTTTACGCTTACAATCCCATCATAAACTCAAATATCAAGTCATCGTGCCCCGGCAGGCCTTCGTGGCCGAAGTCGGGGTAGATTTCCATCTTTTTCTTTGACGTGATCTTGTTATAGGCCGCAAACTGAGAGGAGGGCGGACAAATGGTATCCATCAGGCCAGTGAACCAATAGACCTCAGACTGGATACGCGGGGCAAGATTCTGTATATCCACGTAGCCCAGCTTCTCAAAAACCGTATCCTCGTTTAAGTGACGCGGATCAAAACGGCGGAAATAATCGCGCAACTCAGCATAGGCAGCCACATCCTGATCCATATCCCACACTCGTTTGTAATCACTGAGGAAGGGAAAAACAGGTGCAGCTAACTTGATGCGCGGCTCCAGTCCGATACAGGCTACGGTCAACGCGCCCCCCTGGCTACCACCCGTCGCACCAACGCGGGTCGCGTCTACATCGGGCATCTCCATTACGATCTTGGCAAGCTGTGCCGTATCAAGGAAAATCTGGCGGTAGAGTAGCTTCTCCGGCTGACCGTGCAACGCCTCATCCAATCCCCGGATGATGTGCCCGTGCAATGTATTGCCGGTTACACCCCCGACATCCTCCGAGCGCCCTCCCTGCCCCCGGCAATCCAACGCGGCGACGGTATACCCGGCAGCTACATAGCTTAACTTATCGGCCCAATCACCAGAATCCCCCGAATAACCGTGAAACATTAGCACGGCGGGATGTGGGTCAGCGACCCCTTTGGGCTTGAGTAGCTTGGCATACACCCGCGCGCCGCCGGCACCGGTGAAATACATATCAAAGCACTCCGCGAACGGGGCTTGAAATGCGGCAGGGGTCAGCGTGATCTGCGGGTCCAACGCGCGCATCTCGGAGAGCGCGGCATCCCAATATGCATCAAAATCGGCAGGACGGGGGTTAATCCCCAGATACGTCTTTAACTTCTCCAGTGGAAAATCGAACATTAATGGCATAGTGTATATCCTCCAAGTTATAGATTAAAAATGTATTTTTTGTTTTTCAGACTAACACCCGAAAAACAAAAAATACTTTAAAAACATCTTTTTCAATCTCTAGACTATAGATAGCGTTATTACGTCTCAATCCTCGATCCTGGCCTTCATCCATGGATTGCTATTGTGAAAGTCGGCAACGACGTTGCCGGGATGCACCAGCGCGTCGAAGAGGGGACGGTCGGCGTCATCAAGTGTCATTTCGAGCAGCGGCAGCGCGTCCTCAAGGTGCGCCATTGTGCGCGGGCCGATAATAGGAGACGTAATACCGGGTTGATCCTTACACCACAACAGCGCGAGTTGTGTGATTGTCATTCCACGTTCTTCTGCCATTGCCTTGACCTGCAACGCGACCTGGATACCCGCGCGGGTTACCCTGCGCTGGAAAAACTGCCCCGACCGTGCGGCGCGAGATTCCTCGGGAAATTGCATTTCCTCCAACATCTCCAACGTGTACTTACCCGCCAGGATACCGCCGCCCAGCGGTGACCAGGGTAAAATCGCCAGGCCATGCTTCTGGCACAAGGGGACCAACTCATTCTCAATGCGACGGTCGAGCAAGTTGTAGGGCGGTTGCTCGCTGATGTAGCGCGCGATACCCAATTTCTCACTGATACCCAATGACTCCATCACCATCCACGCAGGATGCGTAGAGCAACCGGCATAGCGCACTTTGCCCGCGCGAATCAAGTCATCGAACGCGCGCAGGGTTTCATCCTGCGGCACTACCAGGTCAGGGCGGTGAAGCTGGTAGAGGTCAATGTGGTCAGTTTGTAAGCGGCGCAGCGAATCTTCGCACGCCTTGATTATGTGATAGCGGGAATTGCCCTGGTCGTTGGGGCCATCGCCCATAGCTCCATGGACCTTCGTCGCCAACACCACCTGATCGCGTTTGCCATTCTCTTTAAGAGCCTTGCCCACAATGCGTTCACTTTCGCCACGATTGTAGACATTGGCTGTATCAATAAAATTGATACCCCCTTCCAAGGCGCGGTTAATAATGGCAATAGACGTTTCCTCATCTGTTGGGCCACCAAAATTCATGGCACCCAGACACAACGGCGTAACTTTCACGCCGGTCCGTCCTAAAGACCGATATTCCATTTCACAAGCTCCTTTCAAAAGTTTTTATTCGGACAAGGTCAACCGGGATGGTTCAAGGTACCTTTACACTTTATACCTTATCAAGCGTAAACGTGTAAAGGTAAAAAGCAAGATTTCTGAACCTTGCCGATCAACCGGAATAAAAATACACCTATACTTCCAACAACTGTGAACTATAGTATACTGTTAAAATTGAAGAATGGCGAATATAACCCAAACTACAAAAGTCTCAGCAGACACTTGGTTGACGAGCGCTATCTGTTCAACGAAGTGGCCGATCTATAAGGCTACTTGTAAGACTTTTGTAGTCTTCCACGAAAAAATGATAGACTCCCTATAAGTTGACTTGGCTTAGTCATCTTTTTGACTATAATCTAAGATAATCCTGGTTGTCCGGACATAGGATTGACTTGAAAGTTCATCTTTAGCAGTATAAAAAAGAGGCCACATATTTTTAGAATCACGATAAATTCCGAGAGGAGGCAAGTATACAAGAACGTTTTGAGTTAAATGATTTCCTATTTGTAGGGGAGTGTTATGTATGGTAGAATGAAAGCGTGGCTGATGTTTGTCTCGCATTTCAAATTTTTGTCACAGTGTGTTTCTTTTGACATCCAAAGGAGGAAAAAATGTCTAGATTTAAAGGCTCTCAATCCAGAAAATGGAGCGGCCCAAGTCATTCGTTGATACATGTAGGCTTAGCGCTAGTGTTAAGTCTATGTTTTATTTGGGTGATGTTAATGGCTGTAAGTGCCGCCGTGTCGGCACAAAGGTTACGAGCGCCCACAGCAGCTCCAACTATAGATCTCCGGCGAGTCTTACCCGCTATTACGAGACCCGATCCGGCCGTTCCGGGACAAACGGTACTTTATAGTGCAAATATTCGTAACCTGGGTGGAGCAGCGAATGGCGTATTGACAATAACTTTACCTACGCAAATGAATATGGGCACGGTAGCTTTTACACCTGGTGGCACCGTGGTCAGCAATACGGTGATATGGAACTTTACCAACTTTGCCAACACGAGTTATGAGAACTATACCGTAACTGTGACCTTACCAGATCCTAGCGTCGCCCACGATCAATTGTCAGCGCAATTCAAGTCACAATTTACAAATCCGGATGGCACGGATACAGATGGCCCTATTCTCATTAACAATCACTATGTCATTCCACCGACTATTGAGCAAACGCTGGAGACTTCAATTGTCCAGATCCCCAATAACACCGAGGATCAGGCCGTCGCGGGCGAGTTTGTCACAGCAACGGTAGCTTTTTCCATCCCCGATGGACTGGTAGCTTACAGTGTGCTGCCGCGCATTGCCCTTGAGGATGGCCTTAGCCCCATCGCTGCACGATCTGATCCCTGGGAAAGTATGGTTCAGAACACACGGACCAATTTAGATAACGTCATTCCCTCAGCAATACCCTATGCCAGCTTGATAACTTTTGCAGATCATGATGCGATCACGGGGCCGACCTGGTTGACCTATACTGTAGTTGCGTTACGAACACAAAATTACTTTATCAACCCTAGCGCGGAAGAGATTAAAGACGAAGATGCACTTGGGATAGAACCTATACTGCGTTGGAGTGATACCTTTGGAGAAGTAGTCAATGCTAATGATACGCTTGAATATGTGGTTTATGATTCCTCATCTGCGATTGACGCTATCCGCCCTCATGTGGAATCCCAACTGACTTACACGTATCTGGATGCTGGCGGCGTCGGCGCAGGTGGTGGCGAAGTAGAAGTGGTAATCGCAAATACAAACACAGGTACCGCTATTGCATACGATGGAATTGTGACGGCAACCGCATATCTGAGTTACACGGGGTCTTCTCCTGCGCCGGACAGTCTGATCACGGTGGGAGATTTAACGACACTGACCTGGGAGCTGCCGACAATAGACCCGGGTGCTTCATGGCCAGTGATAGTTAATGTCGAGTTCCCCCCGACCTTTACAATTGGCACCCAATTCCTGGCTATAGAAACCCAAACCTATCAAGAAACTTTTGCCGGTGATGTGCCAGATGAGGGAAAATATATTGGGGATATTGAAAGCCTCACGCTAAGCCCAGGCATTGCCCATACAAAATATGCCAATTTACCCTCTGAGACTCAAATTCAGATGGGAGATATCATAACCTACACGGTGATCTTCACCCAGGGCGCCAATACCGTGTTACAGGAACCTTACTATGTAGACCTGCTGCCGTTAGGTTTCCATCTTGCCAACACTGTAACAGTGCAAGGGGGAGCTGTCGTTACCGGAATCATCGTGGGTGACGACCCGGCAGCCAGTGGCTTCATTAGAGAACAACTCTCCTGGTATATGGAAAGCCTGTCAACTCTAGGTGAGAATTATCAAGCCATCGAGGCGATCTATCAGATCAACAACACAGGGTTAGATAATAATGAGCAGTATGTCTACGCAACGGTTAATGACATGACCAGGGACAGGCCCGCGGACAACAGCGCCCAGTTATATTGGCGTCCCCCCGACGGCTCACCCTTCAGTTCATTACCCGCTGTACAGGCCCAGTTGAACATTATCCAGCCATTCTTTTCCGATGGTAACCTATTGACGCAACGGGTGGATTCAGGGGACGAAGAGGTAGGACAATTCGCTCAGTTCAAGTTTTCTTTCCGCAACAGCGGGAGAACTTCAGCTTACGAGGTAGAGATCTGTGATCAACTACCGGAAGGATTGGTCCTTGATACTGCCAATGGATTTAGTTATGTGCCAACCGATCTGGAACCGCTCGTAGAACCGCAGCAAGGTGATAATCTATTGTGTTGGACTCTTGATGAGGTGCCGATAGGCAGCACCTATGAAATTGGCTACTATGCCAAGGTCCTAAACACAGCGATGGCCGGGGTTCCGTTGGTCAACAATGTATACATTAAGGAGTACACCAGCCTGCCCGGGGATTCACCCCTGGAGCGACATTACGGCGATATTATAGCCGCAATTCCCCCGGTCAATCATTGTGCGGACCCGGAGGTGGGATGTTTGGTAGTATTAGGCTTAGCCGTGGATAAAATCCCCGGGCAACTCAGTGTTGGCGCCGGTGAACTGCTCACCTATACCATTACTTACACCGATACCAGTTCAGGACACGACCCATTCTCACAAGACTATACAAATGTGATCATTACCGATGTCATTGATACAGACCTGAATACATTTGTAGAGGCGGATCCTGAACCCGATGTCACAGATGCGGGCCTGCTGGCCTGGAATGTAGGGAATCTGGCCGATACGGGTGGGGAAATCTTGCTCACGATGCAGGTCAAACCCTTGATCCCGGACAATGTGTTTGAGCTGGCCAACACCCTCTCCTGGCAAAGCGACGAAATACCCTACCACGAAATAAGCCGGACGGTGGAATTGGCAACCGCAAATGTAAACGTGGCAATTAGCAGCAATCCAACTCACGTCCACGCGGATAGTTCGCTTGCCTATACCGTGTTATACAGCAATACGGGTTCAGCAGCCTCCTCGCTGGTCACATTGACGTTGGGTTATGACCCTCACCTGGACTTCGTATCGGCCCCGACCATAGCACCTGTTACGGGCACGACCAACGTATTTACGGACATCATAGCCGCAGATGGGCAAAATCACTCAATGGTGATTAACATGCGGGTCAAAACGCCGTTACCCTATGACTATGATGGCCCATTGCACACCTCGGTGTCGATAGAAAGCCGGGGGGCAACGTCTAAATCGGATAGTGTTGACGTCATCCTGGACCGCCCAATCCTTGAGTTACAGAAGACCGGGCCTACAGTTGCAAGCGCAGAAGGCTACCCGATGAAGTACAGCATTGTAGTTCGCAATGTGGGTACCTATGCGGCCACCAATGTCGCGATTACCGACACCTGGGGACTTAATCTGGAATACGATTCCTCGAACAGTTCCTTTCACTGGATTAAGGACGGTGGATATGCAACGCAAACTCTCGGTACCTTAAATATAGGTGCTACAGTTAACCTGGATTTCCAGGTCATCATTTCAGACACAGCCACTTCCTATACAAACACGGTAACCCTGACTTCTGATCAGACAACGCTGCAAACAGAGATAGAACGCACCTGGCAAGCCAGTATCGCGACGAGCAAATCGGCCACGCCGGTACCCGCTTTCCCCGGACGTGTGCTGACTTACACAATATATTACACCAATACAACCCCCTCAGCGGGGGCAATGGTCAATGCTCGTATCACAGACACATTGCCCGTGGGGTTTGTCTACCAGGGAAATCAAACGTATGGCACAGGCTGTGTTGGGGGCTGGGGTTTTAGTCAGCCCAGCGGCACAAGCGGTGGTAACGCAGTATGGTCGTGCGGGACACTTATGAACAATGTGTCTGGATATTTCCAGATTTGGGGTGAAGTCTTAACGACAACTGAAGACACCAACCTAGAGAACTACGTAGAAACCTCAGGCTTTGGTGTACCAGTACGGCCTATCGAAGAACCTTTGGTTACACGGGTTGCACGCCCGTGGTTACGGGTAGGCAAGGCCGTCGCGCCGACACACCCGGCTGCACCTGGAGATGAACTGGTCTATACGTTGACTTATGAGAACTACGGCACCGACCCGGCCCACAATGTGATCATTGAGGACACGCTGCCGGCACAAGTAGATTTTGTCAGTTGTTCCGGTGGGGATAGTTGTGACGTGTCCGGGAACGATATTGTAACCTGGGCCATAGCCGAAGTAGATGTAGCAACTGTCGATGAAGTACAGGTTACCGTCGTGGTGACAAACGGAACGGAAGGACAGGTCGCGACCAACGCGAATTACACGATTGCATCCGACCGCCTGTCAACAGATGAGACCATTACGGGGGATCCGGTGTCCACCGAAATCCGCGGGCCATATCTAACGGTTCAAAAATCTGTAACTCCGACCTTAGTTCAGGCCAGCGGGAATCCTATTACGTACACCATCACCTTCACCAATGATGGCGGCGGCCTATTGACAAACATCATCCTCACCGATGCTATTGATACCAGAACCCAGGTCGTCAAAACTTCTTTGCCGGCCGGATGTTCAGTAGCAGGACAAGCAGGAGTAAGCGAAGTTGTTACGTGTCAGTTAGGAGACCTGGCACAGGCGGAAGCAGGCCAGGTAATGTTTAAAGTATATCTGAGCGGAGGATCGCCGGGAGACTTTATCACCAATGTAGCGTATGGGAGAAGCGATCAAACGGCGTCTGAAGCCTCCAATGAGACGGAAGTTATATACACTTCCGGCGGGTGCATCCCCCCGTATAACCTGGACTTCAGTGTTTCCGCCAATCCTAGAGTTGGAAAGGGGGTCGTCTTCACCGCGTCGGCGCTCGGTGATACGCCAATGCAATTTACGTGGCTTTTTGGGGACGGGCTATATGATCCTGGTCAAGTAGTAACGCACACTTACACCGCCAGCGATACCTACACGGTCAGGTTGACTGTAACCGGTTGTGGTGTATCGCGGATAAAAGAGAAGCAGGTTGTCGTTCTTGCGGAGCCAGATATTGCACTGGATGCGACGCACTTCGGACAGAGCGCTGCATTTGGCACGAGTACCATCCTCAATGATCAGTTGACGGTGTCCAATGCCGGCACATGGCCACTCAACTGGAGCATCGAAGTGGCACCCACCACGTGGCTGAGTGTCTCCGTGGATAGCGGGCCGTCAACAATTCACTTACCCGGCTTGCATCTCGCGGCAGGTGCGGATGCAGATGTCACGCTATTCTACAATCCCGCGGATCTGGCAGTCGGTGACCACCACGCGAACCTGGTAATCGCCAGTGACGATCCGGACGAACCGGAAATCACCGTGCCCGTGACGTTGACCATCACCGGCGAACCGGATATCGCGGTGACATCCATACCAGATCCAAGAGAGGTCGTTGTAGGCTCAAGCGACATTCTTACCGCTGTGTTGACGGTATCGAACGAAGGCGCCACACAGCTTGACTGGAGCGCGGAAGTGACGCCAACCGGCTGGCTGAGTATGTCAGTTGATGGCAGTCCGGCAGCAGTGGCGATAGCCGATTTGCACACTGCGCCAGGTAATGCTGCCGAGGTTACCTTGTTCTATGATCCATCAGGATTGAGCGTGGCAACCTATCAGACAAATCTGGTCATCACCAGTAACGATCCGGACGAAGCAACCTTCACCGCGCCCATAACACTGAGCATCATCTCGGCCTGTGTGCCGGTGACCGGTACGCAATTTACGTACGTTCCAGCTCGCCCGCAAGCCGGGCAGCCGGTTACTTTCACAGGGTCAGTTGTATCAGGCACAACGCCCATTAACTATACCTGGAACTTTGGCGGCGAGGTGGTGGTGCAATCCAATGTATATGCTCGCGTAACTCAACAGATATACACGTTCACAAATAACCTGGATTACACCGTGATCCTGACCACAACGAATATGTGTGATACAGATACCTTCAGTGATGTCGTGTCTATAGGAGCCACCGGATATGAGATTTACTTACCGTTGGTGGTAAAAAATTCCCAGTAAGTAGGGGAGATGAGTAAAGAAACCGGGGCTTTGCCACAGATGTCTGCATCCGCAAAGCCCCGGTTTCTTTCTTTAGCTAACGCGGCGTAAAGAGACTAAGGGGCAACTCCACATCATACGCCTGCATACGTTCCATACAACGGGGAATTTTCCCGGTGGCCCGGAACCTGCCCGAAATTTTCCCCTCTTCCCTACCGCTTTCCTGGAACTCAAAAATGTCCTGCATCGTAATGGTATTTCCCTCCATCCCCAGGACTTCGGTGATCTTCGACACTTTGCGCGAACCATCATAAAGTCGCTCTATTTGCACGATTATGTTGATGGTCTTGGCAATCATGCTTCGCACCGTCAACACCGGCAGTGAAATAGGATGATAGGTGATCATCACTTCCATACGGTCGAGCGCATCGCGCGGGCTGGTTGCGTGCAACGCCAGCAGACAACCCTCATGCCCGGTATTCATCGCCTGGATGAGTTCCAGAATCTCAGAACTACGCGCTTCGCCCAATACGATGTGATCGGGACGCATGCGCAGCGCATTAATGATCAGTTCTTGGATGGTCACCTCCCCCTGCCCTTCAGCATTGACAGGACGACTTTCCAGGTGTAATGTATTGGGTTGCGGCAAACGCATTTCGGTCGCATTTTGGACCACAATGATACGCCGGTCGGTGGGGATCATTTCGGCAATCAAACGCAGCAACGTCGTCTTGCCCGATCCCGTCCCTCCCGAAATGAGGATATTCAAATGACTTTCAACGCAAGCGCGCAAGAAGGTGAGGATGTCTTCACTGATGGCCCCAAATCGCACCACATCATCCAGCGTCAACTGCCGGGTTCCCCAGAATTTACGGATAGTTAAGGCGGGACCATCCACGGCAATGGGCGGCATCACCACGTTCACACGCGAATTATCCGAAAGGCGCGTATCCACTATCGGATTACACGCATTGGCTACCAATCCCATAGGCTTGAGAATTGTGTCAATCACAGCCTTCAAATCCGCCTCATTCTTAAAAGGCGTGGGAACATTTTGAAGTTTCCCGTGTTTGTCAATAAAGACGCGCTGATACCCGTTGATCATAATTTCAACCGCATCTGGATCGGCTAATAAAGGCTCTAGTGCGGCCAAAGGGGTGAGCTGATTTTTGCTGTTCATCATATACCTCCCTTGAAAATAGCGAATTACGAATAACGAATTACGGATTCAATTTTTCATCCTACTGCTGGTGAACGCCAGTCGTTAATGGG
>JAFGFI010000402.1 GCA_016931185.1 Anaerolineae bacterium
ACGGGGCGTGGTCCTGTAGCCTGGCGGTTGACCGCCGGGCGCTGACCGCAGTGCGCCATTACCGGATTATTTTCTTAACCTTCATTAGGCCATAAATTTTCACCGAACTGCTGGTAAACGCACAGCATTAATTCGCCATTTCTGAATGGCGCGTAATTCCACTAGGAACAAAAAAAATCAGCGTCTATCTGTGTGTATCTGCGGTTAAATTTAGCACGGTTCAGCAACCTTGCTTAACCGTGCGCCCTTATCGCGGCTTGAGTCAATGCCGATTCGTAATCGTCAACACTTGCCAAATAGGCGAGGCTTTGTTGATAAGCCGCCGCGGCAGCAGCACGTTGTTGCATTGCCTGTAGGATGTGACCTTTGATGCGCCAGGCCACCCCACTCCCCAGGGCGTAATCTGCATGCTCGGCCACGGCCACGGCCTTATCCGCGAGTACCAAAGCGGATGGCAAGTCACCGCGCGCGCGCGCGACTTCTGCCTGTAAATAATACACATCCGCCATCTCAAACAAATCCAGGGACTGGGACAGGGTTTCCGCCCGCGCCAGGGCAGCTTCTGCTCCCGCTAGGTGCTGCTGGCGCAAGTAATAGCGCGCCCAGTTGATCTGGACGAATAGCTCCAACTCACTGAGGCCATAGTGTTGTACCAGGTCGAGGGCCAATTGAAGGTGTTGTTTTGCGAGTGCATCGCGGCCCACGCGCAGCATAATGAAAGCCAGATTATTATGGCTGCTGCCGATGTTATCCACATCATCCAACCGCTTATATGCCTGGAGCGCCTGTTGCGCATATTCGACCGCAACATCATATTGCTCCAGGGTGGTGTGATCCACACTCAGATTCATTAACAACGTTGCCAAACGTTTAACGTCTCCCAAAGTCCCGGCCAGTTTCACGCCTGCCTCGGCGTAACGGATGCTCTGTTGTGGCGCACCGCGAATACTGGCGATACTACTCAGATTGATCAACGCGCTGATGCTGGCGGTAGTTGGCGTAGAGGGCAACAACTTCAAGCCGCGTTTGGCCAAGGATTCGGACGCTTCTAAAGCCCCTGTCCTGCCCAAAATCGTCGATTTGGTGATGTAGCAATAGCCCCGGTAATGGACAACTGCCTGGCTGGTAAAATCTTTCAATAGCCCTAATGCCTGATCAATCCACACCAATGCCTGTTCTGCCGATTGTTGGCGCGCGAGCCGCGCCGAGAATTCGTAACCATAGGCACGGAGTAAACTACTCTCCGCCGTAACCGGTAAAGCATCCAGGGCACTTTGTGCATGACTAAGATAATCGGCGGACTGCTCAACTTGACCTAATTTCGCCGCAAATGCTCCCAAACGTAGGCATAAATGCGCCGTCAAGGTTGCATCCGTACTGCTTGTCTTAATTGCTTGTCGCAGGAGCCGGTAGGCAATTTGCCAATGGCCCCGGACATCCAAAAAACCAACAGTGCCCAGATCAAATTGCGTGAGCGCCAACACGCCCTGTTGGAAATGCGCATAATCTCCCTGCATGTAAGCCCAGCGCAACGCGCCGATCACATTTTGCCAATCCTGGTCAAGCTGTGTATACGCGTCAGGCTTTGTCTGCTGTGTTATATGTATAAAATAGTGCAGGGCTTGTGCCCGTAGTTGGGCTTCTCGTTCCAGGGATAGTTTTTGCTGGGCAAAGAGTTTTAATAACGTATAGAGACGATACCGGACGACTTCCCCACTCTCCGTCGCCTTTTCTAGCAGCGAGAGCGTGTACAAGCGCCCCAATCCGGCCTTCACTTGGAGCAGGGGGTGCCCTAGCACTGCGGCCACGGCGTCAGCGTCAAAATCCGGGCCGTCAAAGACCGCCAACGCACTGAATAGCTGTTGGATCATTGGCGGAAGATGTTGATAACTTAACTCAAAGGAGGCAGCGACATTTTTCGTGCTGTCTTCCCAATCCGCCAGGTTCACCAGGCGCGTCTGCTCATCTTGCAGCGCGTCGGCATATTCGTTCAGCGTGAGCAACTCTGCTTCTTGCAACAACCCCGCAATGATATTCAGTGCCAGGGGCAGGCCATTAACGAAGTGGATGAGCCGTTCTGCCGCTTGAATTTGCGAGGTCACCCGCGCATCCCCAAGCATACGCTGCAGCAAACTCAGACTTTCCTCGCGCGTGAAGGGTGGCGTTTCCACCAAAGTGGCGCCAACATTGTGCAAAACTTTGCGGTTGCGCGAAGTCAACAGGATAACGTGGTTGACCCCGGTAGGCATCAGCCATTGAACTTGTTCGCTTTCGCTGACATTATCCAAGACAATGAAGAGTTGTTTGTTGTCAAGGACTTGCCAGACCTGCGCGGCCTTTAATGCCAGTTCTGGGGCAGCAGCGACTTGCTCTTGCACGCCAAAAGCTTGTGCCCAACTTAACAAAATCATCTCCGATGTTAGTGTGCCGACATCTCCCCACAACACGCCATCGGCAAAATTTTCTCGCCAGGTATGGGCCAGATGAATGGCGAAGGCCGTCTTGCCGCTTCCTGCCATCCCTAGCAACCCCCACACAGTCCTGCTCGTGGGCGGCGCAGCCAACGCTTGAAACGCTGCGGCCAATTTTTCCCGCGCTACGAAGTGCGGGACAGAAGGCGGCGCTTGAAAGGGGTTAACCGTTAAAAGGGGAGACTGCTGCTGAACCACCGCCCTCAACGCTTGCAACTCAGCGGAAAATTCCCCGACTCGCGCCACAACTTCCTCAACATCGGACTGGATATTGATCAAATAGGCCATTTGATCCGCGTGATGCGCGAGGGCCTCACGACTCACCGTCGCAAACCCCACATTCAACTGTTTTTCCAACCCGCCCAGTGTCCCCATCACATCTGCGATCTGCTCTGACCACACTTCCAATGAGGGGAGCGCATCCAGGCGTGCCAGTATCGCCTGCTGGCCAGTGCCTAACTGCGCGACTTCCTGGCGCAGACCTTCCAACAACAAACGGTTGAACGCGCGCCACGCTTCGGGCCGTTGTTTGAGATGCTCACTCAAATGGACCAATGTGCGGTCGAGCAGATAACGGCGCAAGTGCTGTTCAAATCCCGGCGCATCAAGCAGAACGCTCCGCATTGCGGCCAAGTGCGGAGCCACAAGTCGCGCATAGAACGCGGCAGATAATTGCTCTGGTGTATCGCTCGTCAAATAAGTATTGACATCAGCAAGCTCCTGTGATGCCGGAGGATCTAATGGTAATAGTTCCCCGGTATCCACTTTATCCTTTAGATATTGCAAACAATGACAAACATCCAACCCACTCGCCAGCAACTTCTCTCCATCCCACAATTGCCGGTGAGGTTGTGGCTGCTTTAGATAACAGATATGTAGGGGGATCTGGCGTGGATCACGTTGCCAGACTTTGGGAAAGCAACAATCGCCACCGATATCATAAAGAGCCTCACAAAAAGCATCGCGTAGCGCAGTTTGAAGGTCGTGGTTAATGCGCCTGGCCTGGTTTGGCCCTAGTGTCTCTATATAGGCTTCAGCTTTCTCCTGGGAAAAATCAACCACGAGGTCCGCGATCAAATCCTGTACTGCGCCAGGTAAACGTCCGCCCAAGGCAGTTTCCAACAAAGATCCAGTCACACTGCCAATGAATCCTCCGCCTGGTCCAGCGACCAGACTCCCCAAAGTTGCACCAATAGTCTTTCCCCAAGTTGTCATTGATGTTCCTCCGTGTTTTAAATTGGGGGTTTTCGTTTAGTTCAAGATCTTCTGTAGTGCTACCAGTTTTTCATCCTCGGCGAAAATAGCACGCACTGGGATAGCTAACCCCGGTATCGCGATGCTTTGCAGAATACCGGTCTGGCTTTTCATCCGCAATTCATACCCCTGCTCCATTAGCACATATTGTTCTACAACTTCTGTATCGGGGTCTATGATCCAATATTCGGTCACCCCGTGTGCAGCATAATCCAAAAACTTAATGCCACGGTCATTATCGGTGGTTGAAGGAGAAAGTACTTCAGCCACAAAATCCGGCGCGGGGAATTTTACTTGATCGGGGAAAAACTCCTGCACTTTTTCAGGGCAAAAATAAACCACATCCGGCTCATAATCATTGCGGGTTAACGTAATAAGTACTTTCTCATGCCCAATATATCCCAGTTTTTTCTGAGAAACACAAACACTCAAGATCATAAACAGGTTTTGACTAGCAACCGTGTGTTTTAATCTTGCGGGTGAATGCACGATGACCTCCCCATTGATAAACTCTGCCTTCTGCTCTGCGGATATTTCTTCATAAAAACGCGCGCGGCGGGCACGCTCTTCCTGCAATAGCGATTCAAATTCCTGCACATAGCGCGGCAACTGCGGGGAGTGACGCAATTGCTGTAGCGCGAGCGCAATCGGAACTGTCGGATATAAAGTCTCTACTGTCATCACACCTCCCTCAAAAATAGCGAATAACGAATAACGAATTCAATTTTCATCCAACCGCTAGTGGGTAAACAACCGTTAATGCGTAATTTCCATAATAAGTAGGGATCGGTTCCCATTTACTGATCATTCATACCTTATATTGTAACATACTTGCCAAAATGACAATCCCTGGTATGATCTGGCGGGTTTTGAGAATATGCCAGATACATTCACGCGATTGCCCGGTTTAGCCGACGTTCATGTTCACCTCCGGGTCCCTGGAGGTGCGCACAAGGAAGATTTTTTCACCGGCACGGCAGCCGCAATCGCGGGAGGGTTCACAACGGTGTTGGCAATGCCCAACACAACACCCCCCATTGTCACCCGTGAGGCCCTGCACGCGGTACAACAACAAGCCAAAGTTGAAGCGCTATGCGATGTGCATTTCTACGCGGGTGCGTCTCCCGGTCATCTAGATGAGCTGCCCATACTTGCCCAAAATACTGTGGGGCTCAAGCTCTACGCCGACCAGACATACGGGCCGCTGCGGGTGGAAAAACTCAGCACGCTGCTGGCATGTTTCCAGCGCTGGCCCCGTGGCAAGCCCATCGCCATGCATGCCGAAGGCCGTACCGTTGCCGTGGGGATTGGATTGGCAACCGCCTTTGACCAGCACGTGCATATCTGCCACGTCAGCCGCAAAGATGAAATCAGCCTGATCGCCGCCGCCAAAGCGCGCGGGCTGCCCATCACCTGCGAGGTCACACCGCACCATCTCTTTCTTACCGAAGCCGATGCTGCGCGCCTCGGACCACTGGGGGATATGCACCCGCGCCTGGCAACGCAGGCCGACGTGGACGCGCTCTGGGCGCACATCCACACCACCATTGACTGCATCGCCACCGATCACGCGCCGCATACACTCGCAGAGAAAAACGGTTCTGACGCCCCACCCGGTGTTCCGGGTCTGGAGACTGCGCTACCGCTGCTGCTCACTGCCGTCGCGGAGGGGCGACTATCACAAGAGCAACTTATCGCTCTGCTGGCCTACAATCCCCGGCGGATTTTTGGGTTGCCGGAACAGCCGGAGACGTGGATTGAGGTGGACACACAGACACCCTATATCTTATCCAACGCAGAACTCCATACCAAATGTGGCTGGAGTCCTTTTTCAGGCATGAAGGTACGGGGCAAAGTCCGGTGTGTTTACTTCCGGGGACATTTACTTTTTCAAGATGGGATATTTCATCCCATGGATCATTTGTAATAGAGAACCCGCTTTTGTAGGCGGGTTCTTTTTTTGCCGGTTTGAGGAAGAAGAGAGTTAAGAGTTAGGAGTGAGGAGTTAAGAGCTATGGAGAAGATACATAATTTACCGAGATTGTTTGATTTTGAGGCAATGGCACAAAAGACGGGTAATGGGAATGGATTCACGGGACAGGATATTCTGTCGGTGAGCCAGTTCGACCGCGAGCGGTTGAGCTATATTTTCACCCGCTCCCATGAAATGCGCGAGTTGGTCGAGCGCGTGGGGGCGTGTGACCTGCTCAAGGGTTATGTGCTGGCATGTCTTTTCTACGAACCCAGCACACGCACCAGTGCTTCCTTTATTGCGGCGATGGAACGATTAGGCGGCAGCGTCATCCCCATCACCCAGGGCGTGCAGTTCAGCAGTGTCAGCAAAGGCGAGAGCCTGCCCGATACCATCCGCACCCTGGAGCAGTACGCCGACGTCATCGTGCTGCGCCATCCAGAGGTAGGGTCGGCAAAACTGGCGGCGGATTACGCCTCCGTGCCCGTCATCAACGCCGGGGATGGCGCGGGTGAACATCCCACGCAAGCCCTGCTGGATCTGTTCACCATCCAGGTCGAGCTGGGCCGCATTGATGGGTTGAAAATTGCGATGGTGGGCGACCTGCGCTACGGGCGTACCGTCCACTCCCTTACCCGGCTGTTGATGCGTTACGAGGACATCAGTCTGCGCTTCGTTTCACCTGATACGCTGCGCCTGCCGATGGCATTGATGAATGAATTGCTGGATCAGGGGATTAAAGTGCGCGAGACCCACGATGTAGCCGACGTGATTGAGAATGCCGATGTCCTTTACGTCACCCGCATCCAAAAGGAACGTTTCAGCGATCCCAAGCAATACGAAGAAGTCAGGGATTGCTACGAGATCACGCCCGATTTGATGACGCGGGCAAAAGAGAAAATGGTCGTGATGCACCCGCTTCCCCGCGTCGGCGAGATCCATTATCATGTGGATGATGACCCCCGCGCGGCCTACTTTCGCCAGGTGAAGAACGGGATGTATGTGCGGATGGCGCTGCTGGCGGCGGTGCTAGGAAGAGCGTAAAACGTTGCAAAGTCCAATAACTTGTGCGCGCCAACATACTTTGCGAGTACACTAATGAAAAAGACGGATGACATATCACGTTTCACGTCTTCACGTTTTATGTTATCATAGCCGCTATGCCAAAACATATCACGCTTATAACCATTCTTTTATTGCTTTCAGCCTGTACGTCGATCGCGACGCCAACACCTGTACTTACGCCGACGAGTACCCTTACCCCCTCCCTTACGCCTTCACCGGCAAACACGCCCACGCCTACCGCTCCCCCTACCCCCACCCCTATCCCACCACTGGAATTGCGCATCCTATGGCCCGACACGGTCTCGGCCCTCGCGCCGGTGTCGCTGGAAGTTGACTTGATCCCACCGCCGGGTATTGAGGCTACCGCCGTGATCAGCGCGATTGTGCTCGACGCGCAAAACCACGCTTACTACCGCGCGCTCCTGCGGCCTGACGAAGAACACCATTATCGCGCGAGTTCCCCCCTCCAACTGCCGCTGGATCCAATGCCCGGCGCATGGCAACTGTTGGTTCGCGTGGATACGAAGCTTAACGTCACCGGCAGTGGTGTGCGGGCCTTTACACCCGCGCCCCTCACCTTCCATACACTGACCACCGAGACACTTCCCAGTGGTATCACATTGCGCGTACCGGCAGCGTTCAAAGAGACGCAAGCATTAGGAGATACTTGGGCAGGAGCACGCGTGTGGCAACATACCCCTCGAGGCTATCCTACCGGGGAAATCGCGATTTGGTGGGCACCCGGCCCTACCGAAGCTCTCCTCTATAACACTGCTATTATGATGCTAGAGGCCACACACGACGCAGAGAATCCACCCGGAGTGGAAAGCAGCGAAGAAACCACCTGGCAAGAACACCCCGCCTTTCTCTTTCAAGAAACCTGGCCCGGCACAGAAGGCGGGCCGGCCCTAGCGTGGGTCATCCAAGGGCCGGATTTATGGCTTTACGTCTTGAGAATACGCACCGTTGGGGGCAATGACGTTCCCGCTATCTTGCAACAGATAGCTGAAACGTTTACGTTTGTGACTCCGTAACAGATGATTACCGGCAGAGAGACCTCTCTGCCGGTAATGAACGTCACGAGGGTTATAAAGACTCGAGCAGCAACTCCATCCCATATAGAATCTGCGCCTCCATATCCACACGATCTGGCGCAAAAGCCCACAGAAGGAGTGTTCCCTCAAGCATGGCCCCCAGGGTAATGGCGGCCTTTTCGGCATCCACAGCACGCAGTTCACCACGCTCTATCCCCTGCTGAATCAGTGGCGCGAGGAGGGTGATAAACTCCGCTACAAATTCCCCTAACACTTCACGGGCAGCGGATTTTCGTAAGCCCATCGCGTAAAACTCGTAGAGCAAAGGTAATAACGACCGCATCCGGTGCAGTTCCGCCACCAGTTGCGTTGCAAACCCGCGCAGACGCTCTTTGACCAAACCCTCTGTCGCATCTAAAGTTTGAAACCCGCGCAACATATACGCAAACAGCCGCCGCATAATAACCCCGATCAGGGCATCTTTTGTCTTGAAATACAAATACAATGTGGCCTTGCTCAATCCGGCTTCTGCCCCAATATCCTCCATCCGGGCCTTTTCCACACCGCGTTCGGCAAAGACTTTGAGGGCCGCCTCGATGATTTGCTCAGTCCGCTCTTCACTCACATCCGGTTTAGGGGACATAGATTATCCACCGCTCTGACGTTTGGGCCAGAACATCCCTGTACGCGCGCGGTAATCGGCATACGCCTGCCCATACCGCAGAAGCAAATCCTTTTCCTCTTCTACAGACCACCAACACCATACCCCCAGGTAAAGCAGGGAGAAGGCAGCCAGGAAAGGCGAATTCAACAACAACGCCATCACTATCCACAGCGGGGCCTCACCCACGGCCTGTGGATGGCGGATTTTCCGGTAGATGCCACCGTACATTGTATGTGATTTGTCGGGGGTCAGTGCCTCTTTCCCCGCATCACGCACACCACGGATCATGAGAATCAGCGCCGGGACACCTACAGCGACGGCAATAAGCACACTCACACCATAGGGCCAGGGGAAGCGCGCTGGCAGCGGATCAATGGGTAACGGATACCAGTGATAAAGCACATAGTTAATACTGGCTATCCCCATAGGGATCATACCGATCAAGCGATACTGTCCACAACGCCGGTACGCCTGTTCCCTAATTTTTTGTTCCAGGTGCGCCGGGCGCACGCTGAGTACGTACAACACTGAAAAGACTATCGAAGAAATCACCAATACTACAAAATTTAACCACCCCAACATACTATGGCACCTCCTCCCTTGAAAATAGCGAATTACGAATAACGAATTACGGATTCAATTTTTCATCCTACTGCTGGTGAACGCCAGTCGTTAATGGG
>JAFGFI010000403.1 GCA_016931185.1 Anaerolineae bacterium
CTCAGAGCGGACCCAGCGCCGCACAGCTCTGCTGGGCAGGTGTCGCCAGATCCGCGAGCGCCGGATCCGTCGTGAGCAAGTCGGGCGATCTATTTTCAAAACAGCAGTTCAGTCGTCGGATTGAGACGCAGATCGACACGCTGTCGCAGATGCCCGAGTACATGGTCGCGATGCCTAGCAATGATACAGCGCAACCAGGGGAGTAACGGGAGCCGCTGACCTATGCGCGGGCGATCGAACTGCTGGACACCATTCCCGGTATTGACCGCTGGCTGGCCCAAGTGCTCGTCGCCGAGATGGGCATCGACATGAGCCGCTTCGCCACGGACAAGCATCTGGCTGCCTGGGCAGGTGTGGCGCCAGGCAAGAACGAGAGCGCTGGCAAACGCCGTTCGGGCAAGACCCCGCCGGGGAATCGCCACTTGCGTAAAGGGCTGGTGCAAGCGGCGCGTGGCGCCAGTCGCAAAAGGAATACCTACCTGAAATCCAAGTATCATCGCATCGCTGCTCGGCGGGGTAAAAAGAAAGCTATCTTTGCCGTGGGTCACTCGATCCTGGTGAGTGCCTATCATATGCTCTCGCGCCATGAACCCTACCACGATCTGGGCGGTGATTATTTTGATCAATTCAAGCGCGAGCATGTCGCTAACCATCTCGTCCGTCGCCTTGTAAAGCTGGGCTTTCAGGTGGTAATCGATGACCCTGTAATCCCTGACAGCGTTGGCCCTTAGCCAGCCATTTATTTTCAAAACAGTCATATATGAAACAAGAATTCCAATGCATAAACTCACCTTGCGCCCATTTTCGGCGTGAAAAGAAGACCACACAGATATTGACCCAACGGCTCACCTCAAGCGCCCATCTGCACCACGTCGAGATAGGGGGACGGTCAAATACATTCCCAGTGGTGAGATTAAAGCGATTAAAGACGCTGCAAAAAACGTCCGTGACTTGGCGCTGGTGACCATGTTTGAACAAACTGGCGCTCGGGCATCGGAGTTGGCTGGACTTACCTGGGGAAAAGTAAATTTGAAACAGCGCCGGTTCATCGTCACCGGAAGATTTGACAAGACCCGGGTTGTGTTTTTCAAGCGAGATGGGGCGAAGATTATGAGAGCTTACCGCAATACAGTTCCTCATACCTCAGACGATCCCGTTTTTTGGAGAATTGACAGGAGCGAACCGCTCACATACTGGGGTATTTATCAGGTGTTGGAGAGGTTGGCTGCTCGCGCTGGCGTAGCGCGATTCAATCCGCATGCGTTCCGTCACGCTTTCGGTGTGCGTTTGTCATTGTCAGGCTGCCCAACTGTAGTTCTTCAAGACTTGATGGGCCATGTCAGTCCGGCTACCACAAAAATCTATACCGAATTCAACGACGATCAATTGCAGAAAGCCTACGATCTCTACGCTTGACCCTTTCTCTGGTCGACACACAAAAAAAGGGGCATTGAGTTAGCTCAATGCCTCTTTTTCCATCGGTGCCTCTTAAACACTTGGTCGCAGGTTCGAATCCTGCACGGCTCACTTGATGTTTGGGCGGCTTGGGCCGTCCTCCCAAACGACCCGGCCTATATACGGTCGGGCCGCAGTGTATCAGGGACTAGCACTTGGAGATTGCCGATGGCGATGAACCTGCCCACCTTTATTCCCCTGGAAGAAGCCGCGCGGCGTTATGGCCTGAGCCGCGACGTGTTGACGTGAATGGTTGAGGATGGTAAGATTAGAGCAGCCCGTTTCAATGGAGGAATCGCCGTGGCGAAAGAGGATGTGAGCAGTGTGGCTATCCAGTTAGGTGCAGAAATAAATGTGGATGAGAGTCTGCGCAGACAGCCCATATCGTATCACTGAGTCTAGCCCAGGTATCGAGCCAACTGTGCAACAGTCAGGCCAGTATCTCCATCGACGGCCTGCCGGCCGAGGAGCACCATTCCCACACTATCCAGCTTTCGGATGGCCTGGGAGAGGGCGTAGGCTGTGGCTGAAGCATCGGATCCCTTGAGCGCCGGATCAGAAAGCAAGATAGCTTCTTCGCAACCTATCGCCAGACAAGTCTTTAGCGCTTCTTTGGCTGTCTCCGGCCCCATTGAAATAGCAGTAGTCTCACCTCCGTGCGCCTCCCTGAGAAGCAATGCCTCCTCAACGGCGTACTCGTCCCACGGATTCACCACTAGCGGAGAATCCCCCCAGGTGACGTGCCCATCAACCACTTGAACCTTTGCAGCGGTATCCGGTGTTTGTTTGACACAAGCTACGATGTGCAAGATCCACCTCCTTACTTTGTCACGTTATGCTTGAGGCCTTGAAAGGCCAAGTCCAAAATCCACCTCCGAGTTGGTCAATGGTACACAAACACAGACCGAACCGGATTCCACAATCATACTCTACGTCAGATCGCGCTCGACGTGAATGGCTAAAGATGAACGATAACGCAAAGGTCTCACCGCAGGATCAACGCGACGCAGCAAACATTCACGCCTCGAGAGTCTTTATCACCTGCGGCTTTTGATTTTCGGCGGTCAAGCGCGCCTGTGCGCGAATAAAGCCCCGCCGGACCAGTTCATCCATGATCAAATGGGCGTTCTCCTCAGGTGTACACGCGACCGTGTC
>JAFGFI010000404.1 GCA_016931185.1 Anaerolineae bacterium
GCGTGTTCCTGTAGCCTGGTGGTTGACCGCCAGGCATTGATCGCAATGCCCCATTACCGGATTATTTTCTTAACTTTCATTAGCCGCCGGAAAAGAGGGTATTTTTTAATTTCGAGCTACGCTCGAAATCAAAAAATACCTACTTAAAAGCGATTTTAGTCGCACAATCCAACCTAATTGCGGCTAAATATCCTGCTGTGAAAAAGTGTCCGGTAGCCAGACTTGTCCATTTTCAATCTCTGCCATTGGCAAATTGAAACGGAACACGATGTGTGGTGTTTCCAATTTCCCGATTTCAGATTTGTCCATTTCCAATTCCCTAATTACCTGAAGATGAAGGCGTGGTAGTCCGGTGTGCCTTCACGCAGACAGCGCGCTACCGGCTCATCGCCCCGGCACTGGCACAAGCGGTCGCGTGGGGCTATCCCCCAGCTCAGGTTATCTTGCTCCTAGGGCAGTATACTGGGGGTGAAATCCCCCCGGCGGCTTTAGCTACTTTGTGCACCTGGCAAGCTCAGTTAAGCACGCTCGCCGCGACGCCAGGATATTATCTGCCCTTGCCCCCAACGGCACTCGCGACCTTGCGGACACGCAAGCCCTTTCGCCAACGGGTGCGACTGGTGGGCGGGAGCCACGGCGAACCACGCTTCACGCCCCAAGGCGCGTGGGTGGCCCACGACCAGGCCCCCGCGCTCTTTCGCTATCTGCGCCGCCAGGGGTATCAAGTCAACGTGCCGGACGGGGAACCCACCCCCGTGCCGCTGCCCACCGCGGTTGTGACCCCGGCAGCGTTAACGGCGTTGCTTGTGGTCTGCCACACGTATCAAGCGCTGCGCCACTACCTCCCGGCTTTAGCTCAGGTGGAGCTTGACACCCTCATCCGCGACCTGGAACGGGCCTTATCCGACGCGGACCACGCGGCCATCACCCAGCTGCTTGCGGCGCAGCGTGCGCTCATCGCCCGCGCGTTCGCCCCCGATGGGGCGGCACCATCCTCTTTGCGCGCGCGCCTCGAAGCCGCCATCGCCACCGGCATGCCTCTCACCCTCGCCTACATTGACACCCACGCGCAGCGCACGCGGCGGGTGGTCCAGCCCCTGCGCCTGGAAGAACGCCGGGGGCAGACCTATCTCGTGGCCCGCTGTGACCTGCGCGGCGAGGAGCGCCAGTTTCGGTTAGACCGGATGGTGGCCGTCGAAGAGGCAGGGGAGCAGAGGAGAGGGAAAGAGGGTGAGGGGGTGATACGTCAAACGTCAAACGTCAAAGGGGAGCGCATTTTGACGTTTGACGTTTGACAAACGATTTTGATATAATAGGACACAACCGAAACCGGTGGGGAAGCACACGGATTAGGCACGGAGACATACCGGAAAGGTAAAGAATAGAAAGGGGGAATTATGAAAATCACAATTTTGAACGGGAATCCAGATGCACAGAATACAGCCTTTGATGAGTATTTGACGCACTTGGAGAAAATACTTATAGCTAAAGGGCACACGGTTACCGCACTGACATTGCGGGAAATGGAAATCCGCTATTGTGTCGGGTGTTGGGGATGCTGGGTCAAGACGCCGGGCGAGTGTGTGGCGCAGGATGATTCGGAGCAGGTATGTCGCGCCGTCATTCATGCCGACCGGGTTATGATGGCATCACCCGTGATTATGGGCTTTCTCAGCGCACTGTTGAAAAAGACGATGGATAAGATTATTCCTATCGTTCACCCATATATAGTTGTGGATCAAGGGGAGGCGCACCACCTGGCGCGCTACGAGCACTATCCACTGCTGAGTTTGCTCTTGGAGCAGACGCCGGGTACGGATGCGCGTGATGTCACGATTATCACCGAGACATTCGCGCGCACGTCACTCAATATGAAATCACGCCTGCTGTTCAGCAAACTAACCCGTGAACCGGTGACAGACGTTGCCGCCGCACTGACGCAGGATATTGCTCGCGGGCAAATCCCGCTGCCCCCGCCCCACCCGACGACAACGGTCCCCGACCTCGTCCCATTTAGCGGCCCTGTGCCCAAGCGGCTGGTTGTCTTCAACGGTTCCCCACGCGGGAAAAAAGGGAACACGCCCATTATGCTGCGGGAGTTCCTCAAGGGATTTGAAGCCGCCGGCGGTAGTTATGAACAATTTGATCTTGTCCACACAAAAGAGATGTCCCAATTCCGGCAAGCATTTGCGGGTGCAGAAGGGGTGTGGCTTGGCTTTCCCCTGTACACCGATATGATGCCGGGCATTGTCAAAACCTTTATCGAAGCCCTGGAACCGCTGGTAGGCCGGGCCGGGAATCCGCCGGTTGGCTTCCTGGTGCAATCGGGCTTCCCGGAAGCGGCACATTCCCGTTACGTGGAACGCTACCTGGAAAAACTGGCAGCGCGCCTGGGCTGCCCCTACGCCGGCACGATAGTCAAAGGCAATGGGGAAGGCACGCGCCTGATGCCGCCATCGAGTACACAGGGCCTGTTTACCACCCTCAACAACCTGGGCGAGACTTTTGGTAAGTCAGGGCAATTGGACCCGGCGCTACTCAACAAGCTCGCCAAGCCTGAGCGTTATCCACGCTACCTGGGGCCGGTTTTCAAATTGCTCTTACAAACTCAATATGCCCACACGTACTGGGATCAAATGCTGAAAGAAAACGGGGCTTACGATAACCGGTTCGCACGACCTTACACACATTCATGAGTTGAGCTATTTGCGAAATCTGATAAGCTTAGGGGGTGTTTAATACATCCATACTCACCACGAAACTCTATATCCCGGCGCCGCGCCCCAACCTGGTGGCGCGGCCCCACTTGATCGCGCGGCTGGATGAAGGGCTACAGTTGGGGCGAAAATTGACGTTGGTGTCCGCCCCGGCAGGCTTTGGCAAAACGACGTTGGTCAGCGCGTGGGCACATACCCTGGCCCAACGGTTGCCTGTCGCCTGGCTTTCGCTGGATGAGGAAGATGATGATTCCCAACGTTACGCGGTGTACGTTGTAGCGGCACTGCGCGCGTTGATCCCCGGCCCTACGGCGGATACATTCGGCGCGCATTTCCTGACCGAAGTCCACACGCCCCACCACATTCCCGATGACAGAATGGCCCTGGTACGCGAACAGGTTGCGCTCCTGATCAATGACATCGCGATGCTGCCGGAAAAGTTCGTATTAGTGCTCGATGATTATCATCTACTTACCCATCCTCACATCCACGAAGGTACCGCCTTTCTGCTGACACACCAGCCGCCACAGATGCACCTGGTCATCACCGGGCGCGCTGCGCCCCCTCTGCCACTGGCACGGTTACGGGCGCGGGGGCAGATCACAGACGTGACCGACGACGACCTGCGTTTCACCCCCGATGAGGCCGCTGCCTTTTTAGGGCAGACGATGGGCGTACACTTGTCGCGCGAACATATCGCGCAATTGGAAACTCGCACCGAGGGCTGGGCAGCGGGGCTGCAAATGGCCGCGCTCTCCATGCAAGGTCGGCCAGATCCTGCCAATTTCATCCAGGCTTTTGCCGGGGATGATCGCTACATCCTGGATTATCTGTTGGAAGAAGTGCTACAACACCAGCCGGAACCGGTGCAGGATTTTATGCTGCACACCTCAATTTTAGAGCGAATGAGCGGGCCGTTGTGCGATGCCATTTTTAGACAGGGAGAAGAAGAAAAAAACGCACCTGGATCAGGACCCGATCACCTTGTTATGCAAATGCAGACATCCGAGTCATCCTATCACCCTATCACCCCGCCACCTCATACCCCCGCCGTTCACAGCCAGGCGATGCTTGAATATCTGGAACGTGCGAATCTCTTTATCATCTCGCTGGACAATAAGCGGCAGTGGTATCGCTATCACCATCTGTTTGGGGAATTGCTGCGCCACCGCCTGCAACAACAGCTTGGAGAATATGGCGTGCAAGACTTGCATCGCCGGGCCGCTGCCTGGTATATACGGGGCGAACTGCCGCTTGAAGCCATTCCCCATCTCCTGTTAGCACAGGCGTTTGAACAGGCCGCGCAGATTATCCAACAACACGCGCGGTGGATGCTGCAGAACAACGAAATGCAAACCCTGCGCAATTGGTTGGAGGCTATGCCCCGGGCTATGATACACACGCACCCATTGTTGTGTATCACCTACGCCTGGGTGTTGCTCGCCCAGGCGCAATTTGATGAGGCCATGCAATGGACGATGCAGGCGGAAAATACATTAGGATTGGATGCCACAATTACGGCCCCTCCTCAGCACATAGATAAAGAACTGCTCGGTCACATCGCCGCGCTGCGCGTCACCATCAACTCTAACCGGGGGGATGATGAGGATCTTATCAGACGCGCGCACCAGGCTCTCGCTCATCTACCGGCAGACGATATTCTGTTGCGGAGCATCACTGCCGAAAGTTTGGGTGAGGCTCATTTGCGACGCAATGACTTGCACAAGGCACGCCAGGCTTTTAGCGACGCCATCACCACAGGTAAAGAGAAGGGAAACATCATTGTTACCCTGGCAGCGATGAGTGGATTGGGCTTAACTTATGAACGCGCAGGGGATGTATACCGGGCGGTCACCCTCTACGAAGAAGCTGTCGCATTGGGCAAGAGGTGGGGAGTCCGGGGACAACCAGTGGCTGCAACCGGTCTGGTATATATACACTTAGCGGGCTGCCTGTATGAGTGGGATCAACTGGAAGCCGCGCTGACTCACGCGCAACAAGGCGTTGCAAACTGTGAGCGTTGGGGGCACACGTCAAATCTGTTGGATAGCTACCAAATACTAGCCATCGTGCAATACGCGCGTGGTGATTTTATGGGCGCACAAGCGACATTGGCAACCGCAGAGCAGATCATGACCGCAGCGCGCCAACGGGCGACACAATGGCCCAATATAGCGTGGGAATCCTACATATTGCACGCGCTGATCGCCTATCTGGAACTAAAGTCAGGAAACACAAACGCAGCGGCCCATAAAATTGCCCAACTGATCCACTCGCGGGAATGGGATGATCAGGTTCCACTCCCCTATTTACTGCGTCCGAGGCTGTTGATGGCGCAAGGGAAAATTGACGCGGCTTTATCGCTATTGACACTGGCCTGCCAATACAGAGAAACTCGTAGCTCGATCCACCAGCAGATAGAAGTGCTTTCCCTGCAAGCGTGCGCGTTCTATATGCAAAGCGCAATAGCCCACGCGCTGGAATCCCTGGAGCGCGCCCTCATCCTGGGAGAATCTGGGAATTACATCCGCACTTTTGTAGACAATGGACCTCCCATAGATACTTTGTTACGTCAGGCCATCGCGCGCGGCATCGTGCCGGAATACGCCGGCCGCATCCTGGCGGCATGCCCCTCACCTCATTCCCAAGAAGTACCTGCAAGTCCCCCCCACTTCGAACCCTTGAGCGAGCGTGAAATCGAAGTCCTGCATCTCATCGCTGCCGGCCTTTCCAATCAAGAAATCGCAGCTACCCTTTTCGTCTCGGTCAATACTGTCAAGACCCACGTCAAGCGGTTGTACGGCAAACTTCACGTGAGCAGCCGCTTGCAAGCGGTAGAATGGGCGCGTGACCTCAACCTGCTCTAACAATATGGATTCACCCCTCCGATTCACCCTTTCGGGTGACACGCTGTCACCCGGCATTTTGGTATAGTTAAAGCATTGAAGTCATTTGTCAAACGTCATCCGTGATACGTGATACGTGAGACATAAGAAGAAGGAGGAAAAGGAGAACTATGTCATCACCTATATATCTGTCCGCTGAACATGTCCAGAAGTGTTATGGGAAGACGGTCGCACTGCGCGATGCGTCACTGGAGTTATACCAGGGGGAAATACTGGCACTGCTTGGCCCTAACGGGGCAGGGAAGACAACGCTGATTAAAATCCTGGCGACGCTGCTGATGAAGGACGCCGGACAGGTTACCATTTTTGGGTATGATTTGGACAAGCATCCGAAGGAAATCCGGCACTTATTCGGCTATGTTGGACAGGATACGGAGCGCTCGGCATACGCGCGCCTGAATACTGTCGAAAATTTGCACTTTTTCGGCACGTTGCGGGGAATGACGGCAGCGCAAATTGACGCGCAGATTGAGAAGCTGGCGACCTACTTCGATTTTCACGATAGCCTGCACAAGCAATTCACGCAGCTCTCCGGCGGGCAAAAACAGACGGTCGTCATTATGCGCGCGCTGCTCCACGATCCGCCGCTGGTCTACCTGGACGAACCCACCAAGGGACTTGATCCCATTGTCGCCAAGAAAATCCGCACGTTTCTCAAACATTTTGTCCAACAAGAGCAGAAGTCTTTGCTTCTTACTTCGCACGTCCTTTCCGAAGTGGATGAGCTGGCCGACCGCGTCGCGCTGATTCACCAGGGTACGATTCCCCTTTTCGGCACGCCGGATGAACTGAAGGCCTCCATCGGCGCGACGGAATCCATCGAAATTGAAAGGGACGCGCTGCCCGCTGCCACCCGCGCCAAAATCGAGCAACTGCCGCTGGTCCTGTTCACCATGGAGCGGAATTCGCACTGGGTCGCCTTTGGCGTACATGATGCGATGGAAGGTGCGGAGGCCATCATCCGTATTATCCGCGAGGACAACGTCCACCCCCGCTTCCGGCATCACACGGTGTCGTTGGAAGATGCATTTGTACATCACATCGGTGAACTGAGTGAACGTTTTGAGCAATAAGGAGAAATCTATGCAAACTACAACTGTAACCTATATGGCGAGTCGAAAAAGCACAGAAGCCCCGATCTATCCCAGTCTTTCCCGGCCCACATCGGCCTGGATAACGATGAAGGCCACGGTTATCAAAGAATTGCGCATCGCCCGGCGCTATCTCCCCAATCTGGTCGGCGGAATTGTCAGCATGGGGTTGCGTGTGGTCTTCTTTCTGCTGCTCTCCGGCGTGATTTCGGTGGGGGAAACAGGATCAGCTAACTTCCTGGCCGGTCGTGATTTGTTTATCTTTTTCCAGGGCGCTCTCATCCTGATGGTTTTCAACGGGCCGACGCTATGGGGGCCGATCAATGCTGTGACCACGGATCTTTACAATGGCACACTTGAGTTTCTATACAGCACCCCGGTTTCGCGCTACGCCTATTACGTGGGTACCGTATTGGCAAAAGTCCTCATTAACATGTTGATCTTTTTGCCGTTCTATGGGTTCCTGATACTCTACTCGAAGGTGAATCTCTTCGATATGTTGATGATTTTGGTGGCATGTGGCGTAGTGCTGGTCGCGCTGACGGCGATGGGGATTATGATTGCGCTGCTCGCCTTGCTGTGGCGGCAGGTCGGTTCGATCACCGAGATTCTAGGAATTCTGTTTGAGATGTTGGCGGGGGCGTATCTGCCCATCTATGCCTTCCCCAAAGCCGTGCAATATGTGGCCTATCTGATGCCACACACCTGGGGGTATGATCTGATACGGTATTATAGCTTCCAGGGTAAGTGGCAGACGATTCTACCCGTGTGGCAAGAATGGGGCGTGATGGTGCTCTATGCGATTATATTCACCCTGGTATCGCGGTATTTGCTCGGCAAAGCAGAGACACTGGCGAAGCGACAAGGGTTGAGTGTGATTTAAAGGGTTCGTGATTCGTAATGCGTAATGCGTTCAAAAATTTGCTTTCTGTGCAAAATGTGTATGATCAATACCGGTAACATACATAGGATTACTCATTAACGCTGTGCGTTCACCAACGGTAGGATGAAAATTGCACACGTGATGCGTAATCCGTAATCCGTAATTCGCTATTCGTAATTCGCTATTCGTAATTCGCTATTCGTAATTCGCTATTCGTAATTCGCTATTCGTAATTCGCTA
>JAFGFI010000405.1 GCA_016931185.1 Anaerolineae bacterium
GGAGCACTGGCTCAACCAAAATGAGCCGATTCAGGTCGCTTTTGCCGTCCCACCACCTCTATATTAAATGTGTACGGTAGTGAATATCGAAAACCACAATTCGATCTGGTTCAACCATGAACTGTGTTTGGGCGTATACACAAAACGGATCCGATGGGTGGGGTCATTGAGAAATGTCCGGCGCGTCGCCATCGACTGGAGAATGCCGCTCTCCCCCTTCACCCCCAGATGATCTTCAATCGCGCACTGTTGGGCGACTAAGAACACCAGCGTTTCGGATTGATGCGTATTGAGTTGGTCAACCACGAATGTCCAATGGGCATTGGGGTCAAGCGCAATGGTTTGGGCGATATGGGCCGCAAAATCCACCACAATGCGACCCACCGCTCGGCGACCCTGCGATTGCTGCATGAACACTTGGGCGTGTGCCTCGCGCAGTTGCGCCACATTATCCGCCGTGAAGCGCGTCAGATAGCGGTTGATCTGCGATTGGTCGGGAAAGCGCATCATCCCCAGGTAGTTGGCGACTGCCATTTCCTGGCTCAATATCTCATTGATGTCTTTGGTATGTTTGCAGCCCATCACCAAGGAGGCGATCATGGTCTGAGCTTTGTGCAGCGGACTGTAGCGCACCGCTTTCATCTTCACCTTCACCTGTCCCAACCAGCCAAACAGTGGCGTCTCTTTCATATATTCCAATACCGCCATCAACAGCACCGACATCGTTTCCTCTTGCTTTTCTGCTGCTTCATACGTTATCGTGTTCATCGAGTGACCTCTGGGCTAGGCTTGGATTTGGATATCAAAACCTTACCCCAGTTCGGTCACTCTTTCACGTTTGCACAAAATCTAGGTAACTACCATTATCTATCCAGGATTTTGTGCTCATGGTGAAATGATATGCAATTATCCTAAGGAAGGCTATTCTATGGATACGCTTTTGCGGAGCTACCATATAATGAAATGGCTTATGTGCAGAAAGAGTGAATCGACAACAAATTTTAACCCATTACAAAGGGCTGAAACCAACTTGTTTCACACTTTTCAAAGATAAGCCAACAAAACTTCTATATGTCGTTCTTGTCTACCACTTTTCTGGAGGTCGGCCATGTGTACTCGGATAGGACAATTTCGCTCGCTCATTTCGTTATTCGCTTTGTTCTCGGTAATTGTAATACTGGTCCCATCTTCGGCGGTGTATGCTGCCGCTGTGGTTGTGGACAACGCCGGGACTGTTGGGCTGCACACATCTCTTGTGTTAAACGGAAGCAACCCAGTCATCAGCTATTATGATTCAAACACTGCCGATCTGAAAATCGCGGTATGCAACAACCCCGCCTGTGACCTGGCAGTGATCATCCGGACAGTGGATGCTCCCTGGAGTGTAGGACAATTCACATCCCTCGCGCTCAACGGTGGCAACCCGGTCGTCAGCTATTACGATGTTACCAATACTTCTCTCAAAGTATTGGCATGCAACGATCCTACCTGTGACCCGGCGGTGAATGGACCAGAGAGTATCCTGACTGTCGATGGCGCGGGCATGGGCGTGCCAGATGTTGGACGCTATACGTCCATGAAGCTTAACGGAGGCAATCCGGTCATCGCATACCGTGACGACACCAATACTTCTCTCAAGATAATGGTCTGCAATGATCCGGCTTGTGATCCGGCGGTGAATGGGCCGGAGATTGTTCGGACTATAGATGGCACGGCTGTAGGCGATAATGTCGGGAGGTTCCCCTCTCTCGTGCTCAACGGAGGCAATCCGGTCATCGGCTATCGTGATGATGGCAATACTTCTCTCAAGATAATGGTCTGCAATGATCCAGCTTGTGATCCGGCGGTAAATGGGCCGGAGATTATTCGGACTATAGATGGCGCCGGCGCGGGCCTGCCAGATGTCGGTATATACACATCTCTCGCTCTCATCGGAGGCAATCCCGTTATTAGCTATCACGATTCGGGAAACCTTGATCTCAAGATAGTGGTATGCAATGACCCCACCTGCGATCCGGCGGTGAATGGGCCGGAGATTATTCGGACTATAGATGCCACCGGAACGGTCGGATTGTACAACTCCCTCGTGCTCGACGGAAGCAACCCGGTCATCAGCTATTATGACACGACCAATGGTGATCTCAAGATAGTGGCATGCAATGACCCTACCTGCGATCCGGCAGTGAATGGTGCAGAGAACATACAAACCGTAGATGCCGCGGGAAATGTCGGGGGATACACGTCCATAAAGCTCAATGCAGGCAGCCCGGTCGTTAGCTATTGGGACGTCTTGAATAATTACCTAAAGGTCTATACACCGAGCGAGGACTGGGGTGACGCCCCCGATAGTTATAACACAATCCTGACCAGTAACGGCCCTCGGCATACGGCTGGCACACTGTTTATGGGTGGCAGTATTGATGTCGAAATCGGTGGGTTACCATCTGCCAACGCCACCGGTGATGACACCAATGGCATAGATGACGAGAATGGTGTTACATTTACAACCTCGCCATTAATATCAGGCAACCCTGCGATTGTCACTGTAAATGCTTCTGGAGCAGGTTTGCTAGATGCGTGGATTGACTTCAACCGTGACGGTGACTTCGCCGATGCAGGCGAGCAAATCTTCGCCAGTCAGTCGCTGGTCGCCGGGAATAATGCTCTGACTTATGCTGTCCCCGCAGGAGCAGTACCAGGTTCCCCCGCGTACGCTCGTTTCCGGATCAGTAACGCAGGTGGCCTGAGCTACAATGGCGCATCTCCTGACGGTGAAGTAGAAGATCATTGGGTGGCTATCTCGTCGGGAACAGATCTGAGGGCAACGAAGACTAGTAATGCAGCCGGTGTGGTCACACCGGGAGGCACTTTCAATTGGACAATCACCATTGCTAACATCGGCGCGAATGACGGCACCTTTAACATTGGCGATGTCATCCTGACAGATGATCTACCTGTCGCGGCAACTTACGGCGCGCCCGTGGTGCAGAATGATGTCAACATCACCAATCCCGGCAACATTAATTGCACCCTCGTGGGCACGCTGCTCAATTGTGATGCCAATGGTGGCAACGTCATTGTCGGAGCAACCACAGGCAGTTTTGAGGTGGTGATCCCTGTAACGGCACCCACTACCACCACAGTGCTGCATAATCCAGAAGCTGCGGGTATCTGCCAGGTAGACCCTGCGGATAACATAATCGAAAACAGTGAAACCAACAATGATTGTGTCAACACTGTGAATGTTGGCATCCTTGCTGAAGAATCCGGTGAAACCAGCGGTTCGACCGGCCAATCGGGAGACATTCTTCACTTCGATCCAGCAATCAGTAAGATTGGCGTGTTGCAACCAGGGCAACTTGGGCTTGTTGGCGAACAAATCGAATGGGTAGTAACTGTCAGCAACAACGGCAGCGCATCAGGTATCAACGTAATCATCACGGACACGCTGCGTTCCGAGCTACGCGTTGATAGGGTGAGCAGCAACGTGATATCCAGCATCAGCGGACAAACAGTGACAGTGACGATTCCAGTGTTGAACCCTGGCCAGTCAGTAACGTTTAGCATCTACACGACGGTACTGGCGAGTGATGTGACGGTAGACAACACTGTGTGCTTGGTAGCAGACAATAGAAACGACCCGGTATGCAATACTGCGCCGTCTATAAACTTACCATTGGTGCGTGAGTTGCCCTCCACTGGCGAAACACCGTGGTGGGCGCAATGGTTGTGGCGATCCAGGCAGTAGGCAAAGATCGCCATCTATTAGCGTAAAAATCTTGACTGTGAGCAGGCGATTTACGGTTTTATACAGATCGTCACGGTTATCATATCTGCCCTTGACGTGCAGATGACTCAGGCCTCTATCCAGGAGTGATTGTCAATAAACTTCTGTGAAGAGGAAAGTATGTGTCATCTTTGCGAAAGACAGAAATGAACTACACCCGCAGCAAGCTGCGGGGCTGAAGTTTGGCTAATTGAAGAGAGCCGGACGGAAAAGTCTGGGAAGAGAGAGGGGGAAGAAGCGGTGAAAAAGCGCGTCAATCAGACGCGAGCAGTCTCAGAGGCGAGCGGAAGCGTAGAGGGCGCTGCGCCAGGCGTGCCAAAAGCCGGAATTATCGGTGGGGTTATCCAGGAATGCCGACCAGGTGGCGTGAAAAGGGCATTCCCCCCACAGGGCGGCACGGTAAGCCCGCCAGAGCGTGTTGAACGACCAGCGGCCTGCGCCGCGCCACCAGGGGCAAAGCGGAGCGGGGGGATGCTGGCACAAGCCCCAGGTGCGGTAGGCGGCCAGCAGGCACAGGGAATAGGCCCAGGCGGAGAAGGGGACGGTGGCGAGGGCAGCGCGAGGATGCCAGGCTTGCATGTCGCCGAGGCCGAAGTTGGACTTGAGTTCACGGTGGGTCACTTCGAGTTCCCAACGCTGCCAGGCCCAGAAGAGGAGGGTTTCAACGGGCAGGGGCAAAACCCAGTTGCCGGTGTCATCCAGGCGGGCATTGACGAGATAGGGGATGGGGTCGCGATGGCGGGTGCGCCCGTGTTTGGCATAGGTTTGGCCGCCGATGATGAGCAGCATGAGCGGGACATCCGGTGCGCCTTTGCGTAGGAAGGGGCCTTCGACCCGATAGCGCAACTGGCGCTGGCGACCCCGGATGAGGACACTGCACCGCTTCCAGCCTGCGCGTTTTTGCCAGAAGTCCTGGGGACTGGGCGCTTTGTCGCCATCTTTGCGTCGGCCATGACAGCCGGGGGGCGGCAAATGGAACAGCGCCCGGTTCTTGGCACTCCGCAGCAAAGCGTTCACCCCCTGCGGCAGGGCTTTCCAGAAGGCGACCGTGTCATAGCTGCCATCACCCAGAAACAAAAGCGGCTGGTCGCTGCGTCCCCACAGACCCAAAAGCCCCAATACCCAGTTGAGAAAAATGAGGGCTGCCTGCCACTCCTTGCACGGATCCGTGATGCTGCGATGGGCTTTTGCGGTGAAGGCGGGCAGAAAGCGTAAGGGCAAGGCCCGGCTGTAGCCCGCTTCGGGTGGCAGCAGCAGCGCCCCATGAAACCAGCGCTGCGCCCGGTGGATCCCCACTTTGAAGGGCGGGGTGCGAAAGTTCCGCAGCCAACCCACCCCTTCGATCTGCTTCCCGGTGCGCGGCGTTTGCGTCCCATCTCCTCCCAACACCAGCACCTGATCGCGGGCAATGTGCTTCAGGCACTCCCCCAACAGCACTTCATTGGCCTTGCTTTCCGCAAACCGCCCCCCACTGAACACCCGATACCACGCCGTCCAATCCTCATTCACCAACCCCAGGTTCACGATGATCTGGCTCAGCGTCCGCCGCCCCAGCGCGATGATTTCGCCAAACACCAGCGCGCGAATCCGCTGGTAAATCCGCTCTTGCTTGAAGACCGGACGATGCGCCTGGATCAATGCTTCCAGATGCTTGAGTAACTCGGTGTTTTGTGCGATAGTGGGATACATAACAGAGGCTTTCTCCATACTTGTTTTCACCAAACATATGGTTTAACGAAAGTCCTCTGTTTTTGCA
>JAFGFI010000406.1 GCA_016931185.1 Anaerolineae bacterium
ACAATTAGTGGCACTTGGACTGCATTAAGATTCCTTGATGATTATTAGCACTTTTTTTCATTTATCAATAGTGGCACTCAACACATAACCCCTAACTCTTCACTCTTAGCGCGGATAACTGAAACGAGATTCGTACCGTTGCATCAATACTTCAAAATGCGTGCGCTCCGCATTTGCCAGGTCCAGGAAGAGCTTTTGCGCCTCCTCATTTTGGACCTGCTCGGCGCTGTTGCGATACAGGGTAAAGCTCTTGTCCTCAATATCCAATGCGAAGAGCAGTGCATCTTCTTCGGTAGGATTCTCCGGCAGCACCTCAAGTGCCTGTGCCCCCCGCGGGAAAATCAAAGAAACAGCATCCAGTTCGGCGATGGTCTCCGCCGGTTCACATCCTGTAATACTAAACGAAACGCTCCCCTCACCAATAGAATCCGGTTCAGGAATCTCCGACCAACTGAAAGGCACATCACCTTCCGGCGCCTCATCCTCCGGCTCCTCGCCCTCCGGCGCCACATCCGGTTCGGGAATTTCCGACCAACTGAAGGGGACATCACCTTCCGGCGCCTCATCCTCCGGCTCCTCGCCCTCCGGCGCCACATCCGGTTCGGGAATTTCCGACCAACTAAAGGGGATATCCACATCTTGTGCACAAAGTGCCTCGTAGACACGCTCGATATAGGCATAGTGAACAGCCTCATCCTTTGCCAATTGCTTAAACATCGCCACAACAGCGGCTTCATCAAAATACTCGGCCATCTTCGTGTAAAATTCCTGCCCATCACGCTCTAGCTTTAATGCCTGGCCAAAAATCTCTTTTAACTCCATCCTAACCCTCCTAAAAAGTAATAAATTAGATGAGGTGTTTTCCTATTGTGGGGATACACAATTACACAAAACGCAAATGCGCGACGTAAAGATATTTTGACGTTTTACGCATTACATTTTACGCGCGCCCACACAACCCTATAAGATATACCCTCATCACATATAACATTGATGTTCATATTGTAGCCTAGTTTAGGAATGGAATCAAGCAACAGCTAATAAGTGCAATTTAGGGACTATTTCTTCAAATTATCTACTTGACAATACTATGTTATATATGGTATAATGCATAAGACAGTAAGAGAGGAGGCACAGTAATATGGTAGATCCTACCGAAAATCTTATTTCTGAACTGCGACGCGGGACCCTGGTACTCAGTGTGCTCAGTCAATTGCAAAAGCAGCAATACGGGTATTCGCTTAAAGAACAATTGTCAATACACAACATCGAGATCGATCAAGGTACGCTGTATCCATTGCTCAGGCGACTGGAATCCCAGGGTTTACTGGACAGTGAATGGGTCGTGAGTGGATCACGCCCGCGCCGTTATTACCGGTTAAGTGATACCGGGCAAGAAGTATTGGACACGTTAAGCCATGAATGGCAAATGATGGTTGAAGCCATCAATCACCTATTAAACGAAAGAGAGGATAACACAAATGGAACTGATTAATCGTTATGTCTATCAAGTTGGGCGAAGGTTGCCCAAACGGCTGCGCGATGACGTAACCGAGGAACTGCGTTCGCTGTTACTGGACACCCTGGAAGAACGCACAGGAAATCGGAGCGAAGAAGTCTCATTCTCAGAAGAGGATCAAATCGCCATCCTTAAAGAATTCGGATCCCCGGCACAAATGGCAGCGAAATACCAACCCCGTCCTCAATATCTCATCGGCCCCAAAGTATATAGTTTATATCTGCTCGTGGTTGCTGCCGTCGCCGGCGCGGGGTTACTTGCCAGCATGGTCTCCACTGCCGTTTTGGGGCTTTACAGCAATTCCGCCAACGTAGAGTGGTTCATCTTAGTAGGTCAAGGCATTATGCGCTTTTTTACGATCGCGATCAGCGGCATCGGCTCAGTAACCATCACTTTTGCTATACTGGAGCGCGTGATACCCGATGAAGAACTAAAACTAGAAGATGAAGAAGAGTGGAATCCCCGTGATCTACCGGCAATAGAAGAACAAGATCAAATCAAACCCAGTAGTTTGATTGTAGAAACCGGCTTCCTCGCGCTTTTGCTCATGGCATTTGCCGCGTTTGCAGACCGCATCCCAATGGGTCTTTATTATGACGAGGGCTGGCACATCATGTCTACAGTCCTATCGCCTGCTTTTTTCTCCCTCTATCTACCCTTGATAGAAATTCGTTGGGGACTGACCATTATGTTAAATTTAGTCTTGTTGCGCCAGGGGCGTTGGCAACTGGGATCGCGCATTGCGGACTTGCTCTTCCAGGGACTGGATATTTTCATCCTGGTACGGATGGTTTCGGGGCCATCCGTATTACACGATAATATTTTCGAGATCTTGACCATGCAGGACACACCTGTGCCTTCCGTTGATAGCGCTCTCAGACTGGCTTTGTTGGTCGCACTCATTGTGGTCATCATAGAAACTGTGCGCAAGCTATACCGTCTCCTGCGATCCGAATCCAGAACTGCTTTTCCAACGATTGACACACAGAAAACAATCCCGCATTAAAAGAAAAAGTGTTTTTTCATTTTCGAGCGACCCGAAAATGAAAAAACACTTTTTATGATTAGCACGCGCAGCTAACTGGCGGGACAACAAGCGCGATTTGGAAATCGCGGTTACATCCCAAACCTTGTACGCGTCAAAAAGTTATTCTAACGTGCAGATCGCCCCCGGCTGTTTGACGCGCAGAGCGACGGTTTCCATCAGGCGGAAACGATGCTCAAGATCGGCGGTTTCGACAAAAGCCGTAGCAATATCCATACCAATAGCCAGGTCAACGTACTGAGGCTGCGCGGCGATGATGAGAATTTTATCCTGGGGTACAGCGGGTGAGGCAAAAACGCCGCCGGTAGCCTGACGTGCTACCAATTCGATTTCAAGGACACCGCGTCTACCATAAACTCGTTGTAAACTGGCTTGCAGCATTGGGTGCATCACTACAAAGTAGGGGGGATAAAAACCCTCAGAAATAAGTTTGGCTGTGGCAGCGGAGACATCGGTCAATGCCTGACCCTCCTGACTCCAATCCCCCAACCCCAGTACCTGCCGCCCGGTAGCATTGAGCAGGCCCTCTGCCCCCTCAGCAGCATCGCCGTTAAAAATGAGTTTATCCTCGGCAATGGCCATCTGGGTAGCACAAGCCACCACAGGCGCGATGTCAAAGGGTTGCCCGGCATTCATCAACTCCAGATCTTTAAACGTGATAAAGAACTCTTTCATTAAGGTGATCATCGAGAGTTGGCGCGCGATCTTGGCCCGCACCGCTTCACCATTTGCACCGCTATACGTATACAACGGCACAGTGTACGCGCCAAAACCCAATGGGCCGTACAAATCAAGAATACGCCGCCCAACCAAGATACGGCCCACACTTTCACTGACGGCCTTATCGATTATCTGCCACTGCTCAGCGGTGAGCGGGGCATCATTGCGCAAAAGAATATTTTCCATAGTTCACTCCTTTTTAGCTTGTAACGGTTAGCTTAGTATTGCTAAAATGCTAACGGCTATTGGTTAAGATTTTGCTGGCGCATATAACCGGTAGGGCACAAAAAACGCGCTATAGAAAGCGCGGCTACAGCCCAACCTGGGCGCGCTATCAAGATTTTTGTTTGAGAGAACCCACAGTCCACACCCTGGATGTTGTCGCCTGGGCAAATTTTGCCGCAGCCTCTGGGGGCAAGCGTTTCAACAGGCGCTTGAACAAGTTCTCGTGGTAGAGTTCTTGCCCGCGCGCGTCGTCAATCACGCCCTTCGCACCGGGGTCGGTAATCTGCTCAATGAACTGCGCGTACATCGCGGCAGTCTCGTGTTCCAATTGAACATCAGCAGCCAACATCGCAGCCGGGCCCGAGGGCAAGGTCAAAGGGTGATGGTCTAAAGGAATTTCCAGGCCCTGTCCCCCCAATTCCTCCCCAAACCACCCCAAGTGTTGCATTTCGTTGATGGCCTGTGTCATCAACTGGCTGGAGATTTCCTCATCTTTATCCTTAGTAAGGAATGAATGAACAAGATATTGCAGCAATGCGGCATATTCATGGCTCACGCCCCAACTCAGGGCTTCCTGATCGGCGGGCAAAAGGGTCTCTCCTGCAGCGGCTGCGGCATCCCCTTCGACCGTTGTCGCCGCCTCAGCCTGCAACTCGCGGGTCGCGACGTCAACAAAATGCACAAAGTCATCGTGATGGCGCATCTCGTCAGCCAGAATATGCACAATGTCGGCACGCAGGTCAGGGTTTTGAATGCGGGTTAGATAATCCTGATACATCGTAATCGCGCGGTCTTCGGCGGCAACGTTACGTTGCATACGTTCGGGCGCAGTTGTCCCGGCAAGATCGGTGAAGCCACGCTGTGTGACAGGCTGTCCCCCCAGATCCACAATCCAGCGCGAAAGGATCCAGAAGTGGCGCATCTCTTCGCGGGCGATACCCTCAATCTCGCAGGCAAGCTCACCTTCGCCCATCAGATAAGCATGACGTAAATATTGAATAATAGCGGCATGTTCATCCTGTACCGCGGCCTGGAGCATTTGGATCAATTCATTATTTTCAGGTGGTGCAGCAATAGGTGCCATAGACATCTCCTTGTAAAAAGCGACGTTAACCTCTGTGCAGAGGATGCTTTTTGTTTCCAGGTCAGACCCGGAAACAAAAAACGCAGTCAGACTACTCGACTTTAATCTCCTGGCTACTTTCCCAGACACCGTGGATATTACAGTAAGAGGTAGCTATAAGTGTGCCCGGCCCCTTAATGGTCATCGAACACTTGGCAACAGGATGGGTATAGACCGGCCCTTCATCCGCGCCCTTGACCGACGCACCATGAGCAGCAAAATCAAAGTGCCCGACCTGGTAAAGGAACTTATCATCATCAGGTTTGAAATAAAGCTCAATCCAGCGTATATGATGCGCGGTCGTGTTAGGATGCGCAATCTCTTTGCCCACACTGGCCTTCACCATAAACGCTTCCCCCGCCTTAACTGTTTCAGGGGCCTCGATCACCGGCGCGTGCTTTTCCTTCTTCCAGTCCGCTGATTGAATATTATCACCGAATTTCATGGTCTTATCCTCCTCATAGGTATGATTAAAAACTTTTCGTGTATCAAATAGAATTCCGTTTGATACAACACTGACGCTAGTCTACTCCCACTCATAGAAAAAGGCAAACTAGTGTTTCTTCAAGGTATGAATGACGGGTAAGCCGTTGACGGCGCTAGTGGCCTAAAGGCCGCAAAAAGTTTTTGAGGGTATTTTTTCGTTTTCGGGCTACGCCCGAAAACGAAAAAATACCCACTTTTCCTGGCGGCTGGGTAGCGTAGCGGCCTTTAGCCGCCCTATCCAGTTAGAAGACAATAGTTGCGTGGTCACCACCCGTCATTCATAACTTGAAAGAGTACTAGAACCGTGGTTGGGGTGGGTGTCACTTTTTCGCCTCGCCTACGGCTGAAACCGCGCACGCGCGCTATGGATAGCGCGGCTACATCCAGCTACATCCAGATATAAGAGTCGCGCCGGCCTATATCAATTGCGCCGCTATTTCACATACTTGCTCTAAGAAAACGCGATCATCTTCTACGAAGGGCGATAGGTCGTGCGAATCAATATCCAATTCGCCGACAACGATCCCGTTTTGAAAAACAGGGATGACAATTTCAGATCGCACGTTCGGGCTACACGAGAGATAGTTTGTCTCCTGGGTAACATCCTGGATAATAAAAGGCTGTTCAGTATCCGCTGCCTGCCCACAAATCCCTTGCCCGAAATCAATATGGGTATGTTCCGTCGGGTCGCCCACATAGGGGCCGAGTATCAGCTCCCGCTCGCGGCCGGGATTCACCAGGTAGAAACCAACCCAGTGATAGTGAGGGACCTCGGCCTTCAATAGCTCACAGATTGCCAGAAGCTTTTCATCCTCCGTAGATAATGTATCTACCCTACGCCGAATCTTATCTAAGAGTAAAGTTAAATTGGATTTCATTAATGTGATATTTCCTCCTTCATAATAAATTTACACCCATTTGGCTTCTTGTGCAAATGCGATTATACTTAATGTAAGTTTCTGGCAAGGTTCAGAAGCCTTGCTTTAGCAGTTGGATGAAAAGTTACGGCCTAAGGGCCGAGGGGTGAAGGGGTATTTTTGCGGGCGGGGTACTGCCCGCAAAAATACCCCCCTTTAGACCACCGCTTTAGCGGCCTATTTTCAAGGGGGGACATAATGCGTCAATCTGATATATTTTTAAGTTTGGGTGTGTTGATGTTTATCGTGAGCGGTTGCCAGTTATTGCCCGCGCTGTTGCCTTCGCCCACCGAATCTCCCACATTGGATATGTTACCCGCGCTGCCAGAGTACAACACGGTTGAGGATGAGACGTTGACCGATTATATCAGCGGACTAAGTCAGGGGGCATCATTGTTGGCCGGGCAACCCGAACTGGCGGCTACGGCATTGGTCGTAGATCAAATTATCAGTTGTTACCAGGACATCGGCGCAGTGCAGGCGCGTGTCTACAGCCATAAGGAGATGCCCCTATCGGCGGGAGCGATTGCTATCGCCGACCAAGATGCGTTAAAGGACCCGATCAACCTATTCCGTTGTGTCGTACCTGCCATACAAACAACAGGAGCAGCCACTACGCAAAGCGTACAAATTGAACCCTGTTCGGCCAGTTACACGCTGGAGCGCGACGGTAACGAGTTCTACATTGTTTATGCCGGGACCACGCCGGATATTTGCCAGGCATTTTGCACCAACCTGGAAGGGTGTACAGAACACCGGTAAAGAACATCTCAGGTCGTATTATGCAAGTTGATACACCGCCATTGTTGGTTTCATATAGTGTGCTCGCCATCACGGCGTTAATCACGTGGGCAAATTTTCTGCGCCAGCACAGTACAGTACAACTCAATATCGCCCTGATGTTCAGCACATTAGGAATGCCGGCATGTGTACTTCTGTCTGCATGGCTTATAGAGTTTCCAAAACTATGGCGCGATATACTGATCTTTATTTTTGCAATCGCGCACCCCTATACATTACTACGCCTCGCCCACTCCTTCCGGGAGCTCCCCAAAAGTGTTATATTCATAGCAAGGATAGGTATGGTGTTGGCGCTGAGTTCTGGTATTGGTTTAGTTGTGCTATCACGCGCATCCCCCTGGACATCCATATCAGGCGTGCCTGTATTTAGTTATTTTGTTCTGATTGAAGGGTATACCGGCTGGGTTTTTCTACAGGAGACACGTTCCGGTGTGGGATTAAATCGTCGTCGTCTTCTCTTCGTCGCAATTGGCACAGGTGCGTTTGTCGCTATTTTTTGTTTGTTACTTGTTTTCCTGATATTCCCGGCGGTATTAAATCTAAAAGCCTTCCCTTTTTTCTTGTCTGCCCTCATCGTCATCGTGGCGCTAAGTAACTATATCGGATTTACTCCCCCCCATCCTTTGCGACAGATCTGGCAACTCCACGAATTACGAAATTTTCTGACGGCAATAGAAGAAGAGACAGAAAACAAGGATAAGGAACAAGTCATTGCGATCCTAAATACAGCCGCCACACGCGCTGTGGGGGGGATCGTGAGTACAGTAGCAACCTGGGATGCAATAGAAAAATGCTTAAAACTCCATCCCTCTCCAAATTATCCCGAGATGTCCGGGCCTTTAATGTTAGAAGATGGCTTGCTTGCCCAGGTCTGGCACACGCGTACCCCCTCTATCGCCCAGACCGCCGCCGATTTTAGCGCCGAGGAAATGCGATTGCGGGAGATCGTAAAAGCTGAGGTCTTGTACATAGTCCCCGTGAAAACCCACCAACATCTTTTTGGATTACTGCTGGTTTTCCTGTCATATCACAACCTTTTTATGGACGACGATATAGATTTACTTTCGTTGTTTGCATCTCATACCGCAACTATGCTGAGTTATCAAGTTTTATTAGACAATCAACACGCGTTGGTGGAACACTTATTGCAAAACGCGAATGAATTACAAGCAGCCCACGATATGCTTGAGACACGGGTAAAAGAACGCACGGCCGAGTTACGCGCGCTCAATAAAGAACTGCAACAGTTTGCTTACGTCGTCTCACATGATTTGCGTGTTCCATTAGTCAACCTAAAAGGCTTTTCAAGTGAGTTGCGCTTTGCCTTAGAACACGTAGAACCCATATTGGCCCAAGTCTCACCGCATTTGAGTACCGCGCAACAGCAAGAAATGCAATTAGCTTTTAAGGAAGATATCCCAGAAGCCCTGGAATTCATTGAAACTTCAGCCTCCCGAATGGATGATTTAATTAATGCGCTTTTAAAGCTTTCACGCCTGGGGCGACGTGAACTTGATCTTATTGAAATTGATATGGATGTATTGGTGGCCGATACCTTGAAAACGCTGGCGCATCAAATTGAGGTTAAAAATGTTACCGTTGAAGTCACGCCTCTGTTTAAGATTGTGGCCGATCGTACCGCAATGGAACAGGTTATGGGAAATATCCTATCCAACGCAATTGCCTACCTAGATCCTGAGCGACCGGGTAAAATCCTTGTGAGCGGGGAACAAGGCGCTACCCAGGCTACGTTTCATATCCAGGATAACGGACGCGGAATTGCACCGGACGATATGGACAAGGTATTTGCTCCCTTCCGTCGCGCCGGCGTCCAGGATGTGCCCGGTGAAGGGCTAGGACTTCCCCATGTCCAGGCAATGCTGCGCCGCCACGGAGGTTACATAACGTGCGAGTCTGAACTGGGTGTAGGAACGACATTCAGCTTTACCATCCCGCGTCATATAGAAGTAGAGGAATAAGAGAGCGGGGAGCGGGAGAGCAAGCTGAGAATTAGGAGTTATGCATTGAAACATTCGCCGATTTATCATTCACCGTTCACTATTCACATAGGAGGGTCTATGTCCAACGTTGAACAGGTAACACTATTGTTGGCGGAAGACGATCCGGGCCACGCGCGTTTAATTCAGAAGAACTTGCGTCGCGCAAACTTGCATAATGAAATTGTCGTGGTCACGGATGGACAACAGGCATTAGATTATCTACGGAGTGAGGGGGCATATAGTGGACGGCCTCCCGCCTGTCCACTGTTAGTCCTGCTCGATCTGAATATGCCCGTGTTAGATGGATACCAGGTGTTAGAGCGGATGAAGCAGGATTCAAACTTGCACCGTATTCCGGTCGTCGTGTTAACCACCACCGACGATCCACGCGAGGTTGAGCATTGCTATGAACTGGGATGCAATGTTTATATTACAAAACCGGTGGAATACGACGAATTTGTCGAAGCCGTGCAAAAGCTGGGGTTATTCCTTTCTGTTGTCACAATCCCGACAGGAACAACATCTTAAAAAACAAGTATGCGTTTAGTTTTGTGAGCAAACGGCGCCGTTGACGGTGGCAAAGCAGCTAAAACCGCAGGCAAACCCTTGTCTTTGTCTGGAGCAGTAGGGGACAAAAAACGCGCTATGGAAAGCGCGGCCACATCCCAACATCTGTGTACGCCGCTAAAATTTTAGGAATTCAATAGGTTTGGAGATAAACAATGAGTAAATCTGAAACGGGATCTTATTACCCGTCTCGAAGGCAGGATATCTTAGGGTTATATAACACCCACGCACACGCCTGGCGACCTTTTCTTGACAGCGGGTATGGAGAGATATTTGCCGAGGCGATTATTCATGCCGCTCGTGAGTTACTTGAGGAGTTAATTCCGGAACTCCCCTATATCGGCGGTGACGATAATTCTATGACGTACCATATCATTCGCGCATCGACAAGTTTGGCGTTGTACAAAACGATGACAGCCCATGGGAAGCCGGCGGAGGAGACAGGTAAGATCATCTTTGACGCGGTGGTTGAGAGTGTTCATCATCTTTCTCCCACACCACCTCCTACTGTAGAGGATTTCACGAAGCACAGAGCGCAAGCCAAAAGGTCAAAAGCGCGCCACTATCCGGGGGATTGGGTATGGGATTTTGTCGAAGGTGACGGAGTAGAATTTGAATATGGTTATGATTTTTACGAGTGTGGCACGCAAAAGCTCTACCACGCTCAGGGTGCGGATGAATTCCTGCCCTTCTTCTGCTATCTTGATTTTGTCACTTACCGGACACCCGGCTGGAGTTTTCATAGGACGATGACATTGTCCGAAGGGTATGAGAAGTGCAACTTCCGGTTCAAGAAAGGCGGGAAAACAAGACGGGGATGGCCACCTCCTTTTCTAAAAAAGCAGGTATGCGTTTAGTTTTGTGAGCAAACGGCGCTATTGACGGCAGCCAGGCGGCTAAAGTCGCAGGCAAGAGGTATTTTTTCGTTGGCGGGCTACGCCCGCCAACGAAAAAATACCCCCACCCCAAACCCTTGTTCCTGTTTGGAACTACCCATTAACGCGGTGCGTTCACCAGCAGTAGGATGAAAATTGAATCCGTAATTCGTTATTCGTAATTCGCTATTCGCTATTTTCA
>JAFGFI010000407.1 GCA_016931185.1 Anaerolineae bacterium
ATTGCGGCCCGACGCTTACGACCGATCTGGCAAACTATGTCGGTATACATACTTATTTGGATGAACCGGAGGGTATCTATCGTCACGTGACCACAGACGTGGGAAGTTTTCCCCCCAACGCCTTTGGACTTTATGATATGCATGGTAATGTCTGGGAATGGTGCGCGGATGCCTGGCATGATGATTACATGGGTGCGCCTACCGATGGCAGTGTCTGGGAACAGACTTCCGCTACCTACCGTGTCTTGCGAGGCGGATGCTGGCACGATCCGCCTACCCTGTGTCGCAGTGCAGCTCGCTTAAAGTATACGCCTAATGATGGTGAAGATTACTTCGGTTTTCGTGTGGCATTGGCATCGCTTGAGGCGACAGTGGTCAAGCGTAGACGAAGAAGTTTTAAGGGTATTTTTTCGTTTCTGGAGCGCGCTCGGAAACCAAAAAATACCTCCTTATAAAAAATTTTTGGAGGCATACTATGTTACGAGTTGGCGTTATTGGTATGGGGCCTATTGGCAACCGCCATGCTATGATTTATAAAGAGGACTCGCTGGCCGAGTTGGTCGGGGTTTGTGATATTAACAAAGAACGCGCGGATGCGGCGGCGGAGCGATGGGGGGTACCCGCGTTCTATGACGCGCAGCAGATGTTAGCATCACTCGCCCCCGACTTGTGCAGTGTCACTACCGGCGGCTATGAGTACAGCAGCGATCACTATTTGCCCACGATGCAGGCCCTGGAAGCGGGATGCCATGTCTTGGGCGAAAAACCCATCAGCAATGAGATTGAGAAGGGGGAGGAGATGGTGGCAAAAGCAAAGGAGAAAGGGGTGTGCTATGCTATCAACCTTAACCACCGTTTTACCCCCGCCGCGTATTTGGCCAAGCAATGGCAAAACGAAGGACTGCTGGGTCATCTGCTTTTTATCAATATGAGTATGTGGATCAAAAATCCGGCGGAAAGCTCGCGCTATTATATGATCAAGGCGCTCAATCCCCACACAGTAGACGTGATGCGCCACTTCTGTGGTGATGTGGAGGCCGTGCAATGCTTCGTCACTACTGCGCCGGGACGTACCATCTGGACCACGGCCCATTTTAGTATGCGCTTCAAGAATGGCATGGTCGGTGGGTTGACAGCTTCTTACGATATCGAGCGCGGTCACCCGATGGAGCGTTGTGAGGTCGCCGGGACCAAGGGCCGCTTTATCATTGACGATATGTGGCGCGAAGTCACATTCTACCCGGCAGGCGATTTCGTCAAGCGGGTCTACAGCAACCCTGTTTTCGGCGGGATGCGCGATTTCGAGGATACTTTTCGCAACCGCATTCACAAGTTCCTGGAGGAAGTCACAAATGGCGTGCCTCCTGACCAGATTGACGGTTCCGGCGCTGACGGCCTGGCTGCGCAGAAAGTGCTGCACGCGGCGATTGAGTCGGCAGAGACGGAGAGCGTTGTTTACGTGAAGTAGGCAGTGGGTATTAGACGAAATCGCAAAAATCCAGCTTTAAATGCGGCTTTAGCTGCTGTTCTATAATGTAAGGAGCTGTTTATGAATACAAAGATCGGTATCGGTGTGATCAGCTTTGCCCACGGGCACTCGCAGGCGTATTGTCGCCGCATGTTGACTTATGACGATGTGCGGCTGGTGGCCTGTTGGGATGATGATGAGGCGCGCGGGCGCGCGGCGGCGGATGAATATGGGATGACTTATTCGCCGCATTTGGAAGACATCTTGCAACATCCTGATATTCAAGGTGTGATTGTGACGTGTGAGACGAATCGTCACGCGGAGATGGCGGTTGCAGTGGCGGCGGCGGGCAAGCACATTCTCTGCCAGAAGCCGATGGCGCTTACGCTGGCGGATTGTGATCGCATGACAGTGGCTGCGCAAAAAGCAAATGTCAAGTTTATGATGGCGCACCAGATGCGCCACGATCCGTCGAATATCAAGATCAAGGAACTTATAGATGGCGGTGTTCTTGGTAGGATTGGCCTGCTGCGGCGGAGGCACTGTATCCCGGTGTTGTTCAGCGAGAATTTTATCAACGGGCCGACGCATTGGCACATCGATCCGGAAAAGAATATGGGAATGTGGATGGATGATGCTTCCCATGCCACTGATTTCATCCATTGGATGCTGGGGCGACCGGTGAGCGTGATGGCTGAAATTGAGAATACGTTGACGGATGTTGCGCCTGATGATACCGGTGTTGCCATTTACAAGTTCGCGGGCAATACAATGGCGGTCCTCGTCAACTCGTCGGTCGCCCTGGCGGGCGAAAACACTACCGAGGTTTACGGTGACCAGGGCGTTCTTATTCAGAACTATGATGACCTGGTTTCGACGGCAATTGCGCCCCCAGGCGGGATTGCGCTCAAACTCTATACCCGCGATAATCCAACCTGGCAGGACTTGGGAATGGATATCCCTCCCCACCACGGCGAGCGTATATCCGGTGTTCCCCGCGCGTTCATTGACTGCTTGAAGTATGATACTGAACCCACGGTGACGGCGAAAGATGGGCGGGTCGCGGTAGAAATGGTCCTCGGTGCATACCAGTCTGCGAAAGAGGGACGACGAGTGCTATTTCCACTCTGAGTTAAATTCTGAAGCAAACGTTAAAAGAAAGAGGTGTGTGATGAGTGAGATTTTTTTGACTATTCAAATTGAACCCCTGGACGAAGGAGGATACTTAGCGACGAGTGTAGATCTTCAAGGTTTGATTGCACAGGGGCGCACGGTAGCGGAAACGATGGAGATCGCACAGGATGTCGCCCGCAGGTTAATTGAATCCTATATAGAGCATGATGATCCATTACCGGCGAAGATTCAAGCAATGCTAAATCAAACACAGCGCAAAATAACAGCAAAAATACCCGTAGGAATTGCTTTAGAGAGTGTAGCCGTATGACACATTTGCCGGTACTGACGTATCGGGAAGTGATCAAATATTTGCGGGCGGCTGGTTTTGTTTTTGATCGGCAAGCTAAGGGTAGCCATGAAATCTGGTACAATCCTGATACTCGCCGGCGGGTGACTGTGCCGCATCATCCTGGCACTTTACCGCGTGGTACGTTGCGTGCTATTATTCATGCGATGGGTTTGACTGTTGAAGAGTTCATTCATTTAGCTGACTAAGCAGATTTTGGATTTAGTTTGCTAAATCTACTAAGCTGCTGTTTGTAGCCGCTATCTGCTGACAAAAATTTTGGATTAACTACACGAGCCACTAATTTATGGAGGTAAATATGAAACTTGGAGCAAATTCAGTACTTTTCGGATCATTCGATATGGAAACCGCTTTCAAATATCTGGCAATGGCCGGATATGATGGCATTGAACTTTCGGCTATTGATGGCATGAGCGAACACATGGTGCTGGATCGTTGGCAGGAACTCGCGCCACAGATCAAGCAGCTTTCTAAAACTTATGGGCTGGCATTGTTGGCAATGGAGCAGCCGTCGCAGGATCCGGCACGGATGGAGACGGCATTCCAGGCTGCTGTCGAGATCGGTATCCCCGTGATCAACTGCGGGCCGGGGGGGAAGGCCGGGGATGAAGCGCTTTTCCAACAGACGGCGGATTCGCTGGGCAAGCTCTCGTTGATGGCCGAGAAATACGGTGTGACGTTGTGTGTCAAGGCGCATGTCGGTGCATCGATTTGGAACACCCCTACCACGTTGCGGATGATGGAGGCGATCCAATCTCCCGCTTTTGGTATTGATATGGATCCCTCGCATATTCACCGCTCGGGTGAGAATCCGGTGGAGGCGATAGCCGCCGTCATTTCCCGTGTGAAGCATGTTCACATCCGTGATTGTAAGGGCCGGCAACATGGCCCGGGCGTACCCGCTGACCAGGCCAACGGGCGTGGTGATGTTGACCTCGTCGGCTATATTCGCACGTTGCACCAACACGGATACACCGGACCGGTGGATTTGGAGATTATTGGGACGAAGGGTCAGGGATATACTCTGGAACAATGTATTACTATTGCCGCCGAGGCGCGAGGACACATGCAGGCCTGTTTACAGGCGTGTGGCGCGCGTTGATTTTGCTGGCTGCGATGAAAACTGGGGTTTTTAAGAAAACCCCCGGTTTTTCGATGGATTTGCTAAATCCATCGAGGTGATGGAACTAAATCCTCCCGATTGACGTTTATGAGATGTGGTAAGACCACACAAAATACATAGTTAAAACGGAGGATTTTGCAATGAAAAACATAAAATTTCGGATTGGTGTTGTGTTAATTGGGTTGTCGCTTGTCATGGCGGTTTTGCTTGGGTGTAGCAGTCCGGCTCAGGCCGGCGGGAGTGGCGTGGCAGGTCTGGCTTATGCGGCCGGCAATGGTGATATGACCTATACCATTAACGTGAATGGCAGTGGCGTTGCGACCACGCAGCCGGATGTGGCGGACGTGCGTTTCGGTGTCGAGAGTATCAACGCTAATGCTTCGGAAGGAGTCAGTGAGAATACGGCGAAGATGAAGGCCGTGATGGAAGCTATCAAGGCGCTGGGCATTGAGGAGCAGGATATACAAACCACTGAGTATTCGATGTGGGTGGAGCAAGTGTACGACCCGGAGCAGGGTGTTCCCACCGGTGAAATGCGCTATCATATCACTAATCAGGTCAACGTTAAATTGCATGACATTAGCCTGGTGGGGCAACTGTTGGAAGGTGTCTTAGACGCCGGTGCCAACACTGTGAGCGGCGTGACCTTCGGTGTGGACGATCCCACCGCCCTGCAATCCCAGGCACGCGAGCAGGCACTCGAACAGGCCCGCGCCCGCGCCGAGGAACTGGCGGCCGGATTGGGTGTCAAAGTTGGCAAAGTTCATCAGGTAAGTGAGTATAGCTCAGGCTATGCCCCCACATCTGCGGCGATGAAACTGGATATGGGGGGGGGTGATATCTCCATCGCCAGTGGCTCCTACAATGTCACGGTAGAAGTACAAGTCGTTTTCGATATCATCCAGTAATTCCGTGAACGACTTTAGCAATGCAAAAGGGTGGGAATTTCCCACCCTTTTGCGTTGTTCATGTTGGGATGATTCAGGTTACCTTTACACTTTATCCCCTATCAAGCGTAAAAGGTAAGGTTTCTGGAACTTTGTCTTTATGTTATAACCTAATTTCGTGGATTTTGCCAATTGATCTATAATGGAAAAATATGTCTGTTAATCCTGTCTATTATGTGAAGAATTTCTATGAGTGGGGTTCACCATTAAAGGAGGTCATAAATGTTGATTGGAATTTCCCCTTTACTAAGTCCTGAATTGTTGTCCGTTCTCTATCGAATGGGGCATGGAGACGAAATAGTGCTGGCCGATGCACATTTTCCCGGTGAAAGCTGCAATGCTCGTGTGATCCGCGCGGATGGGCTAGGTGTGGCCGAACTGCTGGATGCAATTTTGCCCTTGTTTGCGCTGGACACTTATGTGGACAGCCCGGTGATCATGATGGAAGCGGTACCTGGGGATACATTGGACCCGACGGTTGAGGCAAGCTATCGTGCTGTCATTGACAAATATTGGCCTGAAACGCCATCGATTGAACGGTTTGCGCGCTTCGCCTTTTACGAACGCGCGCGGCAGGCCTTCGCCGTGGTGATGACCGGCGAGACGGCGAAGTATGGCAATGTGATTTTGAAGAAGGGGGTTACGCCGGTATAGGTTTGTTATGTGGCATCCTCCTTCCATCACCAGAGCTAATCTACGCTTTATCCTCCGCGCTGCCCCTGCTGGCGCGGAGATTGTCGTGCCGCCGGGTGAGTTTGAAGGCCCGTTCATCTTCGATCACCCACTGACGCTGCGGGGCTACAGCGACGACCCGCGCGCGACGACGTTGTGGACGCGCCGTGGCCCCGCGTTGATTGTCCGCAGTCCAGGTGTGAGCTTGACAAATCTGAATGTAGAACTAACCTGGGAAGAAGAGGGACGACAGGTCACCGTAGGTTATGCGGCGGGATGCTATCCTCACCTGCAAAATGCAAGCATACAGGGGCATATACAACAAATGGGAATTTCACAAGAGGCGGGCTGGCGGCTGCCGGATTTAATTGACCTGGGCGATCTGCGCGCCAGACATTCGGTGCGGCTGCCGCTGGTGGTGGAAGTTCCCGCGCAAGCTCGCGTGTGGGGAGAGTTAGCTCATCTCCAGGTACAGCCGGAGTTGTTGCCCGCTGCCGGTGAATATCTGTTGCACGTTGGGATTGCTGGCGAACATATTTCTTCAGATACTTTTCTTGCCGGACAGTTGGTGTTTGAGGCGCAGAGTGAGATACATCCGGTTTGGGTGATCGGGCGTGTTGTGGAAGAGGCGGCGTTTGCAGGGTGGGTATCTGATACATTAGTATTGATCGGCGCGGGTGGGCACAAGTTTGGGTTTGGAGAGGGTATGGTATTGGGACCGGCACAGTTCCGGCTGGAGCGGGGAGCAGACGCGCTCGCGGAAAAGCAAGCGTATATTTTGAAGGACTCCAGTGGCGCGTGGAGCATCATCCAACCTGCGCCGGTGCCAACCCCAACCCTGGTGGATGGGCAGTCCCTTGACGTTGGACGGCGTTGGTTGCTCAAAGGCGGTGAACGTCTCCAGGTGGGAAAATTTGCCATGCGAGTTGAGGTGCAGCCTGCGGATTTACCCGTTGTGGTGGATGCGTGCGTGGATTTCGGAAAACTCAGCGCGCGCGAGGCCGGCGTACCGGTCTCGTTCACAGTCCGTAAGACGCAGAAGCGCGGAACATGGACGGGTACGCTGCGCTCGACGGTGCCGTGGATTGAAGTGCCGCAGCCTGCGGTCACCTGCCGGGGCGGCGAAACCGTGCAGGTCGCGGTCCGGTTATCTGATGATGTGGCGCGATTGTTGCCGCAACAGTTATTAACCTACCCTGGCGCGCTGATGTTAGAGGGCGCGCGAGAAAGTTGGGCGATCAGCGCGCGGGTAGATGTGGATGTGCTAGAAATCCCTGCACATTTGCAGGTACTGACCCCACAGTTGGAATTTGTGGTAGAAGATCGCGCTGTTTTGCCCCAGGTGGAGGTGCGGGTGCAGAATACCGGCACAGAGACGTGGTCTGGCACGGCTTCGAGTGTTTTGCCGTGGCTCGCTGTGACCCCCGAACAGGTTGTATGTCCGCCTGAGGATGAGGCAACGGTCACAGTGATCCTGCAACCTACCGTGGACGATTATCTGAAGTCACCGGGTAGTGTCGAAGTGGCAGATGCGGTGCGCCTGGTGGGGCACGGGCAGCAGCTTGAGATAGGCGCGCGATTGTCTCTGCGTGCTGCTCCCCCGCCGCGGCTGCCGGATTCCCTGGCGGTGGATTTTGGTACGTTGGACACGGCCGGATCCTTGTCTACCCGTGAGTTACGTTTTGCGAATACTTCTTCCACGCAATCATTGCGGGGCACGGCGTGTAGTACGTTGCCCTGGCTGACGGTGACGCCATCTACTTTTGACTGTTCGCCAGGACAGGATGTGGTGCTGCGGTTGTCGCTTACCGGGGATGTGGCCCGGTTGAGCGCAAAATCTTATGTTATCCCTGATGCGCTGATATTGGAGAGTGGGAGACATCGCCGTAAGGTCAGTGTCCGGCTGGATGTGGTGGGGGATTTGACGGCAGTATCTTCGCGGCGCGCGGCCTCGACTCCCGTTGTTACACCAAGACAGGAGAAGCAGAGGAGCAGAGGAGCAGAAGAGCAGGGGAGCAGGGGGGCGGAGGAGCGTGGGAGATTGTTTGGATCGGGTGGGGCAGAAACGGTGGACGCCGAGGATGTACAAGGGGCGTTGGTGGTGGATTTTGGGCGGGTCTCTGAGGGTATGAGTGGGATGGCGCGGGAACTGCGGTTGCCTAATCCCTCACAGCGTGGGGTTTTACGGGGTTTGGTGCGTAGTACGTTGCCCTGGCTCTCGGTGACACCTACATCGTTTTCTTCTAGCCCCGGAGATGGGGTTGTACTCACGCTAACGCTCACAGATGAATTACAACGGTTACGCCCCAAAGTGTATCAGATTGAAGATGCCCTGGTTGTGGAGATTGAGGGGAAGCGCAAGCGAGAGATAGGCGTGCAATTGGAGGTGGTGTCACCAAGTGTAGGTGTCGCTTCAGGTTCTCAAATTACAACGCCAGTGCAGAAATCAGAAGCCCAGACAGATATAGAAGTGCCGGCTTTATCCTTTCCAGATGGAATCGATTTGGATTTTGGTGTGGTCTCTGAGGGAATGTTTCCTTTGCCCGTGCGTGAGTTGCACCTGACACATCAGCGAGCTATAAGCGGCACAGTGCGGAGTACGTTGCCCTGGCTGTCGGTTATACCTGCATCCTTCTCATGCAAGCCGGGGAAAACGTGTGTGCTGAAGACTACTCTGGAAGATGTGGGCACACGCTTGCGACCTAAAGTATACGAGGTTCCCGACGCCCTGGTGATTGAGGCAGCGGGACAGTCTTATCCAGTCGCAGTGCGATTGGAGGTGGTGCGGGAGTTTGCCCGCGTCAGATCTGCGTTGCAGCCGCAACCTGTGGCCCAGGCGATGTCGCCGTCCCAAGTGACGGCAATGGGAGAATTATATGTTGATTTTGGAGTCATGACACCTGGGATCGCGACTTTACCCACACATAAGCTTAATGTTCCCAATCCTTCTGCTGTTCCGTCGGCAGTAGGAACGGCACGGAGTACGTTACCCTGGCTTGTTGTAGCTCCCGCGAAATTTTCGTGGAAACCTGGACAGGTTGTGGTGTTGGAATTGACCTTGACCGGGCGGGTATCGGTCTTGCGAGCTAAAACTTACAAAATACCGGATGCCGTCGTCGTAGAATGTGCGGGTGAAAGATATCCGATCGGCGTGCGGCTGACCATAACATGAAACTTTCTGTGCCGTGCTGCGTAATGCGTTACGGTTGAAAGTTTATCAACCTTGTGTAGTAATGAGTCCACTGAAAAAACTGGAGATCTCACCGCAGAGACACAGAGGTCGCAGAGATTTTAAACCAAAACTTAATAAAGTTAATCTTTTGGAGCGCAACCATAGATTTTATTACATGTCATTTGAAATTTTCTCCGTGTCCTTTGCGACTCTGCGGTAAATAGGGCTTTTTTCAGTAGAGTCAGTAATATTCGTAAATAGTCGCGCTAAATGATAGGGGTGTGTTTCACTTGAGTTGGAGAGTGTACTTGCGTTAAACGTCAAATAGGAGTGCATTTTGACGTTTGACGTCTGACGTTTGACGTACCCACTAACTCAAATGAAGCACACCCAAATGATCACAGGAGATGAAAATGGGTTTCTTCAAAAAAGTTTTTGGTTCTAAGTCACAGTCGTCCGGATTGCCGCAAGAGACGCCGGTGGTAAGGACGATGCATACTTTGGCCAGTGCTATGTTGACGGAGCCTTTTGGCGAGATTAACTATTGGGAGTTGCCGGATGGTGGAAAGCGCGTGCGGGCTTATATTTTGATGGAACATCCGATTGAGGGAATGCAGACCGGGGTGGCGGTAGATGGCAGTGCGTCTATGCAGAAGCCCTTTGGCCGGGTGTTGCAGGGGCAGGCTTCTGAGCGGGATGTGGAACTCTACCGCCGGCGTGGTCTGGTGAAGTTCATTGATCGCGATGGACGCCGGTACAAAGTCTGGTCACAAGAAGCCCTGGATGAACTGCTCGCGCGCGGCGTATTCCGTTATATGGATAATATTGTCGAACCGCAGGTGCAGGAGATGGCGGACTATCTTTCTAAGTTCGATGCCGACGGTGGAACGACGGTTATTTATTGGGCGACCGGTGATGGGCGCGAGATTCAGTTCGCCGGGGATTTGACCGGCGCGGAGTGTCATTCTACCTCATTTCCCGGTCCACAGAAATTTGGGAATGGAACGCATTTATTGCCGGCGATCAAGTATTTTGTGGAACGTTTCACCGAACCCCCCTGGGGATTGTATATCTTTATTACGGACGGGGTGCTGGATGATTTGAACGAAGTGAAGCGGTATTGTGTGGGCTTGGCGCGCGAGATTGCCGGGGGAAAACGTAATCCGCTCAAGTTTGTGCTTATCGGCGTGGGAGATGAATGTGACGAGCGACAGATGGAAGCATTGGATGATCTAGAGACTGGCACAGATGTGGATTTGTGGGATCATAAGATTGCCCGCGAGATGAAACAGCTTTCCGAGATCTTCGCCGAGGCGGTTAGCGCGTCGGTGGTGATTGCGCCGGGTATGGGCGTGGTGAAGGATGCTCAGGGCAATATGGTTAAGGATTACCGGGACACCGGACTTCCCGCATTGTTATGGTTTGATTTGTCCTCAGAGGGAGCAGGGTCCTTTAGTTTGGATGTAGGGGGACAGGTGGTGACACAGGCATTGTGAAGCTGCATGGATGTGCTGATGAAAAACAGAGTTACCTATACACTGAGTCCTTCGCAGACGGTTGACCCGTTTGCAAAGGTAGTGGTGTGCCGGGAATCCGATGGGAGTTTGGGCGTGCGAGCCTATATTTTGGTGGAGCAAGCGATTGAGGGAGCGCGGACGGGGATCGCGATCGACGGTTCTGGTACAATGATGCCCTGGTTTGGGGCGCAGCGCAGGGGCGCGCCGAACATCGTCTCCCCTTTCGTGCAGCGGATGTGTACGTATCTGGCTGAGAAGGTAGATGCCACCGGCTGTACTACGGTCGTTTACTGGGCGACCGGCGACGATGGTCGCGCGATAGAGCCGGTAGGTACATTATCTACTATGGAGATTGCAAGTACGACGTTTGCGGGGCCGCGTCACTATGGGAACCATACCTTCCTTTTGCCCGTGATCCGTTACTTTATCCAGCATTTTATGGGAGCCTCTTGGAGTTTAGGGATCTTTATCACGGATGGACGGATTGATGATTTAGAGGATGTGAAGGCGTATACTACTCATCTCGCCCACCAGATCGCCGCCGGGCAGCGCAGCGCTCTCAAATTTGTGCTGGTGGGTGTTGGACACCGGATTGACGAAACACAGATGGCGGTATTAGATAACCTGGAAACGGGCACAGATGTGGATCTGTGGGATTACAAAATTGCCAAGGACATGCAGCATCTGGCGGAGATTTTTGCCGAGGTGGTGAGTGAGAGTGTGATTATTGCGCCGCGTGGCGTGATCCGAGATACGAGCGGCGAAGTGGTGGTGGATTACCGGGATACCGGTGTTCCCGCGTTGTTGGCATTTACATTGCCGGCCGGCGCGACGGCATTTTCTCTGGAGGTCGCAGGACAGAGTGTAACCCAGCCTGTCGTAGATATTGGAATGACATAACTTTGCTTTATGAAGGCCTTTTTATTTCCGGGGTGTAGCTCGGGAAATAAAAAATATTCGTAACTACTTAGGTGGGACGCACTTTTACGCCTTAAAACGACGAAATCGGTTACCACAACGAGCTTTATTCAACGCAAGTAAAGTGCGTCCCACCTTAGCTGAGTAATGATAAATATTCTGCAATAACTTTTATCTTAAAAAGGAGTTAAGTGAAATGCAACTGAGTCATGTAGTAGAACCTTTTGGTGAGGTTAATGTGTATCCGCAGACGGATGGCAGTACGTATGTGGTGGTTTCTATTTTGATGGAGCCTAACCGTGAAGGGGTGCAGACCGGACTGGCGATTGATGGCTCCGGCTCAATGCGCAAGGCCTTTGGTGTGACCGGGATGGTGTCCTCCATCTTTGCCAGTGCTACCCCGAACTATGTGAAGCCGGTGGCGCAGCAGATGAGTTCCTACCTGGCGAACAAGGTAGATGCTGATGGAAGTGTGACAGTCATTTATTGGGCCGTAGGTCCAGGGGGGGCACAGGTTGAGGAAGTAGGAGATTTGAAAGCCCAGATCGCCGAGACCTACGACTTTAAAGGCCCTAATCTATGGGGGACAGGAACCCAACTCTTGCCGGCAGTCAAATATTTTGTGGATAGGTTTACGAGTAATGAATGGGGTATCTATATTTTCATTACCGATGGTATCGTGGACGATATGGATCAGGTAAAGGCCTACAGTGAAAAACTGGCCCAAGACATTGATGTAGGGCGGCACTACCCGGTAAAACTGGTGCTCATCGGTTTGGGTGAGGAGGTAGATGAGGCGCAGTTGTCGGAACTGGATGACCTGGATACGGGGGACATTGATCTCTGGGATCACAAGATGGCGTTGGAGATGAAGAACCTGGCCGAGATTTTCGCCGAGGCAGTGGATGAGAATGCCCGCGTTGCCGATCACGGGATTATTAAGGATTCGAGTGGTAAGGTTGTCAAGAATTATTCTGACACCGGCCTGCCCGCGTTGCTCAAGTTCACGCTGCCTGCAGGCGCAACCTCTTTCACGTTGGAAGTCGCCGGACAGTCTATTATACAGTCATTACAATAAAAAGGAGAACAATCATGGCAGCATTACCTGAAAAAGTGAGTCAAGCATGGGAGAATCGGGAAGGCCCCGTTATTTTTTCAACTGTAGATGGAGAGGGAATCCCTAACGCGATATATGCAACCTGCGTATCAAAATTCAGCGAAGATACGATCGTTGTTGCAAATAACTACTTTTCTAAGACACTGAAGAATATACTTGCAGGTAGTAAAGGATCCATGCTTTTTATGACAAAAGAAGGAGTATCCTATCAGATTAAGGGGCGTATTGAATACTACGAGGAGGGTGTTATATTCGACGACATGAAAGCATGGAATCCAGCACGGCTTCCCGGCCATGGTGCGGCAGCATTGAAAGTGGAAGAAGTTTATACAGGAGCAAATAAACTTTTAGACTGACGACTATTTTTCGGAGGTGTATATGGCAACGGCCCCTTTGATCGATAATCCGCAGCATGCACTCAAACAACTGCAACAGCAGGTGATGTTTTTGAACCGGATGGTGGCAATTAGCCGCTTGTTGAATTCTACGGTGGACTTTAACCACTTGCTCCAATTGATTATGGATACGGCGACCGAAATCCTCGAGGCGGAGGCATCGTCCATTCTGTTGGTAGATGAGCACACTGGCGATCTGTTTTTTGTTGCATCCTCGGGCACGCCGCAGGAGGAACTGAGCCAGATCAAAGTGCCAATGGAGGGCAGTATCGCGGGTACGATCGTCAAGAGTGGGGAGCCGTTGATCGTGGGCGATGTAAGTCAGGATTCGCGCCATTACGCGGGTGTGGACGATAGCCTGGGAAGTTTCCATACGCAGTCCATCCTGGGTGTACCCCTGAATCTGCGCACGCACTGCATCGGGGTGTTGGAAGTGTTGAACAAGTGTAACGGGGAGCCGTTTAACCAGGGCGATGTGGAGATTTTGCTCTCGCTGGCCTCACAGGCGGCGGTGGCGATTGAGAACGCGCGCTTGATTCGCAGCTTACGTGATGCCAACCGCCGCCTGGCAGAGTTGGACAGCCTCAAATCCAACTTTATCAGTATCGTGTCGCACGAACTGCGTACCCCCCTGATGGTCGTGTTAGGCTACGCAGGCTTTCTGCGCGAGCACTCCGCGCCCAGTGCGACCGGTGAGATTGATATGGTGCTCAAGGGCGCGCGCCAGTTGCAGAGCATCATTGATCAGATTACTAACCTGGAGTATTTGGAACATGGTCTGGGCGATCAGGAACGGGTCTGTTTCAAACTGCAAGATTTGATTGATGAAGTGAGCGAGCAATGGCGCCCCCTGGCAGACGGTAAGCGACAGACATTGCGCAAGAATTTTCCTGCTCGCCCGATTACGGTGTGTGTCGATCGCTCCCAGATTGGCCTGGCCCTGAGCAACTTACTCAACAATGCTGTGACTTTTACGCCGGAGGAGGGCCAGCTTGAGGTGAGCATCCGCCCGCACACGGGAATGGTGGCAGTCTCGGTGGTGGATACCGGCATCGGTATCGCCAAGGAAAAGCTGGAACGGATCTTCGATCGTTTCTACCAGGTGGAGGATCACCTGACACGCCATCACGAGGGTTTGGGTGTAGGGTTGTCCGTTGCCAAGGAGATCGTAGAATTGCACGGGGGCCGAATCTGGGCTGAAAGTGTCGTAGGCCGTGGCAGTCGCTTTACGTTTATGTTGCCCATACGGTGGGATGACGCGGTGGCGGACGTGAAACGTGAAGATGTGAGATGAATAACAAAGGAATTACTCATTAACGCCGGGCGTTCACCAGCAGTAGGATGAAAATTGAATCCGTAATTCGTTATTCGTAATTCGCTATTCGCTA
>JAFGFI010000408.1 GCA_016931185.1 Anaerolineae bacterium
GTCGCCAGGTGGACCATCTGGTGGACGACGCTGTCGCCAACCCAAGCGCGCTGCTCGCGGGTCGGGCAGTCAGTGAATGCGTCGAACGAGTTCAAGTTAACCGTGCGGATGCCGGCGGTGTAAAGCCGGTTAAGCTCAGGATCAGAACATTCAAATGAAGCACCGGGCGTCCACGGGTAGATCATCTCGCGCACCGCCAGGTGATTAATCGTCACCGGGCCGCCGGTGCCGTGGATGACAAGATAGATATAACGCAGGCCGTTCGTATCAAAAGCCTCGAAGAAATCATCCATACCACGCGCGATATAACAACTGCCGTTATGTGGCGCGTTAAACCCTTGCTCCTTGCCGGTGAGGGGGTCTTCCACATAACACAGGTCAAAGGTAGTCCCTGCTGGGGCACAGACCTCCAGTTGCACCAACCCGGCTACAATCCGACCAAAATCCACAACTAACCGCGCGCCTCCCGAACCGAACTCGACCTGGAACGGGAACGTAACTGCATTGGCCGGGCCGGCCGGCAGATTCATTGTTGAAACCACCCGCGCTGCCGGTAGGGTAATGGATGTATCCACCGCATCCTGGAGCGGTTCGGCCTTCGCGCCCACCGGGGCAACCACCTCCCCCCCCAATTGGGCAATCGGGCGCGGGTAGAGCGGACCATAAGGGTCGGTCGGCGGCTGCGAGTGGGCGAATCCGCCGATGTGAATGGCACGCAATACCTGGGCGCATGGCCAGACACTGTCATCGAAGCCCACGCCTTTCCAACCTACCGGGAGATTGCGCGCGTCCAATTGCTCAACCGGCACGCCACCGCCGATCATGTCAAGGCCTGTCTGATCATGCACTCCCCAGGCATTACTTTTGGTTGCCTTCCAGGAAGCATCACTGACCAGCCAACCTGCCGGACCCAGATCCGCCTCGAACACCAGCGCGCCTGTCTTGCCCAGCCCGGAGTTTGGCACAGCAGGGATATAGAAAGAATTAGGCCGGCCGTAAAACTTTACGTAAATGGCGATCACATTTTCGCCGGTCTTTAGCACCGGGGCCAGATCCACCATGTCGTATATCATACGTCGTGGTTGGCTGCGCACCGGCCCGCGCGAAACTTCCTGCCCGTTGACATAGAGCGCGTAACGCGAATCGGCAGTGATACGTGCCGGGACGTGTGCCGGGACGGCATCTAGGGTGAAGGACTTGCGAAACAGTCCATGCGATTCCTGGCGCGGACCTGGCTCACTGCCGGGCATACCCATACCCATCTCGATCTTATCCTCAGGGACCCATATCCAATGGCCCTTCCAGCGAATTTCTGGAAAATCGAACACACTCATCTTTTCAGACATAGTTCCTCCTTACGTAAGGTAATTTACTTGCCCCAATATCATTTTAAATGGGGCTTGAATGGTATATTTTTCACGTCGATCTTACTTCTTTGAGATCCTGTATGCGCAACAACTGGTCAATATAGCCCATAATCATTTCTTCAAATGACTTTAAATGCTCTTCCAGTGGAATCGCTTGATCGCTCCAGGTGAGTTCGCCGCGTAATGCCAGCTTTTCCAGAAACCAGATAACCGTACTCATAATCATGATAAGACGATTGCCCTGGGGATCCTCTCGCATAGCCTCATCCAGGGTTACTCCACTCCAGGTAAATGCGATGAGCTGGCTCTTGGTCCATTGGGGCAGAGCCATGCCGGGGGTGAGGTCGAGATATAGACTGTCAAACATACCCATATAGCGATAGGCGTCGCGCAGCTCATCGAAGTTGCGAATCATGGAGCAGGCCAGTTTTTTCGTACCCTTGAGAGAAATATCCTGATCCCCTGAATCTACCAGGGCCACAATCTTGTTCATCATACGCACATGAATTTCAAGCGCAATGACATCACGGTTTGGGAAATAACGATAGAGCGTGACCTTGGTGATGCCAGCCTGGGCGGCGATGTCTACCATTTTGGTGTTTTCCAGGCCCTGTTGCAGAAACAGCTTCTCGGCAGCATCCAGGATGTTGGCTCTTTGGTCATCCACTTGGTGTTTGCCCTTTTGCCGGTTGGATTCCAATTTGGAAATGGCCTTATTCATAGGATCACCGTGCATGTAACTCCTAGTTATATGTACATGTTACAACGAGTTACACCGGTTGTCAAGCCAATCTTTGTAGGTATCTCTTATTAAGGTGCAAAAGTCGTGACTTGAGTTATACTAATACTATGGCAAAAGAAAACGAACATTCCACCATCAAACGGGTTTCGTGGTTGATCTGGGGGGGGCTGACCCTCCTGGTTATTTTGCTGTCTTCAGCGTTCTCTGCAGCATGGAGGATGAATAGAACCTTGCGCGAGAAGCTCGCAACATTGGAACCCCGGTTAGAAGAAGCCCTGATACAGCAGGCAACACTGCAGGCCAGGCTGGAATGGGTTGAGAGTGACGCTTATGTGGAGGCGTGGGCACGCGAAGAGGCGCGGATGACACTCCCCGGCGAGACGCTGGTCATACCCATCTTGCCCACACCCACACCCACATTACCTCCGACTCCCACACTCACGCCCACACCTACCCCCACGCCTGCCCCTTTCTGGCAATTCTGGTGGGATAAACTGCAAGGAGACTAAACACACGAGTTAAGAGTTAGGAGTTTAGAGGGTCCTCGTTTCACGTTTTCAGCAACAGCGCTTCAACGACTTCTGCTATTTTGCGATCGGTGACTGCCATAGGCAATGCGCGTAGGTCTTCTATGGTGGCCCAGAGAAAGTCCTCACAGTCAATGCAGCGCAGTGTTCCGGCCATCCATTGACACACAAAGGCGTGCAGTGTGATGCGAAAGTGAGTATAGGCGTGTTTCAGGGTGATAAGAGGCTCACCCACAGCAATATCGATCCCCATTTCTTCTTGCAACTCGCGGTGCAACGCATCGGGCAGTGTTTCTCCTGCTTCACATTTGCCACCGGGAAATTCCCATAAACCACCAAGCATATCCTCGTGACAGCGTTGTGCTACTAGAACAGTGCTATTCTCGCGCAGAATCACGGCAGCAGCGACATCATAATGCGGGATAGCTTTGCGCGGCTTAGGTGCAGGAAAATCCTGTTGCTGGCCCAATGCCCGAGCCTGGCACAGATCGCGCCAGGGACAAAACAGACACTTAGGGGAGCGGGGGCGGCAAAGCGTCGCGCCTAATTCCATCAGCGCTTCGGTAAACGGACCGGGAGCATCATCGGGCAACCAGGCGCGCACAGCAGCCTCGAGTTCTGGGAAAGAGGGAGTTGCAGTCGCCAGTACCCGTGCCATCACGCGGCGCACATTGCCATCTACCGCCGGTGTAGGAATGCCGA
>JAFGFI010000409.1 GCA_016931185.1 Anaerolineae bacterium
GATAGTGCGCGCGCGGGGCGAAATGAACTTATAGCTCAACGCGCCCATTGAGTCTCCTTCGCGGCGCACACCCATGATCATGGCTCCGTAGTCCTGCACCCAGCCAATGAAGAATGTACCCAGGATAATCCAGAGTAGTGCAGGGAACCATCCCCATTGCACGGCGATAATCGGGCCGGTAATGGGGCCTAAGGCCGCGATGGACTTGAATTGATAACCGAACAACACATTGCGACTGGCGGGTGTAAAATCTACGCCATCCATGTACATCTTGGCCGGGGTTGCCTTTTTGGAATCAGGCTGGATAACGTCGCGATCAATGCGACGGGCATACCAACCATATCCAACGACGATTGCCACGGCACCTAAAATCAGAACGAGGATCGAATTCATGGTTAACCCCCCTTTTCGAAAAACATAGTGACTAATCTTAACAAGAAAAACAGATTGCTGCGATGTGGAGTGCGTTGGTATGAATAATGATCAAATATTCTGACTAAACAATGTGGCGTGAAAAAATGGATGTAAAACTGACTATACTTTTAGTTTACGAGTACACCTCCTTTTGCCCCCTAAAACCCACCTTCATTATTATAAATCTCTTTTATTTACAATGCAAACAAATGGCGAGCGTTTATTTCAAGTCAATCCAGCCAGCCCTGCTAGTGGCAAGCCTCGAGGATCTTCTCCCATCGGCACAATATCTGCTGTGTGGATGAACTTTTCCTATGTTAACGCGAGTTGCTACCTTGTGGTAGCGGAAGAGAAAAATTCACGTGATAGGTAGCAACTTGGGTTATGTTAACCCATTGTGCCGCCGCCAAATTAAAAGATGCTGCCACAAGTGAGGGACACCGGAGACGAGAATGCCGGCGATTAGCCAGACCGCGAGTTGTAGTAACCAGCTTTGTGCAAAGAAGTTGTCGCTGTCACTGAGGTAAAAGTAGCCATTGGTGCCAATGATATAATGCGCCAGGGGCATCAGTAAATAGGCTATGCAGAAGCTTGCTACGATTGTCTCTTGTATAGAAGGCACTGGCAGTCGCCGCCAGGTGCGCAGGCCGGTAAGGAGTAGTAGCCCTACCGCGCCGCTGAGACAAACGGCTGCACACATTCTAATCCACTCCATACGGCCATCTGATAGCCAACGTGGCACTAATTCGGCCTTCACCGCATAGAGCAAGAATAGCGTTAGCGCGCTGCCATCAAGACTAAGTCCTATCAGATACCGGGGACGTTCCGCCGCTAACTGCAGGGGGAGTAGCGCGAAGGCTAACCCAAGTATCGTCACCATTGTCACTTGCGCGGCGTGTCTCAGCGGTAAAGTCGGCCAATTGACCGTCATTGTAATCCACGGGATGCCGATCATAAGTAATAATGTAGCGACAATCCACACACGCCACCACGTCGGGACATGATACCCCTTCATCAATCGTCCCAGGAGCCAAGTTAACCCTGTGGTGAGTACCATCACGGCTCCGCTTGCAACTAATCCCGTCATCCAATAACGGCTGATGGTGACACGGCTGAAGGGCGATGTGTCAGGATAATATGGTCCCATATCGTGATAATACAGGAAAACTGTATAGCGGTCGGCAACTGCAAACCAGAAGTACATCAGTGACAGGATGATTGCACAGGCTAATATGGCATAAGGCAATGCCCCTGTCCACATTTGCAAGCCATTCTCCGACTCCGATAGACATTTTTGCATAAGATCTCACTCCTTTTTACATTGATGGGGGATGGTTTCCATCGATGTAAACCCTGCTATTGACTAAGAGCTTATAAAAGTAATAACTTCCCGTATGTTTCCTTCCTGGAAGCTGTTTTTCGCTTCCAGGAAGGTGATGATGAGGGAACTTGTTCTTTATCGGGATCTAAGTGTAACATGGTCCGGACGTGACGGCTACTGTAGAAATCTACAGGGGTGGGCGTCAAAGTTTCGCATTTCGCCCGGATGTAGCCGCGCTTTCCATAGCGCGTTCCCCGTTGTCGTTTCCCGTAGCCGCGCTATCCATCGCGCGTTGTCCGTCATCTCTGTGGTTTAATATAACTTGCTGGACAAAAATAAAAAGCCTCGTATCTTATATGAAGACATCAAACACGGATATAAGTGAGGGCCTTATGAAACAGAACACGGAAACACAGGCTGCACTGCAGTCTCCATCCCCCACAGCGCGATTATCACGTTGTACCAAGCTTTTTTATGGCGCGGGGGACACCGGCTTCAGTTTGACCTCTACCTTGCTCGGCGCGTATTTCGCCATTTTTCTCACAGATGTGGTTGGGATCGCGCCGAGTATTGCGGCTGCCGCTATCTTCATCGGGCGTAGTTGGGATTATATCAACGACCCGCTCATCGGCCATATCTCGGATCGCACGCGGACGCGCTGGGGGCGGCGCAGGCCCTTCCTGCTGTTTGGGGCTATTCCCTACGCGTTGGTTTTTACACTCCTTTGGTGGCGACCTCCGTGGACTAACCCTATAGCCCTCGCTGTGTATTACGCGATGGCTTACGTTGTCTTTGACGCGGCGGCTACGTTTGTCTACATGCCCTATTTCGCACTCACACCTGAGCTGACCCCGGATTATGATGAACGCACTGCGCTCACTTCCTACCGCATGTTCTTCTCCATCTTGGGCAGTCTTATCTCATTTACACTGCCCCTGGCGATTGTTGGATCCTTTACACCGCAAAACGCGTCACGCGTGATGACGATGGGCGTTATCTTTGGCACTGCGGCGGCATTGGCTGTGCTTATTACCTTCTTTGGCACGCGGGAACGCGAGGTATTTATGATCCAGGCGCAACCAAGCTTGTGGCAATCACTGCGTGCCGCCAAAAGCAACCGGGCTTTTGTCATAAGTTTGGGGATTTTCTTGTGTACGTGGGTTGTCGTCAGTATCGTCCAGGCCAGTTTGCTCTACTTTGTCAAATATGTGATGCTGCGCGAAACACAAAGTGACATCATCATGGGATTGATATTTGTCACTGCTATTGTGGCGTTGCCTTTTTGGGAATGGGCTTCGCGGCACAAGAGCAAGCAATGGGCTTACATTGTGGGGATTGCTTTCTGGGCGTTCACCCAACTGGTGCTGATTACGGTGAACGCCACTACCGGATTGCCCGCGATCTATTTTCTGTGTGTAATGGCCGGCATCGGCGTCAGCGCGGCGCATGTGTTGCCCTGGTCGCTCATCCCCGACGCGGTGGAGTGGGGTGAGTGGGAGACCGGTGAGCGCTACGAGGGAATGTTCTACAGTTTGACTACGCTGGCAGAAAAGATCGCCTCATCGATTGCGGTGCCGCTCGCGTTGTTGTTGTTGGATGTAACCGGCTATATCCCCAATGCCGTGCAACAGCCCTCCAGTGCGCTGTGGGGTATCCGGCTGATCATCGGCCCCATCCCGGCAGTATTGTTATGCCTGGGCATAGCTCTCGCTTTCAAGTACCCACTGACCCGCGCGCGCTATACCCAACTGGTACAAGATCTGGAGCAACGCCGTGCGTCGTCGGCAGACTAGAACAAATTACGCATCACGCATCACATTTTACGTCTTTACAACCTTATTAGGAGATCAAAGCACGGATGAGCATCGAAATCAAACCTGTCCAAACGGCCAAAGAACGCCGTATATTTCTTACTTTCCCGTGGCGCATCTACCGGGACGACTCATTGTGGGTGCCGCCGCTGTTGCCGGAGCGCGCCAGGGCCGTTGTCAAACAGCAAGGACCGTTTTTTGAACGAGGGACGGTGGCGTTCTTCATCGCCTGGCGCGATGGGCAGCCGGTGGGCACGATTTGCCTTGCCGAAGATCCTCCCACGAACGCGGCCCGAAGCACGCGCGAGTGTGTGTTCGGTTTTTTCGAGTGTATTGAGGATTATGCAGTAGCGGAGAGCCTCTTCACCTATGCTCGCGAATGGGCCAAACGGCGCGGGTTAACCGCGCTTTTCGGTCCCTTTAACCTGGATTATGAGGATGGCTATGGCATTCTCATTGAAGGCCGTGATCGTTCTCCTGTGTTGCTCTGCGGACACACACCGCCTTATTATCAGGATTTTGTGGAACGTTATGGATTTGAACCGGCCCGGGCGACAAATCTGGCGTATGCCCTCGATTTAAATGCGGACAATCCGGCTGTACAGCATCTTAACTCCCTCGCGGCGAAGGTCCGGCAGCGGGAGGACATCATTGTGCGGGGTGCAAACCTTGGACAGTGGGATGCCGAAGTAGATCGCGTTCACGAATTGTTGAATGTAGCATTGGATCACCTGGATGATTTCATTCCCTGGCCGCGTGAAAGTGTTGTTGCCCTGGTCGAGCAATTTAGCAAGATAGCAGACCCCGATCTGGTGTTGTTTGCTGAGGTGAAGGGCGACAATGCCGGCTGGTTTGCGGGGGTGCCCAACCTTAACGAAGCCTTTATCCACGTGAATGGCCTACGCTATCCGTGGAATTACATACAATTGTGGTTCGCGTTGCGCCGCCAGCCTCAGTGTCTGGCAGTAAAGAGTGTTTTGGTCAAACCGCGTTACTGGAAGACCGGCGTCGCCGTTCTGCTTTTTGAGGAGATGGTGAAGCGCGCGCAGTCGAAGGGGTACACCTGGCTCGATCTTTCCCTGACTTCGGCAGATAATCCGGATACACCCGTACTGGCAGAACGCATGGGAGCGAAGTTATATAAGCAATACCAGGTGTACCGGGTGCTGGTGGATTAGAAGTTCTTTGTCTAAACTTACTCATTTCTATACAAAAATTTGTATCCATGGAGGTCCGATTCCGGCGCCATTATTTAACGCAAGTTGCCACTTCGTGGTAGTGGAGGAGAAAGGGGTGGTTTTTCCCCTGCTCTTTTTCGCCCCTAGGGGCGAAAAAGAGCAATTCACGTGATAGCTAGCAACTTAGGTTATTTAACGCAAGTTGCTACCTTGTGGTAGTGGAAGAGAAAAGGGTGTTTTTTTTCGCACGCGGCTCTTGCCGCGTGCGAAAAAACCTCCTTTCTCCGTGATAGCTAACAATTTAGGTTATTTACAGGAGGTATGAGAATGTCTAGGCAGAAGAGCGTATATTGGATTATATCCATCTTGTTCGTTTTCGCGGGATTGTTGTTGTTTTTCTTCGGATTGGGTACACGAAGTATGGCTGCGTCCATTGAAGACCTGCCACACCCTGTGCTGCGCGCGCCACAGGCGGCAATACGTTACGTCGCGCCGGATTGCGCGGGGAAGCCGGCACCATGTTATACCTCGGTACAGTCTGCTGTAGACGTTGCCACGTCTGGTGACGAGATCCACGTGGCGACAGGCGTCTATACCGGCGTGCAGGCGCGTTCGGGTATCACGCAGGTAGTTTTCATTGACCGTAGTTTGATCTTGCGCGGTGGTTACAACTTGGATTTTTCTGCCTGGAACCCGGCACTTTACACAACCACGCTCGATGCGCGGGGACTGGGTCGCGCGGCGGTGATCAGCGGACCGGTTACAGTGACATTTACCGGGTTGCATCTCACCGGCGGTAGGGCCAATGGCCTGGGCGGTTCGCACATCTATGATACAAGCAACTGCGGTGGAGCGTGCGATGCAGGGGCCGGTGTATATGCACTCCACGCGGCCCTCATCCTCAGTGAGACGACGTTCTACAGCAACACGATTTTAGGCTGTTCCCAGGCTAGCGGCGCGGGAGTGTATATCTACAGTGGCAGTTTGAGCATATTCGATAGCGTTTTGTTCTACAATCAGATGGGGGGCGCGTATATTAACGCGGTGAGGGGGGGCGCTATTGGCGCGTTCAATAGCGATGTATTACTACACAATACTACATTGGAGGCCAACGCCGCTTCCGGCGGCAGTGGTGGCAGTGATACAGGAGAAGGTGGCGGTCTCTATGCTGACGGCGGCAGCCTTTTGATTGCCAGCAGCGTTATCAGTGGTAACCGGAGTGGGGTTGGCGGCGGTGTATACGCTAAGGATGGGACTGTTGCCTTCCAGGACAATGTATTTGCCCGCAATTACCGGGCGAGCGGCGCAGGCGCGTACATTGCCACTTCTGGTGCTGTAATCAGCGGTAATACATTTATAGATAATGACCCGGAGCAAAATTGGCATATTCTGGGGGGTGGGCTGCGCGTTGAGGGTGATGCTGTCAGTATCAAAAATAATACCTTTACCGGCAACCACGCCAGCGATGGTGCGGGGCTGGCAGTTAGAGGGGAAAACCTCATCATTAGCCAAAATCGTGTTGTCAACAACAGCGGTACGTGGGATAGTGTCAGTGGGGATGGTGGGGGCTTGTATCTCGGTGGGAGTGGGTTGGTCGCGAGTAATATCATCACCGGCAACTTTTGCCCCGATGGGGAGTATCAAGCCTATGGTAACGGGGGAGGCGTGTATGTAGACTACAATAGTGCCTTTACCTTTACGCAGAACCTCATTTCTGGAAACCTGGTCTATGGCAGTGGCGGTGGTATGTATGTGTATGATGGCAGCCGCGTTTATATGGAAAACAACGTGTTGGTGGACAATTATGCCTGGGGCGAGGGAACCGGGGTGTACATCAATGATGCTACATTGGATGGGTTACACAATACCTTTGCCCGTAACACCGGCCGCGACGGACAGCAGAGTGCTGTGTATGCTTATTGGAATTCGCGTGTGACACTGCGCAATTCGATTGTGTCCAGCCATACTACCGGCATCTACACCTCATTATGGGATGGTGGCACGCTGAATGTGGAGGGAGTGCTGTGGCATAATAACGGAACCGACATTACCGGCACGGTAGCAGGCAGTACACACAATGTTTACGGTGACCCGCTATTTGCAGCAGATGGGTATCATTTGCAGATGGGTTCGCCGGCAGAGGGAAACGCGCTACACACAGACGGTTTTTGGGAAGACCTGGAGGGTGACCCGCGCCCGGCAGGCACAGGCTACGATCTGGGCGCGGATGAGATTACGGGGACGGCATTACAACTGGTCGTGACGCCCAGTGAGATCCGGCTGGCGCATAGCCGAACCGTTACGTATATGATGGTAATCACGGTCACCGGTGGGAACGCGACCGCCCTGGTACTTACCGATACGCTGCCTATCCAACAGCGTCCGGTGAATGTGGCGAGCAGTTACGGGACGTGTGACCTCGTCGGCAATTATGGCGGTGGAGCGACCTGTGCCTTGGGAAACCTCTCTGCCGGGGCGCGGGTGTGGGTCACATTGACGGCGCAGATGACACCTACTCCTCCTGCTATCGCAGATATGCCCCTGCCGATAACGAACACGTTGACCGCCCGCAGCGCCGAGTCGCGCTATACACTCACCACCCCGCTGCTTTTTCAATATTGTTTCGCTAACCTTAACGGGATGGTTTATTCCGTGTTGCAGGAGGCTGTAGACGCAGCCGGTGATGGTGATCTCATCAAGGTGGCGGGGTACTGTGACACACTCAACGCCAGCGGCAAGGAGATTGTCTACATTACCAAAACTCTCACACTCCAGGGAGGTTACAGTGCGAATTTCCTGGCGTGGGATCCTACCGTCTACACGACGACCCTCGATCCACACTTTCTGGGCCGGGCTATAGTTGTTGAAGGCGTGGGCGTGAGGCCGACGATTGCGGGCTTCTATATTACTCATGGGAATGCCCGGAACAGCAGAGTCAACAGCAATATGGGGGGCGGTATCTATATTTTGCGCGCCAGTCCGATAGTGCAGAACAACATCATTGCATATAACTACGGTAGTTATGATCCTGAGAACCCGAGTACAAATATCACGGGCTGGGGCGGTGGTATTACTGTTGATCGCGAGGAGGCCGATCCGATCATCAGAAATAACCTGATTCAGTATAACACAGCCGAAAAAGGCGGCGGGCTTTTGACCTGGGAGTGTGATGAAACGGATACCCGCGTGCGCATTGAGGGCAACACTTTTTATAGCAATACGGCTACAACCGGTAGTGGCGGCGGCGCTTTGATTGGGCGCTGCGACGCCGATGTTGTGGGTAATATCTTCCGCGATAACTATACCTGCTATGATGGCGGCGGCGCGCGCATTGAGGCGGATTATTGGCAGGGTGGCGCCGGCGTCACCTTCGACGGCAATAGGGTGGAAAATAATATTGCGGAGAACAATGGCGGTGGCATTTCGCTTGATAGCAGCCTTCGCCTCGAAATGGAGGACAATCAGATTCGCCATAATACAGCGGCTAACGGGAATGGCGGCGGCCTTATGTACGCGGGTAGTTATGACATCTCATTGTATTTGCGCCGGAATGTCATTTCCCTGAATACGGCGGCTGATTGTGGAGGTGGCGCGTATTTTGGCAGCGGTGCGAGCGGTACATTGGAGGGTAACCGGGTGGAAGGTAATACTGCACCGCGCAGCGGTGGCGGGATGTATCTGAATGATGGCCTCACCTTGAACAACAATGTCATCATCAACAATACCGGTGGGGATGCTACTTATCCCGGCAGTGGGGTGTATGTGCACACAGGCGGTTATTCGAACGCTCCCTGGCTGCATAATACGATTGGCAATAACATGGGCAGTGGCGAGGGTATCTATATCTATGCGTGGAACAGTCCGGTCTATATGACGAATACACTTATTTATAGCCAGACGGTGGGGGTTGGGAACGCTGACGGTGGTAACCCGGTGCTGTTATACAGCACGCTATGGGACAGTGTGATCACGTCTACCGTGGGGCTGATCACCGATACAGGGAGCCTGGTGGGAGGTGCTGTGTTGGCCTCCGACGGTTATCACCTGGGCGCGGCCTCGGCGGCGCGGGATGCCGGCGTCGCTACTACCCTTAGTGATGATGTGGATAATCAGCCGCGCCCGATGGGGACGGCTCCCGACATCGGTGCGGATGAGGTTGCTTACTATGCCGATCTCAGCTTGAGCAAGGCACGGGTGGAAAGTGGCCCTGTACAGGGAGGGAAGCCTATCACCTATGTGCTTACTCTTGCCAGCTCTGCTGCATCGGAGCTTCAGGCAGACGCGCTGCTGGTAGATTGTCCTGAGCCGGCCTGGGCCGTGGATGGTATTGCCGGCATCGTTCCCGGTGGGACGTGTGTGAGTAGTGGCGCGGCGCTTACCTGTACCCTTGCCAATTTACCTACTACCACACTCACGTTGGCGACGGTTTGGGTGACGCCGACCGCGCTCTATGATGGTGTATTGACCAATACAGCCAGTATCACACCAACTGATGCTGTGGACCCGGCCCCGGAGAACAATATAGCCGCGCCGCTCACGGCGACGGTTGTATTACCGTTGCCCGATCTATGGGTTGTTAAAACAGCCCCGCGCTACACGCGTCCCGGCGGTACACTCGTCTACAATCTTACCTGGAGCAATGCCGGTTCTGTAGCTGCCGATCCGGTTGTTCTCACGGATACCCTGCCCGCGCAGGTCACGTTCATCAGTGCAACGGGCGATTACATCCGCGATGGCCAACAGCTTACATGGACACTCGGTGAGACGGCGAGTGGGGCGGGTGGCGCGTACACGGTCACGGTGCAGGTTGGCAACGGTCTAAGCGATGGAACGTGCTTGGTTAACACGGCAGGTATTACAGGGGATACGGCTGAAGCCGTTACTACAAACAACAGGGCCGTTTTTACAACTACTGTCTATCAATTGGGTGGGTTTGATCTGGAGTTGGATAAAGCGGTGTCTTCATTGCCTGATGGCCCTGCTGAAGCTGAGGTGGGCGCGACCATCGCATACGAGATCCGCGTGAAGAATACTGGACAGGAACGCGCGCGTGTTAATGTAACGGATACATTGCCGGAGGCGGTCGAATATGTGCCCGGTTCGGCTTGGGCAACGCGGAGTTTTGTCCTGGTGAGTGGAACGCAGCTCAGTTGGCAAGCCTGGCTTGAACCGGACCAGACTGCGACCATTCACTTCGAGGTTAAAATTATCTCGTGCGATGGCGTGACGTGCGGCCAGTTGCGTAATACAGCGCGGGCCTCTGTGGAAGGGTTGGCTTACGTCTGGGAGGCGAGTGTAGATACAACGGTGCGTTGCCCTGATATGACGGTGAGTGTGAGCGCGCCACAGCACGTGGCTCTGGGTGAGGATGAAATGTTCGACGGGTACTGGGCAACATTGACCTGGCGCAACGCCGCCGCACACGCAGCCGCCGGTGTAGGGCACAATGTTACCCTGGATGTTACCCTCCCCCAATCGGCTATCTTTGCGGATGCCGATCCATTGCCGGGAAACTGTGTGGATGACCAGCACTGTATGTGGGCGTTAGGTGAGCAGCCTGCCGGGGCGCAGGGTGTTGTGCGGGTACTTGTCTGGCCGAAGGTGTGGAGTGACGCCGGTTATCAACTCGACGCGAAGATTACGGCTTATCCTTCTGAAGAGTGCGCGGCCAACCTGTCTAACGAGAGCCGCGCTACTACCTGGCCGGCCGGGATGATCCTGGATAAATACGCTGCGCCACTGCGCGTGACTACTATGCCCGGCAGCCAGAATCTGCGCTTTGTGCAGGATTACGTGATTGACTATCGTTATCGCAATGCTAACCCGGATCGTCCGGCCCTATCCGGTTACACGCTAACCGAAGAATGGCCGGGTGTGTTGCGACTTGATACGCAGCTTAGTGAACCGGGACTGACGTTCGATGGCGACCCGACGTGGAGTGGCAGTTACGGCCTGTACCCTGGAAGCCGTGGCTGGCTGCGCATCAGCGGCAGCGCGCCTGCCTATAGTCTGGCAAGCGGACAAACGCTGCGCAACCGTATCCATATCGAGGGCCAAATTGTGACTGAGACGCTCAAGAGCAGTGCTGCGGTGACTTCAACGGTTCCCGCTATCCCACCGCTCATCACGTATCCTGGCGATGGTGAGATCTGCCCCGGCCCGGTCGAGGTTAGAGGACTGGCGCAGTCCGGCGCGCAGGTACGGATTTACGTGAACGATGTGTATAGAACGTCGACGACCGCCGGCGCGCAGGGGAACTTTGCCACGACGGTTGAGATACCCGACGCGGGTTATTACACAATACACGCGGTAGCTCAAGTGGGATTGGTGGTCAATTCCGCTGACGACGCGCCCGACAAAGATGTAAACGATGGTATCTGTGACACGGGGTATACGATCACGCGCAATGGTGAGGAAGTAGCAGAGTGTACCTTGCGGGCGGCTATCCAGCAGGCTAATGCACTTGCAGGGGCGGATATCATCACCTTCGATGTGCCGGGCACGGGAATCCCGACCCTCTCTCCCGAGAGCGCTCTGCCCAGTATGACCGGCCCGACTATTGTGGACGCGACAACGCAGCCGGAAAGTCACCGGGTAACGTTAGATGGACTCTTGACCGGTGCTGGTGTTCATGGTCTAAATGTGATAGCCGATGATGTGACCATTCAGGGATTGGAGATTGTCTGGTTTGCACATGGTATTTTGTTGGAAAGTGCCAATCGTGCCCGTATTACGAACAATATAATTCGTGATAATGTTCTTACCGGCATTACCGTTCTCAGCGGCAGCGGTAACACTTTTTCGGCCAACATCATTGCACAGAATAATGGATTAGGGATTGACTTGGGTGGCGATGGCGTCACACCTAACGATCTGTTTGACGGCGACAGCGGTCCCAATGAGCTGCAGAACATGCCGCAGTTGACGTCGTTGGTCGGCGAGCAATCGCTCGTCAGGGGGGTACTCAACGCGCAGCCTCATACTACCTACCGTATCGAATTCTTTGCCAATGATGTTTGTGATGCCTCCGGCTATGGCGAGGGCCAACGTTACCTGGGTACATCCACCGCCACAACCGGCAGCGATGGCCTCGCGCAGTTTGAGTTTGCAACGACGGCGCATCGCAGCGCCGGACTTTCACTCACCGCCACCGATCCGCAGGGGAATACGTCGGAGTTCTCGCGCTGCCGGCGGGTTGAAGTTAAGGACGTGACGTCGCAGCAACAGAATGTCGCCGATAAGCAGTGGGTGGCACTGCCCAGCAGTGATGGCATATATAGCACGGTGGACGGCAACCAGGTGCGCCTGAGCGCGGAGGTTGTCAACCACGAAAAGTATCCTGAAAAGGTGCGCGTTGAATTCCGCGATGCGCAGACCGGTGTTGTGCTGCCGGGCGGGATAATATTACAGACGGTGTATGCTGAATACCCGCAGCGTGTCGAGTATACCTGGGATACTACCGGGGCGGCATGGAGCGCGGTGCGTGTCCCGCGCTTGACCCCCTATCGCATTTTGGTGAGTATCTACAGTACAGAGTCCGGTGCTTCTCAGAGCTTGATTGCCGAGCGTGAGATTGCCATCTCGATTCGCCCGCGCCCGGTGATCCTGGTCCATGGCTGGAGAAGTAGCGCTATAGCAGCCTGGAGTACTTATCCTGATTTCCTCCATGCGTACCATCCTAACTGGGAAGGTTACGCTATTGAGACGATGCGCACCGGGGACTTTGTTGAGTTCGGTTATTCTATATCGGAAAATGCCCGGCGGCTGGATAATTATATCCAGGGAGTGCGCGAGTGGGAAAATGCCTGGCACGTGGATATTGTGGCCCATTCCAAAGGTGGGTTGATCTCGCGCCAGTATATCCACTCATTTATGCGCGAGAAGACCCCGGATAACAAACCGATTGTGACGCACCTGGTCATGCTCGGTACGCCTAACCTGGGGTCAACATTAGCTTATCCGGCCGGGTATGGAAATGGCAGGTTGGAATTGCGTCCTGATTACCTTCAAACTTTCAATGCGTGGGTGACAAACCGGCGCGATGTGCCGTTCTCGGTGTTGGCGGGCAACCTTGACATCCTTTATAGTTGTTTAAGATCGCCTTCTTATCCGCTTTTATTTTCATCCAGGTGTGATTGGGTGGTCGCCGTAGAAAGCGCCGTCGGCTGGGATGGTGAGTACGATCCTATTGCACGCACTTGGTATGGCCGGCCCTATCCCTCGGTATACATTGACGATTACCAATTGTATAAAATAGGGCATACCAGTATGACCGAATCACGCGCGCTGTTTGATGCCTTTGTGTTGCCGCGCCTTTCCAGTGTGCCGGCGCAGGAAGTACGCGAAGTGGCGCATACTGACGAGGGTACAGATGTGGCCGAGACCGTCGTGCCGCAGTTTATTTTGGTAGAAACTGTACCGTTGGCGGCAAATGATAACGTAGTTATACCCTTTTCTGTCGGTGATGGCCTTACGTTGACCGTCTCCATTGCCGGGCCGGAATCAGTGAGTGTGACCCTACACGCGCCTTCCGGCGATGTGCCCTGGTCGGTTGCGACCGGGACGGTGCAGGCCCGCCAACCCTTCCGTGCTTTCTCTACCGTTGCGCCTGCTGCCGGGGAATGGCAGATCGTGTTGGAGAACACTGTTAGTGAGGTGATAACAACCTTTGTTGCCGCTGAAGTTGCGGGGAGCGCGGCAGCGTTCGATCTCGTAGTGAGCGCACCGGATACCCAGAACCGCATTACGTTCTCTACGACGCTGATGGACGGCGGGTCGCCGGTCGCCGGTGCGACTGTTACCGCCGAACTGTACGGAACCGATGGTGGAATCATCACCCTGCCGCTGTACGACGATGGCACACACGGCGATGGGGTGACCAACGACGGTGTCTATGCAGCCCTTTCGACATCATTGCCCCTTGACGATTACCAAATTATGGCGCGCGCGCAGACTGCAACGCGGTCATTGGCGACCACGCGCATCACGCGCATTGCCGAAGCCGACCTATCACTGGGCCAATTTGCTACACCTGATCCGGCCACTGCCGGGCAGCCATTGACCTACACCGTGGTCGTAACTAATTACGGCCCTTCTGACGCACCCAATGTCGTGATCACCGATACGCTGCCGGCGGGCACGTTACTTCTCGCGGCAGAAGCATCACGCGGCGGCTGTGAGGGAGTAGGGGAGTTCGTCACCTGTACATTGGGATTGCTTAGCGGCGAATACGCCACGGCCACGTTGGTGATGATTCCCACGACTGCAGGACCGCTCACACATACGGCCCGTATCACCTCGGACGCGCGCGATCCCGTTTCAGA